>NZ_VATM01000008.1:0-36396 GCF_005781075.1 Escherichia sp. E2562 | reverse complement strand
CATACCCCCCTATAGTATATTACGTGCAGATGATGAGGTGCGAAATGCCCAGTACTCCGGAAGAGAAGAAAAAGGTCCTTACTCGAGTTCGTCGTATTCGGGGGCAGATTGATGCTCTGGAACGGTCGCTGGAGGGTGATGCCGAATGCCGTGCCATACTCCAACAGATAGCCGCCGTTCGGGGCGCGGCTAACGGGCTGATGGCAGAAGTGCTTGAAAGCCATATCCGGGAAACGTTTGACCGAAATGACTGCTACAGCCGTGAAGTCAGCCAATCCGTTGACGACACTATTGAACTGGTTCGAGCCTATCTTAAATAGCTGAATCTATTACCATATTGAGGAAGAGCGAAAGATGAAATCACGTGCTGCCGTTGCATTTGCTCCCGGCAAACCGCTGGAAATCGTTGAAATTGACGTTGCACCACCGAAAAAAGGTGAAGTGCTGATCAAAGTTACCCATACCGGCGTTTGCCATACCGACGCATTTACCCTCTCCGGCGATGACCCGGAAGGTGTATTCCCGGTCGTTCTTGGTCACGAAGGGGCTGGCGTTGTGGTTGAAGTCGGTGAGGGCGTAACCAGCGTCAAACCTGGCGACCATGTGATCCCGCTTTATACCGCAGAGTGCGGCGAGTGTGAGTTCTGTCGTTCCGGCAAAACCAACCTCTGTGTCGCGGTTCGCGAAACCCAGGGCAAAGGCCTGATGCCAGACGGCACCACCCGTTTTTCTTACAACGGGCAGCCGCTTTATCACTACATGGGCTGTTCTACATTCAGTGAATACACCGTGGTCGCGGAAGTGTCTCTGGCCAAAATTAATCCAGAAGCAAACCATGAACACGTCTGCCTGCTGGGCTGTGGCGTGACCACCGGCATTGGCGCGGTGCATAATACCGCTAAAGTCCAGCCAGGTGATTCTGTTGCCGTGTTTGGTCTTGGCGCGATTGGTCTGGCTGTGGTTCAGGGCGCGCGTCAGGCGAAAGCGGGACGGATTATCGCTATTGATACGAACCCGAAGAAATTCGATCTGGCGCGTCGCTTCGGTGCCACCGACTGCATTAACCCGAATGACTACGACAAACCGATTAAAGATGTCCTGCTGGATATCAACAAATGGGGTATCGACCATACCTTTGAGTGCATCGGTAACGTCAATGTGATGCGTGCGGCGCTAGAAAGTGCGCACCGCGGCTGGGGTCAGTCGGTGATCATCGGGGTAGCAGGTTCTGGTCAGGAAATCTCCACCCGTCCATTCCAGTTGGTCACCGGTCGCGTATGGAAAGGTTCCGCGTTTGGCGGCGTGAAAGGTCGTTCCCAGTTACCGGGGATGGTTGAAGATGCAATGAAAGGTGATATCGACCTGGAACCGTTTGTGACGCATACCATGAGCCTGGATGAAATTAATGACGCCTTTGATCTGATGCATGAAGGCAAATCCATTCGAACCGTAATTCGTTACTGATTTCCCGCAGGTTTACCCCGTCCAGTTTAGACGAGGTTCTTAATACCGTCCCCGGGCAGCCGTCCGGGGAATTAACCATGAGATAATGGCTGATGGAACTCATTGAAAAACATGCCAGCTTTGGCGGCTGGCAAAATGTGTATCGGCATTATTCCCAATCACTGAATTGTGAAATGAATGTCGGCGTCTATCTCCCACCAAAAGCTGCGAGTGAAAAATTGCCGGTGCTTTACTGGCTTTCGGGCCTGACCTGCAACGAGCAGAATTTCATTACCAAATCGGGAATGCAGCGTTACGCGGCTGAACACAACATTATTGTTGTTGTGCCGGACACCAGTCCGCGAGGCAGTCATGTCGCAGATGCCGACCGTTACGATCTCGGGCAAGGTGCTGGGTTTTACCTGAACGCGACGCAAGCGCCGTGGAAAGAGCATTACAAAATGTATGACTATATCCGCAGCGAGCTGCCGGATTTAGTGATGCAACATTTTCCGGCAACGGCCAGAAAGTCTATCTCAGGTCATTCTATGGGCGGGCTGGGCGCGCTGGTACTGGCGCTGCGTAACCCAGATGAGTATGTCAGCGTCTCGGCGTTTTCGCCCATTGTTTCCCCTTCGCAAGTACCGTGGGGCCAGCAAGCCTTTGCCGCGTATCTTGGTGAAAATAAAGAAACCTGGTTGGATTACGATCCGGTGAGCCTTATTTCACAAGGTCAACGCGTTGCAGAAATAATGGTTGATCAGGGATTGAGTGATGATTTTTACGTGGAACAGCTGCGGACTCAAAATCTTGAAAAGGTCTGTCAGGAGATGAATATCAAGGCGTTAATCCGGTATCACGAAGGTTACGACCACAGCTATTATTTTGTCTCCAGTTTTATTGGCGAGCATATTGCGTACCACGCCAATAAATTGAATATGCGTTGAGCATCTGCGCACAACTGCCGGATGCGGCGTAAACGCCTTATCCGGCCTACATTTCGCCCGTAAACCGTAGGCCTGATAAGACGCGCAAAGCGTCGCATCAGGCATGGCGCACGCCTGCCGGATGCGGCGTAAACGCCTTATCCGGCCTACATTTCGCTCGTAAACCGTAGGCCTGATAAGACGCGCAAAGCGTCGCATCAGGCATCTGCGCACGACTGCCGGATGCGGCGCAAACGCCTTATCCGGCCCACATTTCGCTCGTAAACCGTAGGCCTGATAAGACGCGCAAAGCGTCGCATCAGGCATCTGCGCACGGCTTATCTATGTTTACCACATCAAATCATCAGGCACTTTGAAGTCGGCATACGGATCATCTTCATTCTGCTCTTCGGCGCTGAGTGCACTATGCAACACAATACTGCTGGCATCGCGCTGAGCAATTTTATCGGCAACGCTGGCGGGAATAATGGCGTATTCACCTTCGCTATTGTTATCGGCCAACAAGCGGGCAATCGCCAGACGACCATTAATCAACTGCGCTTGCGTGAGCTTATCGACAAAGATTTTCTTAATCAGATTACCATCGGTAAAGTTAAAACCAATATCGCCATTGGCAATGGTGATTCGGTTCATTTCAATAAGCTGCTTCACTTGGGCTTTATATTCTTTCGCCAACGCCGCTTGTTTTTGTTGCTCGCTAAGCTGTTTATCACGCTCAAGCTGTGCCTTTTTATTTTCTTCTACCGCCGCCCGAGCTTCACGCGCCTGAACGCGCGATTTTTTCGCCGTTCTCTCGACCTTCGCCGCTTTTTTGCTGGTGACTAATCCTGCTTTGAGCAACTGCTCTTGTAAGGTAAGTTTTGCCATCTTTGTTTCCAAACCCGCTGAATAATTTTTAGCGAGTATACCTGTAAACGCCGTAGGTGTATTGAGGGCAAGTCCCTTTCGCCCCTGCTTAATAAGGTGCGTCAGGCATCGGCGCACGGCTGCATTCGTGATCTCCGGCTCATCAAAATAAACACCGCCACCCCTGCAACAAGAATACCCGGCGCAGAAGCGGCCATTACCCCAACCGTGCCAGTGCCTAATGCCAGCATTTTCCCGGCCAGCAATGGGCCGCTCATAGCCCCCAGACGCCCAACCGCCACGGCTGTTCCCATACCTGTTGCGCGGATCTGCGAACTGTAAAACAACGGTGCCAGGGCATACAAAACGCTTTGCCCACCTGTCGCAAACAACCCCGCGACAAATCCCGCCAGCAACATACCGTTAAATGACGACACCGTTCCCAGCGCCAGCAGCGAAGCTAACATGCCGCTATAAATCAGTAGCGACATGGTTACTGGGCGCAGCTTATCCATCAATGCGCCCAACATTAACGTCCCGCTCGCCGCCCCCATTTGCAGTGCAAACATCACCCCTGCCGCCTGCGATGGCTGGAATCCTTGCTCCACCAAAAGCAGCGGCAGCCAGTTGATCAACATGTAGACCACCAGCAGAGTGAAGAAATAACACAACCACAGCAGCAGCGTCGCGGTGGCCGTTTCTGGCGCAAATAACGCACGCAGTGGTGGCGCAGCCTGTTTTTCGCCAGCGAAAACCGCCGACTCCGGCAGCCAGCGCATTAATAGCGGCACCAGAATCAACGGCACCACACCACCTACCCAAAACACCGTTTGCCAGGCTAAGTTTGCCCCCGCGAAACCCAGCGTCGCCGCCAGCGCCGCACCAATGGGAACACCGCAATACATCAGGCTCACAGCCGTCCCACGAAAACGTGGACCCGCGGCTTCAGACGTCAGGGCGATAAGATTCGGCAACGCTGCCCCCAGCCCGACACCGGTCATCAGCCGTGCAAAGACCAGTGAGGGGAAATCCCAGGCAATCGCCGTTGCCAGTGAGAACAAACCAAACAGCGCAACTGAGCCAATCAAAATGCGCTTGCGACCATAACGGTCCGCCAGCATTCCGCCAACCAACGCGCCGGGTAGCAAACCGAGTATTCCGGCGCTGAATATCCAACCCATTTGCATTTTATCGAGTGCGAAAGCCTGGGCGATGCCACCCGCCGCAATGCCAGCCGCCTGAAGATCCAGTCCTTCCATCAGAGCGACCAAAAAACAAAGCCCGATGGTCAGCATCAGGCGGGATGAAGATGATGAAGGGAGACGAGTCGACATAAGATGAACCTCGTTGTGAGTACAGGTGAATCGCGGCTGATACATTGCCAGCCGCGTAATCAGAACCATTTAATGACGGCCTGCGGGCGAAATGTAAGCCGGATAAGGCGTTCACGCCGCATCCGGCAGGCGTGCGCAGACGCCTGATGCGACGCTGGCGCGTCTTATCATGCCTGGGATGGGCATACAAAATGCACGTTCTCGGCAGTCATCATTATTTGTTGTTGCGCAGATCCAGCGCCACGTCGACGATCATATCCTCCTGGCCGCCAACCATCCGGCGTTTGCCCAGCTCAACGAGAATATCCACCGCGCTTAAGCCATAACGCGTCGCTGCCGTTTCACAGTGACGCAGGAAGCTGGAGTAAACACCAGCATACCCCAGCGCCAGCGTTTCGCGATCGACTCGTACCGGACGATCCTGCAACGGACGCACCAGGTCGTCAGCGGCATCCATTAACGCATAAAGATCGGTCCCATGCTGCCAGCCCAGTTTATCCGCGGCGGCAATAAACACTTCCAGCGGCGCGTTACCTGCACCCGCGCCCATCCCCGCGAGGCTGGCGTCGATTCGGTCACAGCCCTCTTCCACCGCCGCGATAGAGTTCGCCACGCCAAGACTCAGGTTATGGTGAGCGTGCATGCCGGTTTGCGTTTCTGGTTTCAGCACTGCTTTCAGGGCGCGGAAACGGTCGCGGATATCGCTCATGTTCATCGCACCGCCAGAATCCACCACATAAATACAGGTCGCACCGTAGCCTTCCATCAGCTTTGCCTGCTTCGCGAGATTTTCCGGCGTGGTCATATGGCTCATCATCAGAAAACCAACGGTGTCCATTCCGAGCTCGCGGGCATACTGAATATGCTGGGCGGAAACATCAGCTTCGGTACAGTGCGTAGCCACACGAACCACCCGCGCGCCAGCCTGCCAGGCATTTTTCAGATCGTGAATAGTGCCGATTCCTGGCAGCAACAACGTCGCGATTTTGGCGTGCTTCACCACATCCGCCGCCGCTTCAATCCATTCAAGGTCGCTATGTGCGCCGAAACCATAGTTAAAGCTGGAACCCTGCAAACCGTCGCCGTGGGCCACTTCAATCGAATCCACGCGGGCATCATCCAGTGCTTTGGCAATCTGGCGAACATTTTCCAGCGAATACTGATGACGAATGGCGTGCATACCGTCACGCAACGTGACGTCCGAGATATAAAGTTTTTTACCGTTCATGCCGCTTCTCCTGCCTTGCGCGCCAGTGACTGGGCCATTTTTTCCGCTGTCGCCAGCGCACTGGAAGTCATAATGTCGAGGTTGCCCGCATAGGCAGGCAGATAATGCGCTGCGCCTTCGACTTCCAGCCAGACCGCCGTTTTCAGCCCGGAGAACTGCCCCACGCCTGGCAAATTAACCGGTTTATCCTGCGGGATAACTTCAAACTGCACGCGCTGTTTCAGGCAATATCCCGGTACGTAAGCCTGCACCGCCTCAGCCATTTCATTGATTGAGGCTTCGATATCATCTTGTGAAGCTTCGTCGCTCAATACATACACCGTGTCACGCATCATCAACGGTGGCTCTGCTGGGTTAAGCACGATAATCGCCTTCCCTTTTGCCGCTCCGCCCACCACTTCAATGGCTCGCGAAGTGGTTTCCGTAAATTCATCGATATTGGCACGCGTGCCAGGTCCGGCAGATTTACTGGCGATAGAAGCGATAATTTCGGCGTAATGAACACGCGCCACGCGTGAAACCGCCGCCACCATTGGAATGGTGGCCTGGCCGCCGCAGGTGACCATGTTGACGTTCAGTTGATCGACGTTCGCCTCGAGGTTAACCACCGGCACGCAGTAAGGGCCGATGGCAGCAGGCGTCAGGTCGATTAAGCGAATATCCGGTTTCGCTTCGCGCAAAGCGGCATCGTTTTTCACATGCGCACCCGCGCTGGTCGCATCAAATACAATGTCGATATCAGCAAATTCAGGCATGTTCATCAGTCCGATCACCCCTTCATGGGTGGTGGCGACGCCCATACGTCTGGCACGCGCCAGACCGTCGGACTGAGGATCAATGCCGACCATCACCGCCATCTCCAGATGCTGACCGTGACGCAAAATTTTAATCATCAGATCGGTGCCAATGTTGCCAGAACCGATAATGGCGACTTTACGCTTACTCATGACAGACTTCCTTTTGGGGCTGCGCTTGAAAATGTCGCAGCAACTGAACCTATGCCTTCAATATGGGCTTCAAAACGATCGCCCGCATTCACCGCCACCATCGGACCTAATGCCCCGGTAAGAATGATATCTCCGGCGCGCAGCGGTTGACCCAGGCTGGCCATTTTGCGTGCCAGCCAGACAGCGGCATTAAGCGGATGTCCCAGGCATTCGCTGCCGCGCCCACTGGAAACCTCTTCGTTATTACGCGTCATCTTCATGGCGCAGTTTTTCAGGTCTAACCCCGCCGGACGTTGCGCCGGACCGCCGATGACATACACCCCGCAGGAGGCGTTATCTGCCACGGTATCGACAAACTGAATCGACCAGTCGCGAATGCGGCTACCCACCACTTCCAGCGCCGGAAGTACCCATTCAATGGCGTTATACAGTTCGTTAAACGTGGTATCGGTCGCGGGCAAATCGCGGTTCAAAACCAGTGCGATCTCCGCTTCAATGCGGGGTTGCAAGACGCGGGAAAAAGGAATGGTTTCATTATCGCCATAACACATATCGGCAAATAACGTCCCAAAATCCGGTTGATCAACGCCCAGTTGTTGTTGCACTTTCGGATGCGTCAGTCCCACTTTGCGCCCCACCACTCGCCGTCCCTGAGCGACGTCATGTTGCACATTGATGCGCTGAATGGCGTAGGCGGCTTTCGCGTTTTCAATACCAATCAGATCGCGCAGCGGCGCAATCGCTTCGCCCTGCTCTGCGGCGCGGCGTAAATCCGCCGCCAGTTGCTCAAGAGTATGCTTCGTCATGACCATTCCTTAAGGGCGCGCGAGGAAATTCAGCACCAGTTGATTGAAAGCGTCGGCATGTTCCCACTGCGCCCAGTGACCACAGTCGCGGAAGATATGCAGTTCAGAACCAGCAATGCCGGAAAGCAGACGCAGACCCGCATCCATCGGCACAAAACGGTCGTTGCGCCCCCAGACAATCAGGGTTTGTGCTTTGATTTCCGCCAGGCGTGGACCAAAATCCGGGAACTGTTTCGGATTGGCTTCCAGGCTCTTAACGAAGTTTTCCAGGTGATCGCGACGCGACAGCATATTATTCAGGCGCGCTTCAAACAGGGCGTCGGTCAAATCGCTGGTATCAAAAACGAAGATATCCATCATCAGCTTCAGGTTTTCGATAGTAGGCTGGCGATAAAGCTGATTCAGTCGCTTAATACCTTCGGTTGGCATTGGCGTAAACAAACTCATTCCGCCCGTACCGCCGCCCATCAGCACCAATTTGCCGACGCGCTCCGGCCAGTTAAGGGTGAACGCCACAGAACTGTGGCCGCCCATCGAGTTGCCCAGCAAGTGGATTTTGGCGATATCCAGTTGATCCACCACGCTTTTCAGGATTCGTGCATTAAGATCCGATCGCGAACCACTATTAACGATCGAATCGCTCTTACCCCAGCCCGGACAATCCAACAGGATCACTCGATAGCCCGCCTCTACCAGCGGATCGATATTGCGGCTGAAGTTCGCCCAGCCCGTAGCCCCCGGGCCGGAACCGTGCAGCAGGACAACGGTTTCGTCGCCTTGTCCGCAGTCATTAAAATGGATGCGCAGCGTTTTACCCGCTTCTTCTACATTCAGAAAACGGCTGGTGGCGGCTTCGGTTTGTGGCTGATAACTCATCATCTTCTCCTGCATATTCAGTTCTCTGTTCTGGCGCTTAACGAGCCAAATCCGGCAATCCACTCCGGGATTGGGCGGTAATAACGCCCTTCGCTACGCCAGTTGCCAAACGCAGAAATAGCGGCAAAAGCGGCGACCCAGGTTTTGATTTCATGTGTCGACTTTCCGGCAATGGCGGAAAGCTCTTCGTTACTGACGGCATCCAGTTCCTGTATGCGTCCCTGCTCCAGCAAAGTCATGAACTGGTTATCCCAAATCGGGTTGAGCGGATGCAGAGTTCTCTGATCCTCAACAAACTTCTCAGCGGCGCTAATCACCCGTTGCTGACGCAATTCACGCTCACTGGCGGGTAAATCTTTCCCGCTACCCAACAGACGGTCGCGCATATGGGCATCGGCTTTCGCCAGTTCTGGCACCGGCGGCTGATGGGAAAGTCCACCGGACCCAAGGAACAGCACGCGTTTATTGAGAGTGCTGGTGAAACGTCCAATGGCTTCACCCAACATGCGGGTACGCTGGAAACCGGGCAACGGCGTGGCGACACCGTTGATGAACACAGGCAGAACCGGCACTTTATCCAGCCCGCCAAGCAGGAACTCCAGCGGCTGGGCAAAACCGTGATCCACCTGCATACAGTAAGAAACGGCAAGATCGATCCCGCTCTTCATGACGGCATGCGCACAAGCCTCCGCCAGCTCCACAGGTACGGGCAGCTCTCCTGCCGCACTGCCGAAATCACCAATTGCCGTCGCCCCAACGCCTAAACAGAACGGCGGCATCACGTCATAGAAAAAACCGTTGTAGTGATCTGGCGCAAACAGCACCACCAGTTCAGGGGAGAAAGCCGCAATACGCTCGCGGGCGCTGGCAATCACACCATTGACCTCATCGAGCACCTCTTGCGCCGGGTCGACATACCCCACCAGCGGCGAGTGGGAAAGACAGTGAAGATAAGCGTGCATATCAGGCTACCTTTTCGACAGAAACGTCGGCATCAGGGCGGGTCAGCGTCATCACCGACGCCAGTTTATTCAGGGCCTTGCCCAGGGTTTGCGGAATGGCGATGGCGGCAACAAAGCGATCCGGGCGCATCACCACCAGCGAAGCATTATGTTGCGCAAACCAGCTACGCAGGCGACCTTGCGTATCGCCCACGCGTAGCACGCCGTCGTGATTATCCTGTGCGGTATGAATTTGCACTTCCGGCACCACCTGAATGAAGCGTGTGCCCAACGCACGCCACTGCTGGATTTGCTCGTTGCTCATTCCCCACAGTGGATTGCATCCCCAGCCAATTACCGCGAAGTTCGCGCCGATCGCGTTATCGAGCAGCGTCACGTCGCCGTTTTCCAGCGTGACTTTCGGCTGAATAAACATCTTGCCGACCGGAGAGTGCTTCGCTTCGCCCTCACGCACCAGCGCACCGGCGTAGTATTGCGGCATCGGCTTGAAGCGCATTTCGAGGAAGTAGCGTTTTACTGGCGGCAGATAATTCAGTAGCCAGGAAACGCCGTCACGTAACGTACCCTGCCAGCGTTTCGGCGGAGCCAGCACGTTGCCCGCGGTCACGGACAGGTCAATCATCGCTTTGGCGTGATCGCGACGTTCTTGTTGATAGGTATCGAGCAGCGCATCGCGGGCTTTCCCCTGGATAACCAACGCCAGTTTCCAGGCGAGGTTAAAGGCGTCGCGCATACCGCTGTTATAGCCCTGCCCCTGCCACACCGGCATGATGTGCGCGGCATCGCCCGCCAGCAGTACGCGATCGATACGAAAACGTTGCGCCAGTCGTGCGTTGTGGGTGTAGACACGCTGGCGAATCAATTCAACATTGTCTGGATTAGGCAGCACTTTGCTTAACAGCTTGCGCATATTTTGCGGCTCACGCAGCTGTTCCTCGGTTTCTCCCGGCATCACCATAAATTCAAAGCGACGAACCGCATGAGGCAGCGCGGCAGAAACATACGGGCGCACTGGATCGCAACACAAATAGATATGCGGCGTACTTAACGGATCGTTGGCGATATCTACCACAATCCACTGATTTGGCGCGGTTTTACCTTCAAACGGCACATTCAGGGTGCGACGGACAAAACTTGCCCCACCATCACAGGCCACCAGCCATTGGGCTTTGACCGTTTCCCGCTGCCCTTCTGCCGTTTTCAGGTGCAAGGTCACTTCGTCATCTTGCTGGCTGAAGGCCTCCAGCTCGCGGGAAAACAAGCAGCGTACATTCGGAAAACGCGACAACCCTTCCAGCATCACCGCATCGACCTGCGGCTGAATAAAGGCGTTACGGCGCGGCCAGCCAAATTCATCGGTCATTGGCTGAATATCAGCAAAACAGCGGCCTTTTGGGGTGAGAAAACGCATCGCATGCCACGGCGTAGTGTGCGGCAGAACATTATCGACCAGGCCAACCGACTGCATGGTGCGCAGCGCCTCGTCATCAATACCAATCGCACGCGGGTAGTCGATCAACTTATCGAGTTTCTCCACCACCAGCACGTCAATGCCCATCTGGCCGAGATAGTTCGCCATCATCAGCCCGACCGGACCGGCACCAGCGATCGCCACCTGAACGCTATGGTTAACAGCAGGCTGGATGTCAGGGTGTTGTATTGCCATTTCAGTACCTCACGACTCGGACAAAATGCCGTTGCGCGCACAGTACAGCGCAACTTATTTTGTTAAAAACATGTAAATGATTTTTTATTGTTCGCTCAGTATAGGAAGGGTGTTTTCGGCTACAATCAAAACATGCCCGAATGTGCACCAGGTGCACAACGTTGTTTTAACTATAGAAATGTCAATTAATATGCAGAACGATGAGCAGACGGAATACAAAACCGTGCGCGGATTAACCCGCGGTCTAATGTTATTAAATATGTTAAATAAACTTGACGGCGGTGCCAGCGTCGGGCTGCTGGCGGAACTCAGCGGTCTGCATCGCACCACTGTGCGGCGACTGCTGGAGACGTTACTGGAAGAGGGATATGTCCGGCGCAGTACCTCCGATGACAGTTTTCGTCTGACCATCAAAGTGCGGCAATTAAGCGAAGGGTTTCGTGACGAACAGTGGATTTCTGCGCTGGCGGCCCCGCTGCTGGGCGATCTATTGCGCGAAGTGGTGTGGCCGACAGATGTTTCCACGCTGGATGTTGATGCAATGGTGGTACGCGAAACCACTCACCGTTTCAGTCGATTATCCTTTCACCGGGCAATGGTCGGGCGGCGTTTACCGCTCCTGAAAACCGCCTCGGGCCTGACCTGGCTGGCCTTTTGCCCGGAACAAGAACGCCAGGCATTAATCGAAATGTTAGCCGCCCGCCCCGGTGATGACTATCAACTGGCACGGGAACCGTTAAAGCTGGAAGCCATTCTGGCGCGTGCACGCAAAGAAGGTTACGGACAGAACTACCGCGGCTGGGATCAGGAGGAGAAGATCGCCTCCATTGCCGTACCGCTGCGCAGTGAACAACGGGTGATTGGCTGTTTGAATCTGGTGTATATGGCCAGTGCGATGACCATTGAACAGGCGGCAGAAAAACATCTTCCGGCGCTGCAACGGGTAGCAAAACAGATTGAAGAAGGGGTGGAATCGCAGGCTATTCTGGTGGCCGGACGGCGAAGTGGCGTGCATTTGCGCTAGCGACGTCAATGTGTAATTTGGCCCATTCTCATCGTTATTCGCCCATTTGCCCACATGCACAGTACGGGCTGCACGCTACGCTAATGACATCAATACTGTGATGTGGAGCAAATCATGAAAATTACTCAAATTCGTAATGCCACTCAAATTATCCAATACGCTGGCAAAACATTTCTTATCGACCCGTTACTCGCGCCTAAAGGAAGTTATCCGGGTTTTGCCGGAACTGCACGCGCAGAAATCCGCAATCCAACGGTAGAATTACCGTGCGATTTAACAACGTTACTCAACGTTGACGCCCTAATCGTGACTCATTTGCATGAAGATCACTGGGACGAAACAGCCTCCCGCGTCGTCCCCAAAGATAAACTGATTTATGTGCAAAATGAGCAAGATGCTGAATCACTGCATAAACAAGGATTTACGCATCTTACCGTACTTACCGACGAGACTAAATTTGGTGATATAACTATGCATAAAACGACAGGGCAGCACGGCTCCGATCGCACCTATGCCGACCCGGCTATGGCGAAGCGTTTAGGCGCAGCCTGCGGCGTTGTTTTCCAGCACCCGACAGAGAAAACGCTCTATCTGGCTGGCGATACCCTCTGGCGTGACGACGTCGAGGCTACAATGCTAACTTTCCAACCAGAAGTGGTTGTGTTGAATGCCGGATTTGCGCATGTTCTGGGGCATGGCGCGATAATTATGGGAGCAGAAGATATTCTCAAAGCACATTTTACCCTGCCAGAAGCGCAAATTGTCGCGACACATATGGAGGCCGTAAACCACTGTTTGCTGACGCGTGATGCGCTCAAGGAATACGCCAGAGATAATCAAATTATCGAATTTGTGAACGTACCAGAAGATGGTGAAACGTTGACATTCTAATTCGGAGATAAAGAGTGTTATGCGCCCGCTAACTGTTGCCATTATCGCCGTTGCCGGTTTTAGCCCTTTTCACCTTTCCGTACCGTTTATCGTGTTTAGCGAAAAAATGGCGGAGAAAAAACGCTTTCACGTAATTATCTGCGCTGAAAATCTGGGAAACGTGGACTCTGCCGATGGGTTTTCCGTAACTGCCACCCATGACTATACCGCAGTCATCCAGGCGGATATTGTGATAATTCCTTACTGGGGAACAATTACACAAAAACCGCCACAAAAGCTGCTGGAAGCCTTAACGACCGCACGGGATAACGGGGCACAGATTGTCGGGCTTTGCCTGGGCACGTTTGTGCTCGGCTATGCAGGTTTACTGAACAATAAGCGTGCTGCCACGCACTGGGAGTTCGAGCGTGAATTTCAGGCACGTTTTCCACAAACATATCTGGATATTAACGCGTTGTATGTAGACGATGACGGTATTATTACCTCTGCCGGTACTGCCGCGGCGCTGGATTGCTGTTTGTATATTGTTCGGCAACATTTTGGCAGCGACTATGCTAACCATATTGCCCGACGGATGGTCGTACCGCCATATCGCACCGGCGGTCAGGCGCAGTTTATAGAGCAACCGGTGCCGAAAAATACCCATGATGAACGCATTAACCTCCTGCTGGATTACCTGCGGCAAAACATTGCGCAACAGCATGATCTCGACTCGCTGGCGCAGCGAGTAATGATGAGTCGCCGCACGCTAACCCGTCATTTTATGAAAGCGACCGGTTCGAGTATCGCCGAATGGCTCATCACTGAACGCTTACGCCGTAGCCAGGAACTGTTGGAAACCAGTCAGTTGCCCGTTGAGAGGATAGCGGCTGAGGTGGGTTTTCTCTCACCTGTGACCTGGCGTCAGCATTTTAAATCTCACTTCGGCGTCAGCCCCGCCGAATGGCGAAAAACCTTCCGTGGTATGGCATGATAGCAATCGGAAGAAAGTGAATTCAGGGTGGTGAATGTGAAACCAGTAACGCTATACGATGTCGCAGAGTATGCCGGTGTCTCTTATCAGACCGTTTCCCGCGTGGTAAATCAGGCCAGCCACGTTTCTGCGAAAACGCGGGAAAAAGTGGAAGCGGCAATGGCGGAGCTGAATTACATTCCCAACCGCGTGGCACAACAACTGGCGGGCAAACAGTCGTTGCTGATTGGCGTTGCTACCTCCAGCCTGGCCCTGCACGCGCCGTCACAAATTGTCGCGGCGATTAAATCCCGCGCTGACCAACTGGGTGCCAGCGTGGTGGTGTCGATGGTAGAACGAAGCGGCGTCGATGCCTGTAAAGCGGCGGTACACAATCTTCTCGCGCAACGCGTTAGCGGTCTGATCATCAACTATCCGCTGGATGAACAAGATGCCATTGCGGTGGAAGCCGCCTGTGGTAACGTGCCAGCGTTATTCCTTGATGTCTCTGACCAGGCCCCCATCAACAGTATTATTTTCTCCCATGAAGACGGTACGCGGCTTGGCGTGGAGCATTTGGTCGCATTAGGTCACCAGCAAATCGCGCTGTTAGCGGGCCCATTAAGTTCTGTCTCCGCGCGTCTGCGTCTGGCGGGCTGGCACAAATATCTCAAACACCATCAAATTCAGCCAATAGCGGAACTGGAAGGCGACTGGAGCGCCATGTCCGGTTTTCAACAAACCATGCAGATGCTGAATGAGGGCGTTATTCCCACCGCGATGCTGGTTGCCAACGATCAGATGGCGTTGGGCGCAATGCGCGCCATTACCGAGTTCGGGCTGCGCGTCGGCGCGGATATCTCGGTAGTGGGATACGACGATACCGAAGACAGCTCGTGTTATATCCCGCCGTTAACCACCATCAAACAGGATTTTCGTCTGCTGGGGAAAACCAGCGTAGACCGCTTGCTGCAACTCTCTCAGGGGCAGGCGGTGAAGGGAAATCAGCTACTGCCCGTCTCACTGGTGAAAAGAAAAACCACCCTGCCACCCAATACGCAAACCGCCTCTCCCCGCGCGTTGGCCGATTCATTAATGCAGCTGGCAAGGCAAATTTCCCGTCTGGAAAGCGGACAGTGAGCGCAACGCAATTAATGTGAGTCAGCTCACTCATTAGGCCCCCCAGGCTTTACACTCTATGCGTCAGGCTCGTATGTTGTGTGAAATTGTGAGCGGATAACAATTTCACACAGGATACAGCTATGACCATGATTACGGATTCACTGGCCGTCGTATTACAACGTCGTGACTGGGAAAACCCTGGCGTTACCCAACTTAATCGCCTTGCGGCGCATCCCCCTTTCGCCAGCTGGCGTAATAGCGAAGAAGCCCGCGCCGATCGCCCTTCCCGACAGTTGCGCAGCCTGAATGGTGAGTGGCAATTTGCCTGGTTTCCGGCACCAGAAGCGGTGCCGGAAAGCTGGCTCGAGAGCGATCTTCCTGACGCCGATACTGTCGTCGTCCCCTCAAACTGGCAGATGCACGGTTACGACGCGCCCATCTACACCAACGTGACCTATCCCATTGCGGTCAATCCGCCATTTGTTCCCGCAGAAAATCCGACAGGCTGTTACTCGCTCACATTTAATGTTGATGAAAGCTGGCTACAGGAAGGCCAGACGCGAATTATTTTTGATGGCGTTAACTCGGCGTTTCATCTGTGGTGCAACGGGCGCTGGGTCGGTTACGGCCAGGACAGTCGTTTGCCGTCTGAATTTGACCTGAGCGAATTTTTACGCGCCGGAGAAAACCGCCTCGCGGTGATGGTGCTGCGCTGGAGTGACGGTAGCTATCTGGAAGATCAGGATATGTGGCGAATGAGCGGCATTTTCCGTGACGTCTCGTTGCTGCACAAACCAACCACGCAAATCAGCGATTTCCATGTTGCCACTCACTTTAATGATGATTTCAGCCGCGCTGTACTGGAGGCAGAAGTTCAGATGTACGGCGAACTGTGCGATGAGCTGCGGATAACAGTTTCTTTATGGCAGGGTGAAACGCAGGTCGCCAGCGGCACCGCGCCTTTCGGCGGTGAAATTATCGATGAGCGTGGTGGTTATTGCGATCGCGTCACGCTACGTCTGAACGTCGAAAACCCGGCGCTGTGGAGCGCCGAAATCCCGAATCTCTATCGTGCGGTGGTTGAACTGCACACCGCCGACGGCACGCTGATTGAAGCAGAAGCCTGCGATGTCGGTTTCCGCGAGGTGCGGATTGAAAATGGCCTGCTGCTGCTGAACGGCAAGCCGTTGCTGATTCGCGGCGTTAACCGTCACGAGCATCATCCTCTGCATGGTCAGGTCATGGATGAGCAGACGATGGTGCAGGATATCCAGCTGATGAAGCAGAACAACTTTAACGCCGTGCGCTGTTCGCATTATCCGAACCATCCGCTGTGGTACACGCTGTGCGACCGCTATGGCCTGTATGTGGTGGATGAAGCCAATATTGAAACCCACGGCATGGTGCCGATGAATCGACTGACGGATGATCCGCGCTGGTTACCTGCGATGAGCGAACGCGTAACGCGGATGGTGCAGCGCGATCGTAATCACCCGAGCGTAATCATCTGGTCGCTGGGGAATGAATCAGGCCACGGCGCTAATCACGACGCGCTGTATCGCTGGATCAAATCTGTCGATCCTTCCCGCCCGGTACAGTATGAAGGCGGCGGGGCCGACACCACGGCCACCGATATTATTTGCCCGATGTACGCGCGCGTGGATGAAGACCAGCCCTTCCCGGCTGTGCCGAAATGGTCCATCAAAAAATGGCTTTCGCTGCCTGGAGAGACGCGCCCGCTGATCCTTTGCGAATATGCCCACGCGATGGGTAACAGTCTTGGCGGCTTCGCTAAATACTGGCAGGCGTTTCGTCAGTACCCCCGTTTACAGGGCGGCTTTGTCTGGGACTGGGTGGATCAGTCGCTGATTAAATATGATGAAAACGGAAACCCGTGGTCGGCTTACGGCGGTGATTTTGGCGATACGCCAAACGATCGCCAGTTCTGCATGAACGGTCTGGTCTTTGCCGACCGCACGCCGCATCCGACGCTGACGGAAGCAAAACACCAGCAGCAGTTTTTCCAGTTCCGTTTATCCGGGCGAACCATCGAAGTGACCAGCGAATACCTGTTCCGTCATAGCGATAACGAGCTACTGCACTGGTCGGTGGCACTGGATGGCAAGCCACTGGCAAGTAGCGAAGTGCCTCTGGATGTCGCCCCACAAGGTAAACAGTTGATTGAACTGCCTGAACTACCGCAGCCGGAGAGCGCCGGGCAACTCTGGCTCACAGTACGCGTAGTGCAACCGAACGCGACCGCATGGTCAGAAGCCGGACACATCAGCGCCTGGCAACAATGGCGACTGGCGGAAAACCTCAGCGTGACACTCCCCTACGCGTCCCACGCCATCCCGCAACTGACCACCAGCGAAACGGATTTTTGCATCGAGCTGGGTAATAAGCGTTGGCAATTTAACCGCCAGTCAGGCTTTCTTTCACAGATGTGGATTGGCGATGAAAAACAACTGCTGACGCCGCTGCGCGATCAGTTCACCCGTGCGCCGCTGGATAACGACATTGGCGTAAGTGAAGCAACGCGTATTGATCCGAACGCCTGGGTCGAACGCTGGAAGGCGGCGGGCCATTACCAGGCCGAAGCGGCGTTGTTGCAGTGCTCGGCAGATACACTTGCCGACGCGGTGCTGATTACGACCGCCCACGCGTGGCAGCATCAGGGGAAAACCTTATTTATCAGCCGGAAAACTTACCGGATTGATGGACACGGTGAGATGGTCATCAGTGTGGATGTTGAAGTGGCGAGCGATACGCCGCATCCGGCGCGGATTGGCCTGACCTGCCAGCTGGCGCAGGTAGCAGAGCGGGTAAACTGGCTCGGATTAGGGCCGCAAGAAAACTATCCCGACCGCCTTACTGCAGCCTGTTTTGACCGCTGGGATCTGCCATTGTCAGACATGTATACCCCGTACGTTTTCCCGAGCGAAAACGGTCTGCGCTGCGGGACGCGCGAATTGAATTATGGCCCACACCAGTGGCGCGGCGACTTCCAGTTCAATATCAGCCGCTACAGCCAACAACAACTGATGGCAACCAGTCATCGCCATCTGCTGCACGCGGAAGAAGGCACCTGGCTGAATATCGACGGTTTCCATATGGGGATTGGTGGCGACGACTCCTGGAGCCCGTCAGTGTCGGCAGAATTTCAACTGAGCGCAGGTCGCTATCATTACCAGTTGATCTGGTGCCAAAAATAATAATAACCGGGCAGGCTATGTCTGCCCGTATTTAGCGTAAGGAAATCCATTATGTTCTATTTAAAAAACACAAACTTTTGGATGTTCGGCTTATTCTTTTTCTTTTACTTTTTTATCATGGGTGCCTATTTCCCGTTTTTCCCGATTTGGCTACATGACATCAACCATATCAGCAAAAGTGATACCGGAATAATTTTTGCCGCTATTTCTCTGTTCTCCCTGTTATTTCAACCACTGTTTGGTCTGCTTTCTGACAAACTCGGGCTGCGCAAATACCTGCTATGGATTATTACCGGCATGTTAGTGATGTTTGCGCCGTTCTTTATTTTTATCTTCGGCCCGCTGTTACAGTACAACATTTTAGTAGGGTCGATTGTTGGTGGTATTTATCTTGGCTTTTGTTTTAACGCCGGTGCGCCAGCAGTAGAGGCATTTATCGAGAAAGTCAGCCGTCGCAGTAATTTCGAATTTGGTCGCGCGCGGATGTTTGGCTGTGTTGGCTGGGCGCTGTGTGCCTCGATTGTCGGCATCATGTTCACCATCAATAACCAGTTTGTTTTCTGGCTGGGTTCTGGCTGTGCGCTCATCCTCGCCGTTTTGCTCTTTTTTGCCAGAACGGATGCCCCTTCTTCCGCCACGGTTGCCAATGCCGTAGGCGCCAACCATTCGGCTTTTAGCCTTAAGCTGGCGCTGGAATTGTTCAGACAGCCCAAACTGTGGTTTTTGTCGCTGTATGTTATTGGCGTTTCCTGTACCTACGATGTTTTTGACCAACAGTTTGCTAATTTCTTTACTTCGTTTTTTACCTCCAGTGAACAGGGTACGCGGGTATTTGGCTACGTAACGACAATGGGCGAATTACTTAACGCCTCGATTATGTTCTTTGCGCCGCTGATTATTAATCGCATCGGTGGGAAAAACGCCCTGCTGCTGGCTGGCACTATTATGTCTGTACGCATTATTGGCTCATCGTTCGCCACCTCAGCGCTGGAAGTGGTTATTCTGAAAACGCTGCATATGTTTGAAGTACCGTTCCTGCTGGTGGGCTGCTTTAAATATATTACCAGCCAGTTTGAAGTGCGTTTTTCAGCGACGATTTATCTGGTCTGTTTCTGCTTCTTTAAGCAGCTGGCGATGATTTTTATGTCTGTACTGGCGGGCAATATGTATGAAAGCATCGGTTTCCAGGGCGCTTATCTGGTGCTGGGTCTGGTGGCACTGGGCTTCACCTTGATTTCCGTGTTCACACTTAGCGGCCCCGGTCCGCTTTCCCTGCTGCGTCGCCAGGTGAATGAAGTCGCTTAAGCAATTAATGTCGGATGCGGCGCGAGCGCCTTATCCGACCAACATATCAGGACGGAATGATCAAAATGAACATGCCAATGACCGAAAGAATAAAAGCAGGCAAGCTATTTACCGATATGTGCGAAGGCTTACCTGAAAAAAGACTTCGTGGGAAAACGTTAATGTATGAGTTTAATCACTCGCATCCATCAGAAGTTGAAAAAAGGGAAAGCCTGATTAAAGAAATGTTTGCCACGGTAGGAGAAAACGCCTGGGTAGAACCTCCCGTCTATTTTTCTTATGGTTCCAACATCCATATAGGCCGCAATTTTTACGCAAATTTCAATTTAACCATTGTCGATGACTACACGGTAACAATCGGTGATAACGTACTGATTGCACCCAACGTTACTCTTTCCGTTACGGGACACCCTGTACACCATGAATTGAGAAAAATCGGAGAGATGTACTCTTTTCCGATAACGATTGGCAATAATGTCTGGATCGGGAGTCATGTGGTCATTAATCCAGGCGTCACCATCGGGGATAATTCTGTTATTGGCGCGGGTAGTGTCGTCACAAAAGACATTCCACCAAACGTCGTGGCTGCTGGCGTTCCTTGTCGGGTTATTCGCGAAATAAACGACCGGGATAAGCAATATTATTACAAAGATTACAAAGTTGAATCGTCACTTTAAATTATAAAAATTGCCTGATACGCTTCGCTTATCAGGCCTACAAATTCAGTGATCTACGTAGGCCGCATCCGGCATGAACAAAGCGCAGGAACAAGCGTCTCATCATGCCTCTTTGACCCACAGCTGCGGAAAACGTGCTGGTGCAAAGCGCAGGGTTATGATCATCAGCCCAACGACGCATAGCGCATGAAACGCCCAGTCCATCAGGTAATTGCCACTGATACTACGCAGCACGCCAGAAAACCAGGGGGCAAGCCCGGCAATGACAAAACCAATCCCCTGCATAAACGCCACTAACTTGCCAGCAATAGCCGGTTGCACAGAGTGGTCGAGCGCCAGCAGCAAACAGAGCGGAAACGCGCCGCCCAGACCTAAACCACACACCATCGCCCACAATACCGGCAATTGCAGCGGCAGCCAGATAAAGCCGCAGAAACCCACCAGTTGTAACACCAGCGCCAGCATTAACAGTTTGCGTCGGTCCTGATGGCGAGCCATAGCAGGCATTAGCAATGCTCCTGCGGCTTGCCCAAGCGTCATCAACGCCAGCAAGGAACCGCTGTACTGCGCGCTGGCACCAATCTCAATATAGAAAGCGGGTAACCAGGCAATCAGGCTAGCGTAACCACCGTTAATCAGACCGAAGTAAAGGCCCAGCGTCCACGCGCGGGGAGTGAATACCACGCGAACCGGAGTGGTTGTTGTCTTGTGAGAAGAGGCGACCTCGCGGGCGCTTTGCCACCACCAGGCAAAGAGCGCAACAACGGCAGGCAGCGCCCACCAGGCGAGTGTTTGATACCAGGTTTCGCTGTGATGAACTAACCAGGGCGTCAGGGCGGCACCAAGTCCACCGCCGCCCATCAGAGCCGCGGACCACAGCCCCATCACCAGTGGCGTGCGCTGCTGAAACCGCCGTTTAATCACCGAAGGCATCACCGCCTGAATGATACCGATCCCCACCCCACCAAGCAGTGCGCTGCTAAGCAGCAGCGCACTTTGGGGGTAAAGCTCACGCATCAATGCACCGACGGCAATCAGCAACAAACTGATGGCGACGCTGCGACGTTCGCTGACATGCTGATGAAGCCAGCTTCCGGCCAGTGCCAGCCCGCCCATGGTGACCACCGGCAGAGCGGTCAACAGGGCAGCCACGCTAAAGCTCATTCCGCTCGCCTGGCGCAATTGCGGTAGCAGTGGCCCGACGGAGGTGAGCAGTGGTCGCATATTAAGACCAATCAGCACCAGAACCAACAGCATCGTGAACGTCTTTTGATGGTCGCGCATGACTGTCAGAACGGTTTGGTCGGCAGATATTTACCATCTAAGGTGATGACCGCACGTTCGCCACCTTCCGGGTCCGCCACTTTCTTAACGTCGAGTTTGAAGTTAATCGCGCTGATAATGCCATCGCCAAACTTCTCATGAACCAACGCTTTCAGGGTTGTGCCGTACACCTGCAACATTTCATAGAAACGATACATCGTTGGGTCGGTTGGAATACGGTCATCAATGCAGCCACGCAGTGGCACAGTTTGTAATAACAGAATGGCGTCTTCGTCGAGATCCAGTTTCGCCCCGACCAGGCGGGCGGCGTCGGCAGGAAGCGCCTGCTGACCCAGCAAAGCCGCGGTTACGAAGGCTTCTGCCAGACCGGTGCCATCGGCAATCTCGGCAAATGAGAGATCTTTTTTAGCTTTGCTGAGCAAAATGGCATCGGCAAGATCAAGACGAATATTGCGGTTAATTTGCGACTGAATCATGGTGGATCTCCTGATGGTTTAAAAATAAGGTTACGCTGCGGTCGGTTGGCGTAGCGGTATGGCACAAACGCGAGGATTAGCTGCCAGTGGCACAAACTGGCGGGTTGCGCCGTCAAAAGCTGCGATGCTGCCGCTTTCAATGTCGTAGACCCAGCCGTGCAGGGCGATCCGCCCCTCTTCGAGCGCCAGGCGCACCGATGGATGAGTTTGCAAATTAGCCAACTGAGCAATGACGTTTTCACGTACCATCGCCGCAGCTTTTGACGGTAAATCGGGATGCGGGCGCGCCTCATTAACGACGCGGGCAGAATCGGCATAACGCAGCCAGTGGGAGACGGCAGGCATATGGTCCATGCACTGACAGCTGGCAATGGCGGTCATCGCGCCACAGTTGGAATGACCACAAATCACAATGTCAGATACCCGAAGCGCAGCGACGGCATACTCCACCGAAGCAGAAACGCCACCGGGTTCCGGCCCGTAGGAAGGGACGATATTGCCCGCATTGCGAATAACGAACAGATCGCCGGGCTCACGTTGCGTCACCAGCTCAGGGACCAGACGGCTATCGGAGCATGAGATAAAAAGTGTGCGCGGGCTTTGCTGTGTCGCCAGCTGTTTAAACAAGGCTTCCCGCTCAGGAAATGCCTCGCGCTGGAATTTAAGGAATCCATCAATAATCTCTTTCACCGTTAACCTCTGTCTGTCTCTGGAATGAGAGGCAGACTACTCGCCGATTGTCATAAGGTAAAAGACTCATTTATGATGAGTTCTATTGGATTTACTTATAGGTTGGCGAATGCTCTCTCGACATATCAATTACTTTCTTGCCGTGGCTGAACATGGCAGCTTCACCCGTGCCGCCAGTGCGTTGCACGTCTCCCAGCCTGCGCTTTCCCAGCAGATTCGCCAGTTAGAGGAGAGTTTAGGCGTGCCGCTGTTTGACCGTAGCGGGCGAACGATTCGTCTCACTGATGCGGGGGAAGTCTGGCGACAGTACGCCAGCCGGGCGTTACAGGAACTGGGGGCGGGTAAACGGGCGATTCATGATGTTGCCGATCTGACGCGAGGATCGCTGCGTATCGCCGTCACCCCCACCTTTACGAGCTACTTTATCGGCCCCTTAATGGCGGATTTCTATGCGCGCTACCCCGGCATCACGCTCCAGCTACAGGAAATGTCGCAGGAGAAAATCGAAGATATGCTTTGTCGCGACGAGCTGGACGTTGGGATTGCCTTCGCGCCTGTGCATTCGCCGGAGCTGGGGGCAATTCCTTTACTGACAGAAAGTTTAGCGTTGGTGGTGGCGAAACATCATCCGCTGGCTGACCAGGAACAGGTGGCATTGAGTCGCTTGCATGATGAAAAACTGGTGCTGCTCAGCGCGGAATTTGCCACCAGAGAGCAAATTGACCACTACTGCGAGAAAGCGGGGCTGCATCCACAGGTGGTGATAGAGGCGAACTCAATTAGCGCGGTTCTGGAGCTGATTCGCCGCACTTCTCTTTCCACCTTGCTGCCTGCGGCGATTGCCACACAACATGATGGGCTTAAAGCGATTTCTCTTGCCCCGCCACTACTGGAGAGAACGGCGGTTTTGTTGCGGCGGAAAAATAGCTGGCAGACAGCCGCCGTGAAGGCATTTTTGCACATGGCGTTGGAAGAATACGCGGATGTTGGCGGGAATGAATCACGGTAGCCACTGACACAGGTCAGCGGCTGGAATTGCCTGATGCGCTACGCTTATCAGGCCTACGAGTTCAGTGCAAGGCGTTCACGCCGCATCCGGGCATAAACTACAGCTGGCAGACAGCCGCCGCGAAGGCATTTTTGCACATGGCGTTGGATGAATACGCGGATGTTGGCGGGAATGAATCACGGTAGCCGCTGACACAGGTCAGCGGCTGGAATTGCCTGATGCGCTACGCTTATCAGGCCTACGAGTTCAGTGCAAGGCGTTCACGCCGCATCCGGCATAAACTACGCTCGCTGTAACCCAGTCGATTATCGTTTGTAATCGATGGCTTCTGGCTGCTCCAGATACACGGTGGTTTGTGCCGGTTGTGTACTGGCGATCACTTTACCGCCACGTACCGAATAACGTACCGGAACCTGACGGCGCAGCGCGTCAAACCCATTTTCAGCCGGCAGGATAATCAGGTTAGCGCTGTTTCCGGCGGCAATGCCGTAATCCTGCAAATTCAACGTTCTGGCGCTATGGTGAGTGATTAAATTCAGGCCATCGTTAATCTGCCCGTAGCCCATCAACTGACAAACATGCAGCCCCATATGCAGCACTTGCAGCATATTCGCCGTTCCCAGCGGATACCACGGATCGAAGACATCATCGTGACCAAAGCAGACGTTAATGCCGGACTCCAGCATCTCTTTAACGCGCGTGATGCCGCGACGTTTTGGATACGTATCGAAACGTCCTTGCAGATGAATATTGACCAGCGGGTTGGCGACAAAGTTAATACCGGACATTTTCAGCAAGCGGAACAGGCGTGAGGTATACGCCCCGTTATAGGAGTGCATTGCCGTGGTGTGGCTGGCGGTGACTCGCGCCCCCATGCCTTCACGGTGCGCCAGGGCGGCAACGGTTTCGACAAAGCGCGACTGTTCGTCATCAATCTCGTCACAGTGAACGTCGATGAGACGGTCGTATTTTTGCGCCAGGGCGAAGGTTTTATGCAGCGACTCCACGCCGTATTCACGGGTAAATTCAAAATGCGGAATCGCCCCAACAACGTCTGCCCCTAAGCGTAACGCCTCTTCCAGCAACGCTTCACCGTTGGGATACGACAAAATCCCTTCCTGCGGGAAAGCGACGATTTGCAGATCAATCCACGGCGCGACTTCCTGCTTCACTTCCAGCATTGCTTTCAGCGCAGTCAGGGTTGCATCCGAAACATCGACATGGGTACGCACATGCTGAATGCCGTTGGCAATCTGCCATTTCAGCGTTTGCCAGGCGCGTTGTTTCACATCGTCATGAGTTAATAACGCTTTGCGCTCGGCCCAGCGTTCAATACCTTCAAACAGCGTGCCGGACTGATTCCAGTTCGGTTGCCCGGCGGTTTGCGTGGTGTCCAGGTGAATATGCGGCTCCACAAACGGCGGTAAAACTAAACCTTGTTCGGCATCCAGGCTGTTTTCAGTTATGGGCATCACACCGGATTGCGCGTCAATGGCGCTGATTTTTCCGTCCTGCAGATGAATCTGCCACAGCCCCTCTTTGCCGGGTAACCTGGCGTTAATAATTGTTTGTAAAGCGTTATTCGACACTGTTAGCCTCCACATGCGTCATTGCAGCTGTCGTTTTACGATTCAAAATCGGGTTAAGGATCAGATAGCTCAGCGCGCCACCTAATACCGCGTTGACCGGAACAATTCCCGGTAACCAGTGGCCTGCGGCAATCCCCAGCGCGACAGCCAGAATCGCCACCCAATTGACACTCATCATACGCGTGGTCGCAAAGTGCTCATAGCGGCGACGGTTCATCAGATAGTCAGCGATAATCACGCCGCCCACTGGAGGAATAGCTGCCGAAAGGAAGGTCAGCCAGCCGACAAAATTGTTATACAGCCATAATGCGCAGACCGTACCGATAATACCGTTAATCACCGAAAGGGTTTTGCTCGACATACCGGTAATGTTGGCGAAACCTAAACCCGACGCATACAGCGCGTTATCGTTGGTGGTCCAGATATTCAGCCCCAGCACCACAATCGCAGGCAGCAGCAGGCCCTGAGCAATCATCACATCAGAGATATCTGCCATGCCCAGTGCCGCAGCGCCCGCTGCACCGAAAATAAACATCAACGAGTTGCCGAGGAAAAAGGCCACCATCGCCACCAGCACCGCCAGTTTGGCATTGCGACCAAAGCGGACAAAATCAGCGGTGAGCGTACCCGCACTGATAAATGACCCCACAACCAGCGCCAGCGCGACATTGAAATCTAACGGTTGTGCGGGAACGACCGCTTTTAATGCGTCCAGGCCGCCCATGCCGTTAACGGCCAGCCACACGGAATAACCGCCAAGGCAGGCGATAGCCGGAACCGCAATCACCGAAAGAACCGTCAGCGCCGAAATGCCAAAGAAGACGGTGACGGTCATCAGTAAACCGGAGACGGCAATCAGCAAATTAATATCCAGCCCGGTTGCCTTGCCCACCGGAATGGCAAACATCGCCACGCCAACGCCAAACCAGCCAACCTGGGTGCCTCCCAGCAGCAGTGAAGGCAGCCATGAGCCTTTAACACCAAACGAGAAACGAGCAAGAAGATGAGTGGTCAGGCCGGTTTTTGCGCCAATGTAACCAAGAAATGAAGTGTAAATACCGAGGAGAAGATTACCGATGAGGACTGCGAGGAAGAAATCATGATAGCTAAGACCGGTTCCGAGAGTGCCGCCGGTCCACATACTGGCGGAAAAGAAGGTTAATCCCAGCATGACGAACGTCAATGCCAATACCCCTTTCCGCGCCGACTGCGGGACTGGCCCCTGGCTAAAGTTGTTATCTTGCGACACGAAATTCCTCCGTTTGCTGTTTGAAACCCAAAAAATCCGCCGCATTCTATTCATCTGAAGATAAAAAGCAATCGTTTTCGTGGGGAAATATATTTTTTATATGAATGAGTGCAAAAAGGTGGGGGAAAACTTATCTGTGTAAAAACAGTGGGTAGGCATGATAAGACGCGTCAGCGTCGCATCAGGCATCTGCGCACGGTGTCGGATGCGCCACACGACGCATCCGACAATACCTTACTCTTCCATCGCCTGGCGGATCTGATCCAACGACGCAGGATCATCAATGGTCGTCAGATCCCCAGGATCGCGTCCTTCGCAAATCGCCTGGATCGTGCGCCGCAGCATTTTTCCGGATCGCGTTTTGGGTAATTGCGAGACAAACCAGACGTGCGCCGGGCGGCCAAAGTTGCCAATCTGGCTGTCCACTAGCGCCATAATCGCCTTCTCTTGCGAGTGCGCCACCTCGCGGTCATCCAGACTGTCGCTCTCTTTCGGAATGACAAACGCCACCGCTACCTGCCCTTTCAGCGCATCTTTCACCCCAACCACCGCCACTTCGGCAACGCCCGGATGACTGGAGATACTCTCCTCAATCTCACGCGTCCCCAGCCGATGCCCGGCAACGTTAATCACGTCATCAGTGCGCCCGAGAATAAAGTGATAACCGTCAGCATCGCGGATGCCCCAGTCAAAGGTGGCGTACACCGGGCGGGAAAACAACGACCAGTAAGTCTTCACAAAGCGGTCGTCGTCGCCCCAGATGGTTTGAATACAGCCCGGCGGCAGCGGCCCTTCCACCACCAGCATTCCTTTCTCATTGACGCCGCACGGTTCGCCGGTGACTTCATTGAGCAACTGCACGTTGTAGCCATACATCGGCACACCAGGGCTTCCCAGACGCGTCGGCCTGTCATCCAGACCGCGAGCAATCGCCATAATCGGCCAGCCGGATTCGGTCTGCCAGTAGTTGTCGATGACCGGCACATCCAGCGTATTGCTCACCCAACTGGCGGTCGGCTCGTCCAGCGGTTCTCCAGCCAGATAGAGCACTTCCAGCGACGAGAGATCGTGTTTGCGAATTTCGGCGGTAGGGAATTTTTTCAGCACGCGAATAGCGGTCGGCGCTGAGAACATGCGGCTAACCTGATATTTCTCGACGATTTTCCACCACACACCGCAGTCCGGCCAGGTCGGCAATCCTTCGTAAACAATGGTCGCCATCCCCGCCAACAGCGGCGCGTAGACGATATACGAATGCCCAACCACCCAGCCGATATCCGAGGCGCAAAAGAACACGCCGCCCGCTTTGCCGCCAAAAATGGTGTCCATCGAGGTCGCCAGCGCCACCGCATAACCGCCGACGTCACGCTGCACGCCTTTAGGTTTGCCGGTCGTGCCGGAGGTGTAGAGAATGCAGGAGGTTTCGTTGGATTCCAGCCACGCCACCGGCACCCGCGCGCCGATGTGTTGATGGCGCAACGACGCGAAATCGACATCCCGCCCACTAACACGCGGCATTTTCGCCAGCCCGCGATCCACCAGCAAAACGTGGCGCGGCTGATGCTGTGCCTGACTTATCGCATCGTCGAGCAATTTTTTATAGGGAATGATTTTGCCACCGCGCGCTCCGGCATCTGCCGAGACAATCAGCACCGGTTTAGCGTCATCAATTCGCGCCGCCACGCTGTGCGAAGCAAATCCACCAAACACCACCGAGTGAATAGCACCAATGCGCGCGCAGGCCAGCAGGGTAATATGCGCTTCGGCAATCATCGGCATATATACCAGCACCCGATCGCCACGCTGCACCCCCAGCGAGCGCAGCATTGAGGCCACCGCGTTTACTTCGTCATGCAGCTGGCGAAAGGTAAAGGTGCGCTCTTCTTCTGTTTCCGAAGAGACGGCAATCAATGCCAGCGCCTCTGGCTGTTTCTCCAGCCAGCGATCGATAGCGTTGTGGCACAAGTTGGTTCGGCCTTCACAAAACCAACGGGCAAACGGCGGATTGCTGTGATCGAGCGTTTGCGTAAAGGGCGTCTGCCAGTCAATACGCCGGGCCTGCTCGGCCCAGAACTGCTCCGGTTCGTTAATCGAACGCTGATAAAATTCGCTAAAAGACATAATGCTCTCCTGTTGAACTTACGCCTTACCGCCGTTTACTTAAATGACGTACAGGTCGAGATACTCATTGACCGGCATCTGTTCGAGGCGAGTTCTGTCGAGAGAAACCTCCAGAATGCGCTGCTGCTGGCGAGTCGGGAACTGGCGCGCGAGGTTAATTTTGAATTTATCAACCAGTTTCGGAATGCCGTCCTGGCGGCGACGAGCATGACCAATTGGGTACTCCACCACCACTTCTTCAAAGCGCGTGCCGTCAGTGAACTCAAGGGTTATGGCATTGGCGATGGCGCGTTTTTCCGGGTCGTGGTAGTCAGCGGTAAACGCCGGATCTTCAAAGCAATTGATCTTCTCGCGCAGAGCGTCGATGCGTTTATCTTGCGCAACCTTATCTTCGTAATCTGCCGCCGTTAAGCGCCCGAATAGCAGCGGGATCGCCACCATGTACTGAATGCAGTGATCGCGATCCGCCGGGTTATTGAGCGGCCCTTTTTTGTCGATAATGCGAATACAGGCTTCGTGGGTGCGAATGGTCACTTTTTCGATATCCGCCGCCGTTTTGCCTGCTGCCTGCATCTGTTCATAGAGCGTCATCGCCGCTTCAACGGCCGTCTGGGAGTGGAACTCCGCCGGGAAGGAGATTTTGAACAGCACATTTTCCATGACGTAAGAACCGTACGGGCGCTGGAAGCGGAACGACTCGCCTTTAAAGGAGACGTCGTAGAAGCCCCACACCGGCGCGGTCAGGGCTGACGGATAACCCATTTCGCCCGTTTTCGCCATCAGTGCCAGACGTACCGCGCGGGAAGTGGCATCGCCCGCCGCCCAGGATTTACGCGTGCCGGTATTCGGCGCATGGCGATAGGTGCGCAGTGACTGACCGTCCACCCACGCCAGCGAAACGGCGTTGAGAATTTCCTCGCGGGTCAGGCCGAGCATTTCGGCAACCACGGCGGTGGAAGCCACTTTCACTAACAGAACGTGGTCGAGACCGACGCGATTAAAGGAGTTTTCCAGCGCAATGCAGCCCTGAATTTCATGGGCTTTAATCATTCCGGTCAGCACCTGTTTCATGGTTAACGGGGCTTTGCCGCTGGCGACTGCGTTACGTGAAAGCCAGTCTGCCGTTGCCAGAATGCCGCCGAGGTTGTCGGAAGGATGGCCCCACTCCGCCGCCAGCCAGGTATCGTTGAAATCGAGCCAGCGGATCATCGCGCCAATGTTAAATGCCGCCTGGACGGGGTCGAGCTGGAACTGAGTTCCGGGGACGCGCACGCCGTTAGGTACAACGGTGCCGGGGACAATTGGCCCCAGCAGTTTTTTGCAGGCCGGGTATTCAAGGGCTTCAAGACCGCAGCCGAGAGTGTCGAGCAGGCAGTAATGAGCGGTGTCGTAGGCCACTCTGGAGCTGATTTCGTAGTTCATCACGTAATCGACGATATCAACGATTTCACGGTCGAATTCCGGGCGAATGTTGTTGATTTGAGCTGACATTGGGTACGTTTCCTTATTGTTATTCGTAGAGGTTTACTGGCGCTTATCCAGCGCGACAAACGGGCGGTCTTCCGGTCCAACGTAATTGGCGGAAGGACGGATAATTTTGTTGTCCTGACGTTGTTCGATAATGTGCGCCGCCCAGCCGGTGACGCGGGCGATAACAAACAGTGGTGTGAACATCTCAGTGGGAACACCCATCATGTTGTAGGAAACAGCGGAGAACCAGTCGAGATTGGGGAACATCTTTTTCGTCTCCCACATCACCGTTTCCAGACGATCGGCGATGTTGTACATCTTCAGCGAGCCGCCTTCCTGCGAGAGCTGCTTCGCCACGCGTTTGATCACCTGATGACGCGGGTCGGCGATGGTGTAAACCGGATGTCCAAAACCAATGACCACTTCTTTGTTTTCCACGCGCTTGCGGATATCTGCTTCGGCTTCGTCCGGCGTTTCATAGCGTTGTTGGATCTCCAGCGACACTTCATTCGCCCCGCCGTGTTTCGGCCCGCGCAATGCGCCAATCGCGCCAATAATCGCGGAATACATATCCGAGCCAGTACCCGCAATCACCCGGCTGGTAAAGGTGGAGGCGTTAAACTCGTGCTCGGCGTACAGCACCAGCGAAATTTGCATCGCCTTTTCCCAGCTTTGCGACGGCTTTTCGCCGTGCAGCAGATGCAGGAAGTGACCGCCGATGGAGTCGTCATCGGTTTCCGGCTGGATGCGTTCGCCGTTGTGGCTGTAGTGATACCAGTAGAGAAGAATCGAGCTCAGCGACGCCAACAGTTTGTCGGCTATATCCCGCGCGCCAGAGACGGTGTGCCCCTCTTTTTCTGGCAGCGTGCAACCGAGCGCGGAAACGCCGGTGCGCATGACATCCATCGGGTGCGACGCCGCTGGTAAGGCTTCCAGCACAGTACGCACGTTAGCCGGTAAACCGCGCAGGGCTTTTAGTTTCGTTTTGTAGGCGGCGAGTTCGTCACGGGTCGGCAGTTTGCCGTGGATCAGCAGATGCGCCACTTCTTCAAATTCGCAATGTTCCGCGAGATCAAGAATATCGTAGCCACGGTAATGCAGGTCGTTGCCGCTTTTACCCACGGTGCAGAGCGCCGTATTGCCCGCCGGAACGCCGGAAAGTGCCACAGATTTTTTCGGTTTAATGACATGGGTACTGTTTTGCAGGATCGTTGTGTCGCTCATATTGTCCTCGTCATTTGTAGGGTCGAGATATTTTTCGTTGTGTTTTATTTCGCCTGATTACGGGCAAACAGGTCGTCGAGCTTCTCTTCGTACTGGTAGTAGTTGATGCTTTCGTACAGCTCGTTGCGGGTCTGCATGGTGTCGATGACGCTTTTCTGCGTGCCTTCCTGGCGCAGGACGTTGTAGACATGTTCGGCGGCGCGGTTCATGGCGCGAAACGCTGAAAGCGGATACAGCGCCATCGCGACATGAGCGCTGCGTAATTCGTCGGTGGTAAACAGCGGCGTGGCACCAAATTCGGTAATGTTGGCGAGGATCGGCACCTGCACCGCATCGGCAAACTGGCGGTACATGGCGAGTTCGGTAATCGCCTCCGGGAACAACATCTCGGCACCGGCTTCAACGTAGGCCTGCGCGCGTTCGATCGCGGCATCCAGTCCTTCAACCGCCAGCGCATCGGTGCGCGCCATGATCACAAAATCAGGATCGGTTTTCGCATCCACCGCCGCGCGGATCCGATCCACCATCTCCTCTTTCGAGACGATCGCCTTGTTCGGACGATGACCGCAGCGTTTCGCGCCAACCTGATCTTCAATATGCAATCCTGCCGCACCGGCTTTAATCATCGATTTCACAGTGCGGGCGACGTTAAAAGCCGAAGAGCCAAAACCGATATCCGCATCCACCAGCAGCGGCAGCGAACAAACGTCGGTGATACGACGAATATCGGTCAGCACATCATCAAGGGTAGAAATACCGAGATCGGGCAGCCCCAGTGAACCTGCCGCCACGCCACCGCCGGAGAGATAAATCGCCTGATACCCGGCACGCTGTGCCAGCAGCGCATGGTTAGCGTTAATGGTGCCGACAATTTGCAACGGGGTTTCTTTGCTTAGTGCAGCGCGAAACGCTTTACCTGGAGAGTGTAGAGACATAGCCCATCCTTTGTTATCAACTTGTTATTTGCGTTGATAAAGACAAAGCAAGGGGTGTGCCACAATTGCCTGAATAAAATTAAATGTTTTATTTCAATTTGTTAGAGATAAACTCATGAAATAATCCGCAAATATGCGTTTCAGTTAACGTTTCAGACAATGTTTCACTGCATTTCATTGCAACAATTATGAAACAAGACTAAACCCAATACTCTGTTTCTTAACTTTGCGGTGCGCTATGGCACATCCACCACGGCTGAATGACGACAAACCGGTTATCTGGACGGTATCGGTGACGCGGCTGTTCGAGTTATTTCGCGATATCAGCCTCGAGTTTGATCACCTGGCGAACATTACCCCTATCCAGCTTGGCTTTGAAAAAGCGGTGACCTACATCCGCAAGAAACTGGCAAACGAACGCTGCGACGCCATCATCGCAGCTGGCTCTAACGGCGCGTACCTGAAAAGCCGCCTGTCAGTGCCAGTTATTTTGATTAAACCGAGCGGCTACGATGTGTTACAGGCACTGGCAAAAGCCGGAAAACTCACCTCTTCTATCGGCGTTGTCACCTATCAGGAAACTATTCCGGCGCTGGTGGCGTTTCAAAAAACCTTTAATTTGCGCCTCGACCAACGTAGCTACATTACCGAAGAAGATGCGCGCGGGCAGATTAACGAGCTGAAAGCCAACGGCACCGAAGCGGTGGTCGGCGCAGGGCTGATTACCGATCTGGCAGAAGAAGCCGGAATGACCGGAATTTTTATCTATTCCGCCGCCACCGTGCGCCAGGCGTTCAGCGATGCGCTGGATATGACGCGCATGTCGTTACGCCATAACACTCACGATGCCACCCGTAACGCCCTGCGTACTCGTTACGTGCTGGGCGATATGCTCGGTCAATCACCACAGATGGAACAGGTACGGCAGACTATTTTGCTGTATGCCCGTTCCAGTGCAGCGGTGTTGATTGAGGGGGAAACGGGAACGGGCAAAGAGTTGGCGGCCCAGGCGATTCATCGGGAATATTTTGCCCGCCACGATGCGCGACAGGGCAAACAGTCGCATCCGTTTGTTGCCGTCAACTGCGGGGCGATTGCCGAATCGCTGCTGGAAGCGGAGCTGTTTGGCTATGAGGAAGGGGCGTTTACCGGCTCGCGACGCGGAGGTCGCGCCGGGCTGTTTGAAATCGCCCACGGCGGCACGCTGTTTCTGGATGAGATAGGCGAAATGCCTCTACCATTGCAGACTCGCCTGTTACGAGTGCTGGAAGAAAAAGAGGTCACCCGCGTTGGCGGGCATCAGCCGATTCCGGTGGATGTACGGGTCATTAGCGCCACTCACTGCAATCTGGAAGAAGATATGCAGCAAGGGCAGTTTCGCCGTGATCTGTTTTATCGGCTGAGTATTTTGCGTCTGCAATTACCGCCACTGCGTGAGCGAGTGGCGGATATTCTGCCGCTGGCAGAGAGCTTTTTGAAAGTGTCTCTGGCAGCGCTCTCCGCCCCGTTTTCTGCCGCATTACGCCAGGGGTTACAGGCAAGCGAAACTGTGCTGTTGCGCTACGACTGGCCGGGCAATATTCGTGAACTGCGTAATATGATGGAGCGACTGGCGCTGTTTTTAAGTGTGGAACCGACGCCAGATTTAACGCCGCAATTTTTGCAGCAATTATTGCCAGAGCTGACACAAAAATCGGGTAACGTCATCGCCCCACCCTTGCTGACACCACTACAGGCACTGGACAAATTTAATGGTGATAAAACAGCAGCAGCGAATTATTTAGGCATCAGCCGGACGACGTTCTGGCGGCGGCTAAAAAATTAAATTGCCGGATGCGGCGTTAACGCCTTATCCGGCCGACAAAAACATGAATTTCAATATATTCCGTTCACCGATAGACGTGCGCATCGGGTTTGTTTACATGAGCTTCAGAATTACTTCTTCTTATAAAGATCTGCCGTGCCGTGGATCTTATTGTCAGTCTGACCGGAGGTCAGAACCAACACATCCGCACCTTTTTCATCCGCTTTTTTGATCAGATCTTCTTTTGCATCTGCGGTCGACATTTCATTACTGGTTGAAATATCACCTATTTTTTCATATTGCGATTCAACTTTTTCAAATTCCGCTTTGGTCATCAATTCAGCGGCATAGACATTTGTGACAACAAAAGCTAACGCACCAACTAAGAGCTTAGTTCCAGTTTTCATCGATGAACTCCATAATGTGTGATTGGCCAATGCCCTGAAGCTAACAGTCATCATCAGGGTTGATTAATAAGTAGTTCAGCGGTTAGGAAAAATCTATAGGAAAAGAGAATATATTTGTATTTTTCTCAACGATAGCCACATTCTCCCTGTTGTTTAATAACGCTTACTACAATTATCTCAGGTGTTCCTTAAATTAATTTTCATAAAAATCTCAAATTCCTTCATTCGCTAAAATCCAATATAAAATTCACATGAACCACATTACTTTTCTGAACAAGAAACCACCAACCATATATTGATGTGATTCCCATACTTTTTCTTTATTTCACTTACATAAAGTTTAGGATTATTAGATGTATTTTTTCTAAACGACATAAAAAAACCCGCATTAACACAACTTACAAACCACTAAAACCAATCAATGCAATGAACAACTAACACTTTAATAAATTTATTACACCTAATATTACATATATTCTTATTTAGTAACTTGCATGTTTGTGCCTGACAAGGCTTCAGGAAGAAAACAGTGCAATAAAAAACATCTTGCCATTTAATTTTTAAGGATAAAAGTGAGTGATATGAAACCAGCAAAAAAAAGCTTATCGACACGGGCGATAGCCATTTCTACCATATTATTTACGCCAGTATCCTTGGCTATTACCCCACCTACAAATTCAGATAGTAATGTTATCATTAATAATAATGAAGAGATAAAACTCATTGCGTCAGAAGGCTACGATCCCGGATGGGAGCATTTTAACTCATTGAAAGTAGGTGAAGACTCTAATGGTTCATTACTCATTGATAATCTTTCACTTACCACTTCATCAGCCAGCATTGGTAATAATGCTGAAGGCTCCATCACTTTAACAAACCATACCAACTGGCAGTTCGACACCCCTACCTCCAATATTTTTTTAGGCACTAACGAAGGCTCCGGTACGTTATACGTGTTAGAAGGTAGTAAGATAAGTGGCCTGCAATCAATAAGAGTTGGTGAGTTTTATGGTGACGCCAGGGGGACGTTGGTTATTGATGGGGAAAGCTCATCAGTCACCTCTAACATTGCTATTGTTGGCGATCAGGGAACAGGGAAAGTATCTGTTACTAACGGCGGTACACTCACTTCCCTGACTCAACTGAATATTGGGTATGTTGACGCCCATTCTTCTCTGTCAGCTAACCAGAGTAGTTATGGAGAAGTTCAGGTCGCCGATAAAAATTCAACAGTGAATGCCCCAAATATACTTCTTGGCGGATATAACACATCTTCTACTTCTGATACTACCGGAGTTCTCACTGTCAGCAACGATGGTGTAATCAATGCGAATTCATATATCTGGGTTGGTGTCTCCTCTAACGGAACAGGAATATTAAATATTGGAGGTGCGCAAGGTGAGGCTGCGCAACCTGCTGGTTCAATTAATACTCCCCGAATTTATTTAGGGGGGACAAATGCGTCAACCACTTCAATATTAAACTTTAATCACACCAACGCTGATTTTGTTCTGACCTCATACATAGACGGTAAAGGCCAGGTTAACCAGGTAGGTTCCGGGACAACCACATTATCCGGCGCGAATATCTATACCGGTAATACTTATATTAGCAACGGAAGTCTGCGCGCTGGCACGGTTGATACCTTCAGCCCAAACTCCGATTATATCGTCGACAGTGAAGGCCATCTCGATTTAAACACTTATTCGCAAACATTAAATACTCTGGCGCTGGCTGGAACAGCAACGTTGTCTTCGTATGAACAGGGTCACGAGTTCACGCCGACCACACTGACCATTAACGGCAACTATGCTGCCAATGATGGCCTGTTAGTCATGCATACTGTATTAGGCGATGATAATTCCGCAACGGATAAGCTCATCGTAAAAGGGGATAC
>NZ_VATM01000007.1:0-3242 GCF_005781075.1 Escherichia sp. E2562 | reverse complement strand
ATTTGATGCCTGGCAGTTCCCTACTCTCGCATGGGGAGACCCCACACTACCATCGGCGCTACGGCGTTTCACTTCTGAGTTCGGCATGGGGTCAGGTGGGACCACCGCGCTACGGCCGCCAGGCAAATTCTGTTTTATTAACCCGCTTATGCCGGTTAATTTAATCTGTATCAGGCTGAAAATCTTCTCTCAATCCGCCAAAACATCTTCGGCGTTGTAAGGTTAAGCCTCACGGTTCATTAGTACCGGTTAGCTCAACGCATCGCTGCGCTTACACACCCGGCCTATCAACGTCGTCGTCTTCAACGTTCCTTCAGGACTCTTAAAGAGTCAGGGAGAACTCATCTCGGGGCAAGTTTCGTGCTTAGATGCTTTCAGCACTTATCTCTTCCGCATTTAGCTACCGGGCAGTGCCATTGGCATGACAACCCGAACACCAGTGATGCGTCCACTCCGGTCCTCTCGTACTAGGAGCAGCCCCCCTCAGTTCTCCAGCGCCCACGGCAGATAGGGACCGAACTGTCTCACGACGTTCTAAACCCAGCTCGCGTACCACTTTAAATGGCGAACAGCCATACCCTTGGGACCTACTTCAGCCCCAGGATGTGATGAGCCGACATCGAGGTGCCAAACACCGCCGTCGATATGAACTCTTGGGCGGTATCAGCCTGTTATCCCCGGAGTACCTTTTATCCGTTGAGCGATGGCCCTTCCATTCAGAACCACCGGATCACTATGACCTGCTTTCGCACCTGCTCGCGCCGTCACGCTCGCAGTCAAGCTGGCTTATGCCATTGCACTAACCTCCTGATGTCCGACCAGGATTAGCCAACCTTCGTGCTCCTCCGTTACTCTTTAGGAGGAGACCGCCCCAGTCAAACTACCCACCAGACACTGTCCGCAACCCGGATCACGGGTCTACGTTAGAACATCAAACATTAAAGGGTGGTATTTCAAGGTCGGCTCCATGCAGACTGGCGTCCACACTTCAAAGCCTCCCACCTATCCTACACATCAAGGCTCAATGTTCAGTGTCAAGCTATAGTAAAGGTTCACGGGGTCTTTCCGTCTTGCCGCGGGTACACTGCATCTTCACAGCGAGTTCAATTTCACTGAGTCTCGGGTGGAGACAGCCTGGCCATCATTACGCCATTCGTGCAGGTCGGAACTTACCCGACAAGGAATTTCGCTACCTTAGGACCGTTATAGTTACGGCCGCCGTTTACCGGGGCTTCGATCAAGAGCTTCGCTTGCGCTGACCCCATCAATTAACCTTCCGGCACCGGGCAGGCGTCACACCGTATACGTCCACTTTCGTGTTTGCACAGTGCTGTGTTTTTAATAAACAGTTGCAGCCAGCTGGTATCTTCGACTGATTTCAGCTCCACGAGCAAGTCGCTTCACCTACATATCAGCGTGCCTTCTCCCGAAGTTACGGCACCATTTTGCCTAGTTCCTTCACCCGAGTTCTCTCAAGCGCCTTGGTATTCTCTACCTGACCACCTGTGTCGGTTTGGGGTACGATTTGATGTTACCTGATGCTTAGAGGCTTTTCCTGGAAGCAGGGCATTTGTTGCTTCAGCACCGTAGTGCCTCGTCATCACGCCTCAGCCTTGATTTTCCGGATTTGCCTGGAAAACCAGCCTACACGCTTAAACCGGGACAACCGTCGCCCGGCCAACATAGCCTTCTCCGTCCCCCCTTCGCAGTAACACCAAGTACAGGAATATTAACCTGTTTCCCATCGACTACGCCTTTCGGCCTCGCCTTAGGGGTCGACTCACCCTGCCCCGATTAACGTTGGACAGGAACCCTTGGTCTTCCGGCGAGCGGGCTTTTCACCCGCTTTATCGTTACTTATGTCAGCATTCGCACTTCTGATACCTCCAGCAACCCTCACAGGCCACCTTCGCAGGCTTACAGAACGCTCCCCTACCCAACAACACATAGTGTCGCTGCCGCAGCTTCGGTGCATGGTTTAGCCCCGTTACATCTTCCGCGCAGGCCGACTCGACCAGTGAGCTATTACGCTTTCTTTAAATGATGGCTGCTTCTAAGCCAACATCCTGGCTGTCTGGGCCTTCCCACATCGTTTCCCACTTAACCATGACTTTGGGACCTTAGCTGGCGGTCTGGGTTGTTTCCCTCTTCACGACGGACGTTAGCACCCGCCGTGTGTCTCCCGTGATAACATTCTCCGGTATTCGCAGTTTGCATCGGGTTGGTAAGTCGGGATGACCCCCTTGCCGAAACAGTGCTCTACCCCCGGAGATGAATTCACGAGGCGCTACCTAAATAGCTTTCGGGGAGAACCAGCTATCTCCCGGTTTGATTGGCCTTTCACCCCCAGCCACAAGTCATCCGCTAATTTTTCAACATTAGTCGGTTCGGTCCTCCAGTTAGTGTTACCCAACCTTCAACCTGCCCATGGCTAGATCACCGGGTTTCGGGTCTATACCCTGCAACTTAACGCCCAGTTAAGACTCGGTTTCCCTTCGGCTCCCCTATTCGGTTAACCTTGCTACAGAATATAAGTCGCTGACCCATTATACAAAAGGTACGCAGTCACCCCATAAAGAGGCTCCCACTGCTTGTACGTACACGGTTTCAGGTTCTTTTTCACTCCCCTCGCCGGGGTTCTTTTCGCCTTTCCCTCACGGTACTGGTTCACTATCGGTCAGTCAGGAGTATTTAGCCTTGGAGGATGGTCCCCCCATATTCAGACAGGATACCACGTGTCCCGCCCTACTCATCGAGCTCACAGCATGTGCATTTTTGTGTACGGGGCTGTCACCCTGTATCGCGCGCCTTTCCAGACGCTTCCACTAACACACACACTGATTCAGGCTCTGGGCTGCTCCCCGTTCGCTCGCCGCTACTGGGGGAATCTCGGTTGATTTCTTTTCCTCGGGGTACTTAGATGTTTCAGTTCCCCCGGTTCGCCTCATTAACCTATGGATTCAGTTAATGATAGTGTGACGAATCACACTGGGTTTCCCCATTCGGAAATCGCCGGTTATAACGGTTCATATCACCTTACCGACGCTTATCGCAGATTAGCACGTCCTTCATCGCCTCTGACTGCCAGGGCATCCACCGTGTACGCTTAGTCGCTTAACCTCACAACCCGAAGATGTTTCTTGCGACTCATCATCGTGTTGCGAAAATTTGAGAGACTCACGAACAACTTTCGTTGTTCAGTGTTTCAATTTTCAGCTTGATCCAGATTTTTAAAGAGCAAA
>NZ_VATM01000006.1:0-298850 GCF_005781075.1 Escherichia sp. E2562 | reverse complement strand
GATCCAGTCTTTCTACATCATCAGGCCTCAAAACTGTTGCAGCAGTCTTGAGGCTTTTCTTTTGTCAGCACCATGGCTACTTTCTTTGCCAGCTCCGCTAATTCCTCGTCTTCAACACCCCACTCCAGCACAGCCAGAAGCATGGCCATCTTTGGGATAAAGCTGTCTTTCCATCGCGAAATTTGCGATTCATTAATCCCTAATGCATCAGCAACCTTTCGCTGACCACGTACAGCAATTCGATTTAGGATGTTGCTTGTAATTGCATTCGCTTTCTTGCGAGTACTTGTAAGTTGCATATGTAAGTATTTCCTTAACAAATAAGAAGTTATACGCACCAACTGATGCGCGTTGTATTCCCGCATTTCGGCGGGAATGAGGACCATGACTGTTAAAGAGCAATTTGCTTATGCCGCTTTGCGATAAGCACTTTCTTGATACTTCAGGGCGCCAGCTGTAACGACTTCCAGTCGATAGGCGTCTTTCTCTGGGATGACTTCCTTCCACTGAGAGACTGCTGCATCGCTAATACCTAACGCTTTAGCTACCGCACGCTGGGTTCCGAAGTGGTCGATAACATCTTTCTTGTACATAGACTCGCTCCGAAATTAAAGAACACTTAAATTATCTATCAAAGGAATCTTAAGTCAAGTTTATTTAAGATATCTTAACTATGAATACACAACTGATGGGTGAGCGTATTCGCGCTCGCAGAAAAGAACTCAAGATTAGGCAGGCTGCCCTTGGCAAGATGGTTGGCGTGTCTAATGTTGCTATTTCCCAATGGGAGCGTTCTGAAACGGAGCCCAATGGCGAAAACCTATTGGCCTTAGCCAAGGCTTTGCAGTGCTCCCCTGATTACTTGTTGAAAGGAGAAAATAGTCTTTCAAACATTGCCTATCACAGCAGGCATGATCCAAGAGGTTCGTATCCTCTAATTAGTTGGGTAAGCGCAGGATGTTGGATGGAAGCTGTAGAGCCATATCATAAGCGTGCAATAGATAACTGGTACGATACAACCGTAGATTGTTCAGAAGATTCGTTTTGGCTGGACGTAAAGGGTGATTCGATGACGGCTCCAGCCGGTCTCAGCATCCCCGAAGGAATGATAATACTCGTCGATCCTGAAGTAGAACCTCGTAACGGGAAGCTTGTAGTGGCAAAGCTCGAAGGAGAAAACGAGGCAACTTTCAAGAAGTTAGTTATTGATGCAGGCAGAAAGTTTCTAAAACCACTTAACCCACAATATCCGATGATTGAGATCAACGGGAACTGCAAAATCATCGGTGTAGTTGTCGATGCAAAAATAGCAAACCTTCCATAAGGGGCATTCGCCCCTTTTTTCTTTCCTTTAAAAATCAAAGCAAAACTTAAGTCCCACAATAAAATTTAAGTTTTCTTCAAAAACACCCTTGACCATTAATTAAAGAAATCTTAAATTTAAGCCATCAGCAGGACACTGGTAGCCAAACGGAACAGATTGGCAGGCTCTTTAACATTGATGGGATTGTCCCGCCGAAATGCGGGAACCAAAGAGTAGTTGGCTTTGGGGTGATGTGAAGTGCAGCAGCGCGACAGCATCAGGGAGTTAACCTCCCACCCCCCGTCACGTCACCGCTAAAGTCAATCATCGGAGGTCAACATGACAGTAGTCATTACATATCTGGCTGACGATAACGCCAGAAATCGCCGCAGAGCACGCAGACAGGCTCAACGTGAACAGGCAATGAATGAACAGCGACTGGCGCGGAAGATTGCGCTAAAGCTCTCTGGTTGCGTCAGAGCAGACAAAGCAGCATCACTTGGCAGCCTTCTCTGCAAGAAGGCAGATGAAGTCGAGCGTAAACAGAACCGTATTTACTACCGCAAGCCACGCAGCGAAATGGGTGTGACTTGTGTTGGTCGCCAGAAAATGAAATTAGGCAGCAAACCACTTATTTGAGGTGATATATGGAAGAAGAATTTGAAGAGTTCGAAGAGCATCCGCAGGATGTGATGGAACAATACCAGGACTATCCGTATGACTACGACTATTGATAAAAATCAATGGTGTGGACAATTCAAGCGATGCAATGGATGCAAGCTGCAATCGGAATGCATGGTTAAGCCTGAAGAAATGTTTCCTGTAATGGAGGATGGGAAATATGTCGATAAATGGGCAATACGAACTACGGCAATGATTGCCAGAGAACTTGACAAACAGAAAAACAAGGCTGCCTGATGGTGGCCTTTATTTTTGGCATAAACAACAGAATAAACACTGCACTGTGTATTCATTCCAACAAGTGAATACACGGAGCAATGTCGCTCGTAACTAAACAGGAGCCGACTTGTTCTGATTATTGGAAATCTTCTTTGCCCTACAATGTGAGGGCAGTTTTTTTGACGGAGTAAGCGATGATAAAAACTGATTACCCTGCAGAACTTAAACAAAAAGTAATAACAGCAATTAAATGCTCTTTTATCTCATGTCGTACAGATGAAGAACGATATGTCGTTGAGTGTGCAATTGTCGAGTTTCTCACAGCGATGGAATTTACCGCCGCAGAATCAATAGACGTATTAAAGCAATCAGACGGAAATGATATTGAAACAGATGATGTTATTGACCGACTAATAAAATCATTCGAAGAAGAAATAGAGTAACTGCCAAGCGCAGCTTTAACACCTGCCAATGACGGAGGAATTATGGAAATTACAGATATCCTGGTTAATCCAGATAATTACGACCAATTCAATATCTCTACTCAATCAGTTGATTTGGGATGTGCAACTGTCAGCGCATGGCTACTTAATGGTAAACAGTTGGATAAATGCCTTGATGCACATATGACGGTTAACAGCTTCCTTGCAGAAAAGACACACTGGCAAGATGCTGGAGGGAAATATGCTGGATGGCTTGAAAGCATGGGATTTGAATATCAATCTGATGAAGGTTGGTGGAGCCTTATAGCTGTAACGCCTGAGACAATAGAATGCTTCGTTAAATACTCAAACGACGATGACTATAAACACCAGGTGGATTCTGCGATAGAAAGATACAAAAGAAAATCGTTCAACCACGAAATATCATCAGTTCTTGATTTCATAGAAATCTTCAAATAAGCCGCCAAACGCGGCTTTACCGCATACCAATAACGCTTCACTCGAGGCGTTTTCGTTATGCAATCAAACAGAAGGAGTTACCCATGATGCACTTTCAGCTCGCGGGTAGCGGCGTCATGTCCGCTTTCTACCCGCACGAATCTGAATTATCACGCCGAGTTAAACAATTAATCAGAGCAGCAAAGAAACAACTGGAGGCCTTATGCGCAATGAAATAGCCATTAATCACCAGATGCTTCGTGCTGCACAAAACAAAGCAGTAATAGCCCGATTTATTGGTGATTCAAAAATGTGGCTTGAAGCAAATAAAGCGATGAAATCAGCTATCAACCTTCCATGGTATCGCAGGAAATGAGTTTTACAGATAACTGGTCAGACGAAGAATTCATTCGTCAGATGAAAGAATTAATCGGTAACGAAGGAGATATGCATGTCACTTGCAACCACTGTGAAGGAGAGCAAGTTACAGAGACGCATGTACACGCAGAAAGCTCTCTGGTATCGCCATAATGGTGACCGCGAAGGAATGCGGGTATGCCTTAATTTGTCCAGAGTCGAAGTATTAAACCAGCGTTATTTCCTTGGGCCATGTCCATTCTGAGGTGAATTATGGATTTGAATAAATTCGATGAGCCATTCAGCCCTGAAGATATCGAATGGCGAATACAGCAAAGCGGTAAAACACGCGATGGCAAAGTGTGGGCTATGGTGCTGGCTTATGTCACGAACCGGGCAATCATGAAACGCCTTGACGATGTTTGTGGCAAAGCAGGATGGCGCAATGAATACCGCGATATTCCCAACAACGGCGGCGTTGAATGCGGCATATCAATCAGGATTGATTCCGAATGGGTAACCAAATGGGATGCTGCTGAAAACACGCAGGTAGAAGCCGTCAAAGGTGGTCGTTCCGGTGCAATGAAGCGCGCTGCCGTTCAATGGGGAATCGGTCGGTATCTGTATAACCTTGAGGAAGGTTTCGCACAAACATCTCTCGATAAAAAGCAGGGATGGCACAGGGCAAAACTGAAGGATGGAACAGGATTTTACTGGCTCCCTCCATCGCTGCCGGGATGGGCAATCCAAGCATCAGATAACAAACCATCACCAGAAAATACCAACCAGAAATCTCCATCGGTTGACTGCGAACAAATCCTGAAAGACTTCAGCGATTATGCATCAACAGAAACTGACAAGAAAAAACTCATCGAGCGTTATCAGCGTGACTGGCAATTAATGGCTGGCAACGAGGAGGCGCAGGCTAAATGCGTTCAGGTAATGAACATCAGAGTTAACGAACTAAAACAGGCGGCATAAATGGCAAGCAGAGGCGTAAATAAGGTGATTATCCTTGGTCGGGTAGGACAAGACCCGGAAGTTCGATACTCACCATCAGGAACAGCGTTCGCTAACCTGACAATAGCCACGTCAGAACAATGGCGAGATAAAAATACTGGCGAGCAAAAGGAATTGACTGAATGGCATCGTGTTGCTGTATCCGGGAAACTGGCTGAGGTCGTGGGGCAGTATGTGAAAAAAGGTGATCAGATTTATTTCGAGGGAATGCTGAGAACCAGAAAGTGGAAAGACCAGTCAGGGCAAGACCGTTACACAACCGAGGTTCATGTCGGAATTAATGGCGTGATGCAAATGCTTGGCGGCATTGGCGACAGCAAACAACAAGCAGCCAGCAGGCAATCACAGAAGCCACAGCAGCAATCATCACCAGCACAACACAACGAACCTCCGATGGATTTTGACGACGATATACCCTTTGCACCAGTAACTCTCCCCTTCCCTCGTCACGCTATTCACGCAATTTAATCAGGAGAAAATCATGCCAGCGCCTCTGTATGGTGCGGATGACGTGCGCCGCTGTTCCGGCAATTCCGTATCGGAGGTGCTGGATAAATTCAGGAAAAACTACGACCGGATAATGTCGCTACCGCAGGAAACGAAAGAGGAAAAGGAATTTCGCCATTGTATATGGCTTGCAGAGAAAGAAGAACGCGAGCGAATTTACCAGACATCAATCCGACCATTCCGCAAAGCCACATATACCCACTTCCCTGAAATTGACCCGCGCCTGCGTAATTACCGCTCACGCTATGGCGCTATCAGTAATGACTGAGGAATTTACCATGAGAGGACTTGCATACAATCCCGGCATTCTTCCGGCAGAAATGATTATTCGCCAACGCGTAAAGCCAATGCCATCGAGAGAGGAATTACTTAAGAGAAATTCTTTTCCATCAGTAAATCAAAACAAATATCTGAATGCGATGTGGCGGAGTGGGAAGAAATGAAACAAATGTCACTAATTGAGATGGATGGATTTCTGAAAGGTAAATGCATCCCAAGTGATTTAAAGGTTAACGAAACAAACGCTGAATATCTGGTGCGTAAATTTGCTGAAGCGGAGGCCAAGTGCGCGGCGCTGGCGGCGGAGAATGCGGGGCTGAAGTCTGGCGCTATGGACGAAATCGAGGTTATCAACCGTGGAGGGCAGGCATATTGCGTAAAAGATGGAGTGCAAGTTAATCCCATGTATGCAAGAGGGTGGAATGACTATCGCGCAAAGTCTCTGCAATCAAACACTCCAGCCACTGATGCTTTCCTGACTGAAATTGAACGCAAAGCAATCCGCAAGTTCATTAATAGCATTGAACACATCCTGCGTGACAACTTGTCACCGTATGACACCGAAGAGATGCTTGAGGCTATGCGTATTTTTCTGGAAGAACAGGGAGGTGAGCAAAAATGACAATCACAAAACAACGAGTAGAAAAAATCATATATCGCCATGAAATGGGACTGAACAGCGATGTCACTGCCGAAGAGGTTTATGACCTGGCTGTACTGGTGCTGAATTTATCAAATATCGCAAACCTGAAGCGATACGAGCTTGATATGGATGGTTGTGACTCGCGCGGTCAGGATTGTGGCGCTGACATGACTGAAGATTCTGATGGCGATTATGTCCTGTTTGATGACGTGGTTAAGTTGTTTGAGTTTGATACAACCACTCAGAAGCTAGAAAGCCCAGCAAAGGAGGCAGCCAGTGAGCGAGATTGACTATCAGGCACTGCGTGAGGCGGCGCAGAACGCGAAAGATTTAGGTGGGATTAAGAATTACAAGCGAGGCGAGCAAGCTGTTGCCGAATTTGAGTCCCTGACAACGCCACACATTGTGCTGGCGCTTCTGGATGAACGGGAAAGAAACCAGCAATACATCAAACACCGCGATCAGGAGAATGAGGATATTGCGCTAACGGTAGGGAAGCTGCGCGTTGAGCTGGAAGGCAAAGACAAGCTGATTGCAGAGCTTAGAAAACAATGCGCTGAATGGGAGCGAAAGGCATTTAGCAACTTTGAAGAGTGCGCTGCGATGGCTGATCGTATCGAATATATGAGTAAGCAAAGTTGCGAAGCTCGGGAGCGTGATTTGTTTGAATCATGGGTAATGCATTCAATTTGTATCTCCAAATCGACGCTTGAAGGATTGCGTACCGAAACTGGATACCGTAACGCAACCTTATCAGGCACAGACTTCAACCGAATGTGGGAACAATGGAAATCTATCCGCGCCGCTGGCATTCGCATCAAAGGAGAGTGATATGTCACTGACAGTGAGGCAGTTAATCAGCAAGCTCAGAAAAATGCCTCCTGAGGCTGTCGTGGTCTGGCAGGGCTATGACCAATCAGAGGGTGACTATAACGATTTCGTAGTCCATGTCGCTGATATTACAGATGAAAATTCATCATCCTTTGACCCGGAAGTGCGCGTTGTGGCACTTAGAGGATAACCTATGAACACTTTTACAGACAAAGAACTGATTAAAGAAATCAAAGAGCGAATCGGTAGCCTGGACGTTAGAGACAATATTGAGCGCCGTGCTTATGAAATTGCGCTGGCATCGCTGGGAGCAGAGCCTGTGGCATATCAGTATCGCCAGTGGGATGCAGAAAATGATGAATGGGGGGAATGGGAAGATTGCGGGGAATGTGCTTTCGAATGGTTTGCCGAGGGAGAGAAACGCCTTGGGGAAGGCGTTCAGACCCGTAAGCTATACGCCGCGCCGCCATGCTAAACAAGGAGATGAACAATGGATAATCGATATGAAATAGCAGAACAAAATGGCATGAGCCTAGAGTTCGCTGACTGGTTCTTTGATAACAAAAAAGATGGCTGTGGAAACACCTGGTTCGTGATGATGGCTGCCATGTGGGAAGGCTGGAAAGGCCGGGCAGAACCGCCAGTGCCGGATAAAATCGCGCAAGCAATTGAAAATCTCAAGCAGAAGTTAGTGGAATGCAATCGCTATAACTACTGCGCAGATGCAGTTAAAGGTGTTGAGGATGCCAGCCGCGTCTTGGCACTCCAAAATCAAAATATGTCAGCGCCGATAACGCCGGAGGCCATTGAAAACGCAATTGAATACATCCGCAGTATCGCTTTTCACATCGATGAAGACGATTACCACGGCAAACATATTGCGTATTTCATGCGACAAGCATTGGCCTGGCTGGAAGGGCATTCATGCAGCGATGACAGACAAGGTAAAGCCGACAATCAACCAGCATCTGGTAACCAGGTCGCCGAATTCAATAACGGTAATGAGTGGACTGGCAATCCTGATATTGATAACGCAATCATCATGCTCGACCGCGTAGATACGGCGGAACGTTGCGATGATGACCGTATTGAGGCTGTTAAGGCTGTGTTGCGTAAACTGGCTGGCAACTCTCCGGTAACTCCGGATGGTTGGGTCATGGTGCCGAAGAGACTAACTATTGAGAACGGCGCTAAAGGTGCACTTTCTGGTGAGTTTTCAGAAACAGTATTCACTAACTGCCCGGAATGTTTTGGTGATGATGATTGCGAAACTTGTGACTGCAGCGGGAGAATCGAAATCAAGGTTCCAGTCAGTTGGACAACTATCAAAACTATTTGGGCTAAAGGGGGTGAGCACTTTTCAATAGTAGCACCGCAGCAAGATGGGGGATGAAAACAAGCCTTTATAACTTAAAGGCATAAAAAAATCGCTCATAGACCAAAAGGAATCTACGTCAAATATTACTATATTTCAATGTGTTATAATGATCCCGTCCATAAAATGGGGAGACAAAAAATGTTCAAACGCTGCATCACCAAGTGTGGAAGTACACCTGACATCCACGCTTTTATTAATGAAGATGGTAAGCTTGTTGTTGAGAGGAGTGGTCCTTTTATTAGCAAACAACTTATCATTACCTTTCCAGCGGAGATGGCCGGGGAATGGATAGTTTCTGAACCAGAGGAGTGGCACATCCCTCTTCCTTATGGCCCTCAGGGACTGATTTATAACCGTTATGTTCAGAAGGAGGCGGGTTGACAATGCCAGGCATAACATCGCCGAGCAATCGAAAGAAAAACAGAACAAGGTAAACGTTGACCTTGCAGCATCAGGCGTGGCGTACAGAGAGCGCCTTAACATACCTGTTATCACTGAGCAGGTAGCACGAGAGCAACCTGAGCACTCACGCGAGTATTTCATGGAGCGCGTCAGATACTATCGCGAGCAGTCGTTAAACCTGCCCAAGGGAAGCAACCATGGTATATCGAGATGGATGAACAGAACGCCAAGAAGTAAGCGCAATTTGAACGAATGCGAACCCGCCGAGTGCGGGTTTTCTTTTATCTGAACTCGCTACGGCGGGTTTTGTTTTATGGAGACAAGAAATGTCAGATTTGGCTATGAAGGTTTTGAAATGGCAATCGACTGGCGATGTCGGCATCAGTAGCGCAACTCTTGCCTCAATCGCATGTGGACTGAAAAAGAATATCTATGGTCATCACTTCGGCGCTCCACATGACGCAGCCGATTTCCGACGATGCGTTGCACTTGTTGAGCAGATTCCAGAAATCAGAGATTCATTCGACAAGGTTGCAAAGCGCGTTCCGGCATTCAAAGGCATCCTCAACGAATGGGATTCCCTCGTTGCTCTGTTGAAGTCTGAAATGAAGATACACGGAAACAAAGCACCAGAGACTTACAGAAGAATCAGAGAACTACGCAAGGACTAACTATGGAATCATACAGCCTCACACTCGATGAGGCCTGACAGTTTCTCAAGATCGCCAGATCTACCGCAACCGACAATAACCGCCACTGAACGGTTTATTTCTTTATGGAGAAACCATACAAATGACAATCAATATTCAGCCGATTCTAATAAACCGCGAGCGTGTTCAGGAGATGCTTGGTGGTATCTCCAGAACTACTTTTTACCGGAAGCGTAAACAGTGGGAGCAATCAGGGACACCATTCCCTCGGGAAGTGGAAGAAATCCACCCACCGAAAGGCGGCGCCCTCTTTCGCTACAAGGAAGTTATTCAGTTTTGCAAAGATAAAGGATTGATTTCCGAACACTCTTGAATTTTCTTAGCCCATAATTCTGCTGCGTCCTGCTGCTCGGGGATGTAGTCATACTGGTCATAAACAGCCAGCATCCCCGTGAGCTTATGCCCGAGAATTTTCTCCGAAACATGAGGTGCTACTCCAAGTTCAGCCATTTTTGTTTTGCACGTTCTGCGCAGATCGTGCAATGACCAGTGCTCGCCCCCCATAACATCTTCTACCTGTTCTGCAATAGAAATTAGGGTGCTGGCAGACATTGGGCGATTTTCCTGTAACTTAGCCGGAGGAAATACGATTGACAGATGAGGGTATAGATCAAATACCTGCTGCAAATAATCTGCTGCGAGTTTTGAAATACCGCGAACAAATCGCTTACGCGTTTTTGAGTTCTCTTTCGGTATAGTCCATTCTCTAGACTTCAGATCAAAATCAGTCTTCTTAGCCAACCGCAATTCAACACCACGACAACCAGTTAACGCAACAATTCGAATAAACATTTTGTTTTGCCACGACATTTTCGTTTTGTCGATGGCATTCCAGAATGCGCCTATCTCAACATCGTTAAGAAAACGTTCGCCATTATTAGGTCTACTGCCGATATCATTAATCTCAAGAAGCATCAGTGAATTTGATGTTATGCGTTTTCTGCGTAACGCATAGCGGATCACTTGCTTCATCTTCACCAGTACATTTCCCGCCTGTACGGGTGACCCACCTTTTGTTATGCGAATGAATATTTGCTCCCACTCTACAGGACTCATTTCATCTGCAATCAGCTTACCGTAATTGTCGGTGATGTGAAGTTTCAGCATCCGCTTCCAGTATTCGTACTTCACCATCTCTTTTACTGAAGGAGTATCAAACCACTCGTCAACTAGGGTACTGATGCTTGGGGAACTTGATGCAATATCTTTAGCTTTCTTCCTTTGCATGGCTGGGTCTTTACCCTTCTCCAACCACCCTTTACACTCCTCCAATGCATCGCGAGCTTCCTTAAGCGACATCTTCCCGTACGTTCCGAGCTTTAACCTGGCGGGTTTTCCATTGAAACGATAGCGGTATTGAAAGGTGATAAGTCCCTTCGGGCTGATCCTGACAGAAAGTCCGCCTCCGTCAGCTATCTCCTCAGGTCCCTCATATGCTTTTCCGGATATACGTCGCAGCTTTGTATCGTTGAGTGCCATCCTAATACCTGTTCGTCATCGTCAAAATTGGTACACAATTTGGTACACAAATTTTACGACACGAGAACGATTGAGATGAACTAATTTGAAACAGATAAATCCAGAAAATCAAGGTGTGGCGCGGGATGTATGAAACAGGCAGAAACAAGAGTGAATGCAATGAAATCTCTGATGTTACTTACACGAAAGATCACATACAAAGATTCATATGAAATTTATCAAAAAGGTTTGGGCTGATTCCCGCTTCACTCTGCGAAATATGTCACAGCATGCTGATTGGCGATGCCAGACCTACACCCACTTTCTGATAATACCGCTTGGCAGTTTACACGGTAATTGTTATCGGGCAAAGCGACAATCATCATGTTTGATATGATATAAATCAATACAGGCAACACCTGACCCTTTTGTTACACTCGATTATTGAAGACTGGAAATCCCCTGGAAAAACGCATGCCGACAAAACGTTTCAACAAAAAACACTGGAAGATGGTGGTCGTCCTGCTGTCTATTTGCGGCGCGATGCTGTTGCTGCGCTGGGCAGCGATGATTTGGGGCTGAATGGTGATGCGCTATCAACAAACAATGCAGCCAGACCGCATAACACGGTCCGGCACATTATTACATCCTGTAGCCCAGCGATAACGTGGTGCGGCGATCAGTATGTTCCGGCGCAGACTCAGGCGGTTCAGAGTTCCATGTAACGTTGTAGGCCACCTTCAGACCAAAATGTTCATTGATGGCAACATTTAATGCGCTTTCCGAGTTCAGCGTAGTGTCTTCAGCACCAAAAACCGATACACCCTGGGTAAATTTAGCGTTGTCGGTCAACTGCCACGCATAGGCTCCGGAGGCATACCCCAGCGGCTGCGTTTCACTGGCATTATCGGTATATTTATCGTAACGCACGCCAGGACCGAATTCAAAGCGGAAGCTGTGTACAGGGCCATTTAAAAACTGGCGACCATAACCCGCAGTCAATACATCTCGTTCCCGATAGCCGTTATAACGGTCTGTCAGCCAACTTGCCTGACCAAACAGATAGTCATAATCAGTTAAATTAAAACGGCTACGCCCACCAACTGCATATTTTTCCGAAGAACGCTCATCATTAGAAGAAGTATTGCTGGCATTTCCCCACAGCGACCAGGCAGTCGTCTGCCCATACCAGGTCATAGTGGTATCAGCCGTCAGTGAGGAACTTTTCGTGTTGCCTGATTGTGCAAGGTAACCTGCATTCAGATTACCTTCGAAAGGTTTTTTTGCGCTGGCAGGATCGTCCATGACAGTAAAAACGGAATCATCGGCAGTTGCAGTCAGAGACGCAAACATACCCCCCGCCAACATAACGATGGCAGGAACTGTCTTCAAAAGCTTCATTTATTAAAAGTCCGTACAACAAAAAAAGAGACCATCGCGGTCCCGGAAACTTTCTTAAGGATCAAAGAGTAGCGTCCCTGGAAAGGTGACAAATTATAAAAAGGAGTGAAAAACTTAGCAATGACTTCTTATTTCATTTTTTGAATAAGCGCGTTGCGAAAACAGATATTTATTTATATATCTTTACCTTATTAATTTTATATAAATATCTAATAAATCATATTGTTAATTCCTTCACTTTCCACTGATTCAGTGCCAGACTGAAATCAGCCTATAGGAGGAAATGATGGTACGTATCTATACGTTGACACTTGCGCCCTCTCTCGATAGCGCAACAATTAGCCCGCAAATTTACCCCGAAGGAAAACTGCGCTGTACTGCCCCCGTGTTTGAACCAGGTGGTGGCGGTATTAATGTCGCTCGCGCTATTGCTCATCTGGGCGGGAGCGCGACGGCTATATTCCCGGCCGGCGGCGCGACCGGCGAACATCTCGTCGCTCTGCTGGCCGATGAAAATGTCCCTGTTGCCACTGTCGAAGCGAAGGACTGGACCCGCCAGAATCTGCATGTACATGTGGAATCCAGCGGTGAGCAGTATCGCTTTGTCATGCCCGGCGCAGCTTTATGCGAAGATGAATTTCGTCAACTTGAAGAACAAGTTCTGGAAATCGAGTCAGGGGCTATTCTGGTTATTAGTGGAAGCCTGCCACCAGGCGTGAAACTGGAAAAGTTAACGCAGCTTATTTCTGCTGCGCAAAAACAAGGAATACGCTGCATCGTCGACAGTTCCGGCGAAGCCTTAAGCGCAGCACTGGCGATTGGCAATATCGAGTTAGTTAAACCTAACCAAAAAGAACTCAGCGCACTGGTAGGTCGCGAACTCACTCAACCCGATGATGTGCGTAAAGCCGCGCAGGAAATTGTTAATAGTGGTAAGGCCAAACGGGTCGTCGTTTCCCTTGGTCCACAAGGAGCGTTGGGGGTAGATAGCGAAAACTGTATTCAGGTTGTGCCACCGCCGCTAAAAAGCCAAAGTACCGTCGGTGCTGGCGACAGTATGGTTGGGGCTATGACGCTGAAGCTGGCAGAAAATGCCTCGCTTGATGAAATGGTTCGTTTTGGCGTGGCTGCCGGTAGTGCCGCAACACTCAATCAAGGAACACGCCTGTGCTCCCATGACGATACACAAAAAATTTACGCTTACCTTTCCCGCTAATCGAGACATTCCCCCATCGGTTGGGGGAATCACCACAAACCTGTCGGCAATGCGTTTCTGCGACTATGCTAAAAAATCACGTGATAACAAAGAGGTGAATTATGGCTGGTGGCGATCTTGTCCGTTATGTCATTACCGTCATGTTGCATGAAGATACATTAACTGAAATTAATGAGTTAAATAACTTTCTGACACGCGATGGCTTTTCACTGACCATGACAGACGATGATGGGAATATCCATGAACTCGGGACGAATACCTTTGGACTTATCAGTACGCAAAACGAAGATGAGATAAGAGAACTCGTTGCCGGACTCGCCCAGAGTGCTACAGGCAAAGACCCCGAGATAAGGATCACAACCTGGGAGGAATGGAATAGCAACAAATAAAGATTTTTGGGCAATAATCAGTCTGTGGTGTGCGTTAGCTCGTGTTTTTACACCTTATTCTTGCGCTAACCTTATGATCTGGCAGACAGCATGGGAGAGACATCATGTGGCAGGTAATCAGTCGTCTTTTGAGCGAGCAGTTAGGTGAAGGCGAAATCGAACTGCGTAATGAACTGCCTGGCGGGGAAGTCCATGCCGCATGGCATTTGCGCTATGCAGGACGTGACTTTTTCGTCAAATGTGATGAAAGAGAATTGCTTCCCGGTTTTACCGCCGAAGCCGACCAACTGGAGTTATTGTCTCGCAGTAAAACCGTCACCGTACCCCGGGTGTGGGCAGTTGGCGCTGACCGTGACTACAGTTTTCTAGTGATGGATTATCTCCCTCCTCGGCCGTTGGATGCACATAACGCCTTTATTTTAGGGCAGCAAATTGCGCATCTACATCAATGGAGCGACCAGCCACAATTTGGCCTCGATTTCGATAACGCCCTTTCTACTACCCCTCAACCCAATACCTGGCAACGCCGTTGGTCAACGTTTTTTGCTGAACAACGGATTGGTTGGCAACTGGAGCTGGCAGCAGAAAAAGGGATCGCCTTCGGCAATATCGACGCCATCGTCGAGCATATCCAGCAGCGCCTGGCCTCACATCAGCCGCAACCATCACTGTTACACGGCGATCTATGGTCAGGGAATTGTGCGCTAGGTCCGAATGGTCCGTATATTTTCGACCCTGCTTGTTACTGGGGCGACAGAGAGTGCGATCTGGCGATGTTGCCGCTACATACCGAACAGCCTCCGCAAATCTATGATGGTTATCAATCAGTGTCACCGCTACCGATCGATTTCCTCGAACGCCAACCGATTTACCAGCTTTACACTTTGCTAAACCGTGCAAGGTTGTTTGGTGGTCAACATCTGGTTATTGCTCAACAATCATTGGATAGATTGTTAGCCGCGTGACGGGAGTCGATGATAATGGCCGCACCGCGCGGCCTTTGTATTAAATGAAACCGAGCAGAGAAAAGAACACGTATCCCGCAGCAATACAAATTACCGGCAGGATATAGAGTGAAAAAAACTGCGTGAAGATAGTATGGCGTGGAACGACAATGCGCGACTCGATCTGTTCACGCGTTAACCCCTCTTCCCCTTTAGCCTTCTCCAGAATGAGTTGATCTTCAACGCCTTCGCGCAAGAAGCGCACCTGACGACTCATGCGTGCTCCAGAGTCTTGCAACGCCAGACCGACAAAAATCAGGATAAAGATCACCCAGAACATAACGTTCACACCACCATTAAAATTGGGCGTCGGCGAGTTATACCAGAACAGATTCAAAAAAGGCGTATTCGCTTGCATCATATCGATCATGACATGGGCAAAGTCGAGCATTACCGCATTAATGCCTTCCTGGGTTTCTTGCCGGATATTCATAAACTTCAGCAAGGAAATCAACGTGGAAACAAGTGTTGGTATAAAAATCACCCAACCGAAAATCCTTTTCAAAATAGCAATGCGTCCAGCTTGTTGATACGTCATGAGTTCTCCTTGATTAAGACGCGTCGATTCACTTAGTTTACCTGTAGATATCTGTTTTCGCCCATTCTTTAAAGGCGATATGATAGGCGCTTAATCATAAGCACTGCTTAATACCTTACACATAATGCTCTAAAGGAGAGGTTGTAATGTCAACCCCACGACAGATTCTTGCTGCAATTTTTGATATGGATGGATTACTTATCGATTCCGAACCATTATGGGATCGGGCCGAACTGGATGTGATGGCAAGCCTGGGGGTGGACATCTCCCGTCGTAATGAGCTACCGGACACCTTAGGTTTACGCATCGATATGGTGGTTGATCTGTGGTATGCCCGGCAACCGTGGAATGGGCCGAGTCGTCAGGAAGTGGTCGATCGGGTAATTGCCCGTGCCATTTCGGTGGTTGAAGAGACGCGTCCATTACTGCCTGGCGTGCGTGAAGCCGTTGCTTTATGTAAAGCGCAGGGCTTATTGGTTGGCCTGGCTTCAGCGTCACCGCTGCATATGCTTGAAAAAGTGCTGGCCATGTTTGACCTACGTGACAGTTTCGATGCCCTCGCCTCCGCCGAAAAATTGCCTTATAGCAAGCCACATCCGCAGGTTTATCTCGACTGCGCAGCAAAACTGGGCGTTGACCCAATCGCCTGCGTGGCGCTGGAAGACTCTGTTAATGGCATGATCGCCTCGAAGGCAGCACGAATGCGCTCCATCGTCGTTCCTGCACCAGAAGCGCAAAATGATCCACGTTTTGTGTTGGCGAATGTAAAACTTTCATCCTTGACAGAACTCACCGCGAAAGACCTCCTCGGCTAATAAAAAGGGGCGTGGTGACACGGCCCCTGGTTGCTTATCTGAAATCACGTTCAACTGATGATTTTATCATCATATTATGATGAAGAGTTACACCGTCACCACTTCCGCGCACTGTACAAAAACCCTATACTGTACGTATCGACAGTTTAGTGAGTTTTATCATGACGGCGGAAGGTCACCTCCTCTTTTCTATTGCTTGTGCGGTGTTTGCTAAAAATGCCGAGCTTACACCCGTGCTGGCACAGGGTGACTGGTGGCATATTGTCCCTTCCGCAATATTAACTTGTCTGTTACCGGATATTGACCATCCAAAGTCGTTTCTTGGGCAGCGATTAAAGTGGATATCAAAACCCATTGCCCGCGCTTTTGGTCACCGTGGCTTCACCCACAGTCTGCTGGCGGTGTTTGCTCTACTGGCGACCTTTTATCTGAAAGTTCCGGAAAGCTGGTTTATTCCAGCTGATGCTCTGCAAGGTATGGTTCTCGGTTATTTGAGTCATATCCTTGCTGATATGCTGACCCCTGCTGGCGTTCCCCTACTCTGGCCGTGCCGATGGCGTTTCCGTCTACCAATTCTGGTTCCACAAAAAGGCAACCAGTTAGAACGTTTTCTCTGCATGGCGTTGTTTGTCTGGTCAGTGTGGATGCCCCATTCACTGCCCGAAAACAGTGCCGTGCGTTGGTCATCGCAAATGATTAATACCTTGCAGATCGAGTTTCATCGCCTTATTAAGCATCAGGTTGAATACTAAAAAAACAAAAATCGCTTTTCTGGAATAAGCCATTCCATTTGAATATAAGAGCCAGCTCACAGTTCTGTTAATCTTGCTTCAACACTATGGCTACTGCGTAGCGATAGAAATAATAAGATCAGGAGAACGGGGATGAACTTTCCATTAATTGCGAACATCATAGTGTTCGTTGTGCTGCTGTTTGCGCTGGCCCAAACCCGCCACAAACAGTGGAGTCTGGCCAAAAAAGTGCTGGTAGGTCTGGTGATGGGGGTGGTTTTTGGCCTTGCCCTGCATACCATTTATGGTTCTGACAGCCAGGTACTTAAAGATTCTGTTCAGTGGTTTAACATTGTCGGTAACGGCTATGTTCAGCTACTGCAAATGATCGTCATGCCGCTGGTATTTGCCTCCATTTTAAGTGCGGTTGCCCGTCTGCATAACGCGTCTCAACTAGGCAAAATCAGTTTTCTGACTATTGGTACGCTACTGTTTACCACGCTGATTGCGGCGCTGGTCGGTGTACTGGTCACTAATCTGTTTGGTCTGACAGCTGAGGGGCTGGTTCAGGGTGGCGCTGAAACTGCGCGTCTGAACGCTATCGAAAGCAACTATGTCGGTAAAGTCTCTGACCTGAGCGTTCCGCAGCTTGTCTTGTCCTTTATCCCGAAAAACCCGTTTGCCGATCTGACCGGTGCCAATCCGACGTCAATTATCAGCGTGGTAATTTTTGCGGCTTTCCTGGGCGTTGCAGCACTGAAACTGCTGAAAGATGATGCGCCGAAAGGTGAACGAGTCTTAACCGCTATCGATACGCTGCAAAGCTGGGTGATGAAACTGGTTCGCCTGGTCATGCAACTGACGCCATACGGCGTTCTGGCACTGATGACCAAAGTCGTTGCTGGCTCCAACCTGCAAGACATCATTAAACTGGGTAGCTTCGTTGTCGCGTCCTACCTCGGTCTTATCATTATGTTTGCAGTGCATGGCATTCTGCTGGGCATTAATGGCGTAAGCCCGCTGAAATACTTCCGTAAAGTATGGCCAGTGCTGACGTTTGCCTTCACCAGCCGCTCCAGTGCTGCGTCTATTCCGCTGAATGTAGAAGCACAAACGCGTCGTCTGGGTGTTCCTGAATCCATCGCCAGTTTCGCCGCCTCTTTCGGCGCGACCATTGGTCAAAACGGCTGTGCCGGGCTGTATCCGGCAATGCTGGCAGTGATGGTTGCGCCTACTGTTGGCATTAATCCGCTAGACCCAATGTGGATTGCGACACTCGTTGGTATCGTCACTGTGAGTTCAGCAGGTGTTGCAGGCGTTGGTGGCGGTGCAACATTCGCCGCACTGATTGTACTCCCTGCAATGGGCTTGCCGGTAACGCTGGTGGCATTGTTAATTTCCGTTGAACCACTTATCGATATGGGCCGTACGGCACTGAACGTCAGCGGTTCTATGACCGCAGGTACACTGACCAGCCAGTGGCTGAAGCAGACCGATAAATCCATTCTGGATAGCGAAGATGACGCCGAACTGGCTCACCGTTAACCCTGGCTTATAACGCAAAACGCCTGTCATCCCGACAGGCGTTTTTTTACTCTTCGACCTCATTCTCTTGTCGAATCTGATTCGCCCAGCGCTGGGCCGCCTCCGGCACACTAAACGCCGGTGAGCGCAAGAATGACTCCCCCACCAGAACAAACGCTACATATTTGCCACGTAATATCCAGACATCACGAAACGAATCCATTTTAATTGCATGCTCCGGCGGCGCAGGTTCCGTGCGCGGGACATAGCTAATAATCGGGCGGTTTTGCTGACGTAGCGGTTTCTTCATTACTGGCTTCACTAAACGCATATTAAAAATCAGAAAAAATGTAGTTTAGCCGATTTAGCCCACGTCCGTCCTGCTTTGCGTACATCTTCAAATACTTTCGCCGACACCACCTCCAGAGCGAGACATCCCCGATGGTCTATAGTTAGAGGGTTTTTTGACCAAAAAAGCGGCCCTTTCAGCAATGAAATAAGGAGACGAGTTCAATGTCGCAACATAACGAAAAGACCCCACATCAGCACCAGTCCCCCCTGCACGACTCGAACGAAGCGAAACCAGGAATGGACTCACTGGCACCTGAGGACGGCTCTCATCGCCCAGCGGCTGAACCGACCCCGCCAGGCGCGCAGCCGACCGCGCCAGGCAGTCTGAAAGCCCCTGATACGCGTAATGAAAAACTCAATTCCCTGCAAGATGTACGTAAAGGTAGTGAAAATTATGCGCTGACCACCAATCAGGGCGTGCGCATCGCTGACGATCAAAACTCACTGCGTGCCGGTAGCCGTGGTCCAACGCTGCTGGAAGATTTTATTCTGCGCGAGAAGATCACTCACTTTGACCATGAGCGTATCCCGGAGCGTATTGTTCATGCGCGAGGATCTGCGGCTCATGGTTATTTCCAGCCGTATAAAAACTTAAGCGATATTACCAAAGCCGACTTCCTGTCTGACCCGAACAAAATCACCCCAGTATTTGTCCGTTTCTCTACCGTTCAGGGTGGTGCTGGCTCGGCAGATACCGTGCGTGATATCCGCGGTTTTGCCACCAAATTCTATACTGAAGAGGGTATTTTTGACCTTGTCGGCAACAACACGCCGATCTTCTTTATTCAGGATGCGCATAAATTCCCCGATTTTGTTCATGCGGTAAAACCGGAACCGCACTGGGCGATCCCACAGGGAGGTAGCGCCCACGACACATTCTGGGATTATGTTTCCCTGCAACCGGAAACGCTGCATAACGTGATATGGGCGATGTCGGATCGCGGGATCCCGCGCAGCTACCGTACGATGGAAGGTTTCGGCATCCACACTTTCCGCCTGATTAACGCCGAAGGGAAAGCGACGTTTGTGCGTTTCCACTGGAAACCACTGGCAGGTAAAGCCTCGCTGGTATGGGATGAAGCGCAGAAACTCACCGGACGTGACCCGGACTTCCACCGCCGTGAGCTGTGGGAAGCCATTGAAGCAGGCGATTTCCCGGAATACGAACTGGGCTTCCAGTTAATCCCGGAAGAAGACGAATTCAAGTTTGATTTCGACCTTCTCGATCCAACCAAACTTATTCCGGAAGAACTGGTGCCAGTACAGCGCGTCGGCAAAATGGTGCTTAACCGCAACCCGGATAACTTCTTTGCCGAAAACGAACAGGTAGCTTTCCATCCAGGGCATATTGTCCCCGGTCTGGATTTCACCAACGACCCGTTATTGCAGGGGCGTTTGTTCTCTTATACCGATACACAAATTAGTCGTCTTGGTGGGCCAAATTTCCATGAAATTCCGATTAACCGCCCGATCTGCCCTTACCATAATTTCCAGCGTGACGGCATGCACCGCATGGGAATCGACACCAATCCGGCAAACTACGAACCAAACTCGATCAACGACAACTGGCCGCGCGAAACACCGCCGGGGCCGAAACGCGGCGGATTTGAATCATACCAGGAACGTGTTGAAGGCAACAAAGTCCGCGAGCGTAGCCCATCGTTTGGTGAATATTATTCCCATCCGCGTCTGTTCTGGCTAAGCCAGACGCCGTTTGAACAGCGCCACATTATCGACGCTTTCAGCTTTGAATTGAGCAAAGTTGCTCGTCCGTATATTCGTGAACGCGTCGTTGATCAACTGGCACATATCGATCTCACTCTGGCGCAGGCTGTGGCTGAAAATCTCGGTATCGAACTGACTGATGAACAACTGAATATTACCCCACCACCAGACATCAACGGTCTGAAAAATGCCCCAACATTAAGCCTGTATGCCATTCCTGACGGTGATGTCAAAGGCCGTGTGGTAGCGATTTTGCTTAATGATGAAGTGAGATCGGCAGACCTGCTGGCCATTCTCAAGGCGCTGAAAGCCAAAGGCGTTCATGCCAAACTGCTTTATTCACGGATGGGCGAAGTGACCACCGATGACGGCACAGTATTGCCAATTGCTGCTACCTTTGCCGGAGCGCCTTCGCTGACGGTGGATGCGGTCATTGTCCCTTGCGGTAATATTGCGGATATCGCAGACAACGGCGATGCGAACTATTACCTGATGGAAGCCTACAAACACCTTAAACCGATTGCGCTGGCGGGAGACGCCCGCAAGTTCAAAGCGACAATTAAGGTGGATGACAAAGGTGAAGAAGGGGTTGTGGAAGCCGACAGCGCCGACGGTAGTTTTATGGATGAACTGTTAACGCTAATGGCGGCGCACCGCGTCTGGTCACGTATGCCTAAGATTGACAAAATTCCGGCGTAAATATGGGTGGCGCAACTGCGCCACCTTTGCCTGATGCGCTGCGCTTATCAGGCCTACCGGATGTTCATAATGCTATGAAATTTCAATATATTGTATGCCGAATAAGGCATTTACGCCGCATCCGGCAAAACAGCCTTACCTACACATCCAGATAACTACCCAACCGATAACCACGCTCGGCAATGGCATACTTCAACGACGCCGACGTTAACACATCCAGTTCCGCTAACCGCGGGAAACAGTAAGCACTCTGGCGAATTGTATTATCGACAAACGCCGGATGGCACATCACTTCCAGCGAGCGTTCACCGCGATGACTGGAATCATCCAGCACTTGCAGGAACAGTGATTCACTGATCTCTTCACCATAGAATGCACTACTGAAGCCCTGTGAACTGCGCAGATTAGCGGGTAAATCACCGTCGTTAAATACTGGCTGGCGATCAATACGCAACGCAATCCCCTCTTCAGCCGCAAACTTCTCCACAATAGGGAAAATCTGCGGGAACATATGCACATGATGATGACTATCAAGATGTGTTGGCTTGCGGCCAAACAATTCAATGAATCGCAGATACTGGCTGGCGAGTTCCTGGGAAATTTCTTCCAGTGGTAAGGCATCATCTTCTGCCAGCTGCCAGATCCATTTCCCCAACACACCTTGCCGGGTCAGCCCAGGCATCTCAGTCAGCGGCTTACCCAGTGTAAGGACAAAGTGCATCCCAACTGCCAGACTCGGCTCATCACGACTTAACCGCACCGCATGGTCGATAGCTTCCCCATTCACCAGCGCCGTCGTTGAGGTGACAATACCATTACGACAGGCCTCGATAATGCCATAGTTCTGGCCTTTACTTAAGCCAAAGTCATCGGCATTAACAATCAGTAAGCGTTCCATAATCAGCCTCAGTTAATGTGCTTTTTTGAGTTCTGCAATGCAGTCAGCAAAGTTTGGCAACCACTTCTCATGCGCCAGAATCATCTCTCTTGCCAGCAGTTCCGCGTCACGATCGGAATGCACCAGCGGGCTAAGGTTGAGCGCCAGTAACACATCGTTAAATTCACCGCTAAGGGCTGCGTGACTGGCGGCAATCTCAAAACCTTTGATGGTATGAATCAAGCCCATCACTTTGTCATCGAAGTGTGTAATGCGTGGATGTGGCGTCGCGCCATCGCGCCCCAGTGTACAGGTCATTTCTACCGCCCAGTCTGCCGGAATATTATCAATATGCCCATGATGCGGGATATTAACGTAATGTTCCGCTTGCTTGTCGTTGTAGATAGCATTAATCACTTCACACGCCGCATCTGAGTAATATGCCCCGCCGCGCTGTTCCAGTTCTTTCGGCTTAACTTTCAGGTCCGGATTTTTATACAGGTCAAAGAGTTGTTTCTCGACTTTCTGTACCACCTGTGCACGTGCGCCGCCTTTATAATACTCACCCATTTCAATCGCCAGCATCTCTTTTTGCTTGAAGTAATAAAGCAGATACGAGCACGGCAACAGATTCAGTGAGCGAATTAAGCCTTCGCTAAACGGCAGATCGAAAATATTTTTTACGCCAGACGCTTTTAACTGCCCGGATGCCACACCATCAAGCAATTCGGCAAAGCGAGACTTGCCATTTACCAGAACATCTTTAATAAACACCATGTGGTTCAGCCCGAACAGATCGATAGATAAATCATCGTTCTCATTCAACGCTAAAACATCGCTGATAAACATCTTCATGCCAATCGGAATATTACACACGCCGATAAAGCGTTTAAATCCGGTATGACGATAAACGGCTTCGGTGACCATTCCCGCTGGGTTCGTAAAGTTAATCACCCAGGCATTGGAGCAGAGTTCTTCAACATCTTTGACTATGTCAAAAATCACCGGAATAGTACGCAGACCTTTAAACAGGCCACCTGCACCGTTGGTTTCCTGGCCGAGATAACCATGACTTAACGGAATACGTTCATCGAGTTCGCGTGCTGGTAATTGACCTACGCGCAGCTGGGTGGTGACGAAATCGGCAGCTTTCAATGCTTCGCGGCGATCAAGCGTTTTATAAAGCTTCATTGGTACACCAGCGTTATCAATCATCCGCTGGCAGAGATCGAAAATAATATCCAGCTTCGCTTTACCCTCTTCGATGTCCACCAGCCATAATTCACTCACCGGCAATTCGTGATAACGTTTAATAAACCCTTCCAGTAATTCCGGGGTATAGCTGCTCCCGCCACCAATAGTGACGACTTTTAATTTCTGGCTCATAATTTCTCCCTTCATTAGGAAATACTGATATTCGTCGTGCCTGCCGTTAAGTCAGGAATAACCCGGAAACACCAGGTTATACAGAGCAAGCATGTAAATTTAGTGTTCTGATACAATGGCTACTGATTAAATTCAGTCAATTTTTTACGATAGCTATTGGGTGTAAACGAGGTCAATTTCTTAAACGTTTTAATAAACAGACTGGGGCTACTATAACCGGCTTCAAATGCAATATCCGTTACCGAATAGTTGGTCATTTCTAGTTGTTTTTTGGCAAAATTAATGCGAATTTCATTAATAATTTGCATTGGCGTTTTGCCATAATATCGCTGGGTCGCACGCGTCAAATATTCCTGCGATTTCGCCGACAGTATCACCATATTTTCCAACGCATTTTCACTAAACTGCTCTTTATCATGCATCTTTTCAACCGTGCTTTTCAGCCACTGAGGCACATCATCAATTACCTGTTCTTCACGGTAATGACGTAAGCGGTTGATAACATAAAAAGTCACTGTCTCAACAAACTCTTCCAGCCCGGTTTCACGGAAATTCAGTGAAGAGATGACCGTTTCCACATAGGTGAGAAAAGTGCTATTGGTCCGGTATACCTGTGATGCGACAAAGCAATAAGGCAACAACGGCAGATAATGCTGCTCAAAAAAACGTTTGCTGATCCCAACATTTAATATACGCGTGGCGCCAAACTCATAAAAACTTTGATGGTGCGAGCCCAACGGAATAAAGACAAAATCGCCCCGCTCCAGCAACACGCGTTTACCGTTTATCTCCTGGTAATAACGACCAGTTAACACCAGGGTGAATTCATAATAGTCGTGTTGATGCAGCCCACTGATACTCTCAGTTTTGTTGTAGATAAACACATGGAAGTTTTTGCCATTAAACAGTTGTTGTTCACGGGCTGTGGCAATTTCCGGCGCGTTAATCACTGACTGCATCATCAACTCCTTATGCCTTCAATTTTTCATGAAGCTCAATTAATTCGCTAATTAGTTCACGTGCAAGCATTGAGGTCATTAAATGATCCTGAGCGTGGACCAGCACCAGACTCACTTTCATCTTACCTTCGCCCGCATCGCCTTCAATCAGTTTCGTCTGTACCAGATGCGCTTCATTCAACGCCATTCGTGACTGATCCATCATCGCTTTTGCTGCCGCAAAATCGCCCTGCTTTGCCTGTTTCAGCGCCGCATACGCCAGACTGCGCGCCTGCCCGGAATTGATGATAAGCCCCATCACCACTTCTTCCAGTTCTTCGGCTTCGGTTTGCGTATCCGGGATATTGTCGAGATCCATCATACTCAGTTCCTCACTTTCCTTACCCGGCACAGCGTTACCTGTGCCGATATCGATTAAAATTTCAGCGCGTTAGCAATATCTTCTTCACTCTCTTCTTTATCAATCACGTTTTGTGCTTTGTTAGCCACCACAACAAATGGCAGATAAATCAGCGTGGCGATACCGAGGTTGAAGAGTGCGACCAGTAAGGCGGCGACGCTACCGTTGGTGTTAAAGAAGGCTCCCAGACCGGTTGGCATGGTCCACGGCGCAATGTTGGTCACTGGTGGAATAATGCCCATGTAATATGCCGCCAGGGTAATTGCCGCCAGAATCGGTTGTACCAGCACAAACGGGATAAACATCACCGGGTTCATAATAATCGGCAGACCAAACAGAATCGGTTCGTTAATCTGGAAGATGCCGGACGGCAGAGCCAGTTTTGCCACCTGACGATAATCAGCACGGCGAGAAGCAATAAAGATAGCCAAAATCAGGCCCAGGGTCGCGCCACTACCACCGAGGAAAATAAAGGAGTCCAGCATCGGCTTGGCCCAGATATGGAAGGTCTTACCGGCAGCTAATGCCGCTTCGACGGAACCATATTGCTGGTAGGTCGCGATGTTTTCCAACGCCCACGGCGTCATGATGCCGTTGTCCAGTGCAGTCAGCGCCAGTGCGCCGTGAATACCGAAGAACCACAGCAGTGGAACAAAAATCACATACGCCCAGCCGACCACGCTACCCAACGATGCCAGCGGCGTCGAGATGGTATCCATGATGATCTGATGGAAGTTTGTGCCCCAGGTCGTCAGCGCCCAGGCAATAATCCCCATCACGGAAAGAATAATAAAGCCGGGAATCAATGCAGAGAAAGAACGCGATACCGACGCAGGTACGCTATCGGGCAGTCGAATTACCCAGTTGCGGCGGACAATAAAGGTAAACATTTCTGCCACCACCAGGCCGATAATAATCCCGGAGATGATATTCGCGCCGCCTAACCAATTAGCGCCGACGGCATAGGCCTCGCCGACGCTATAAGGCGTGACGGTCATAAACGCCGCAACGGATAACAATCCTGCTGCCAGCGCATCGACTTTACGCTCTTCTGCCAGCGCCATGCCGATAAAGAACGGTGCCATTAAAGACATAATCCCCAATGTTCCGTTATAAACATTTCCGCCAATACCTTTCAGACCATTGAGTGTTTCAATGGTCGAGGCGTCGAGGCGAATACCTAAGGAATAAAAAAACGACCCCTCCCCAAAGCTAAGGAAAACGTTATTAATTAATACAAACATAGCCCCTGCGAGGGTTAACGGCATTAAGCGAATAAAACCGTTTTTGATTGCATTAACGTGCGGTTGCTTTCCTATTTTAACTGCAAAAGGGAGGAGTACCTTTTCAAGCGATGCAATAACATTACTCATAGAAAAATACCCTTAAAAACCGCAATTCAAATATTGCGGTATAGATTTATGAAATAACTCTTTGACGGGAAAATTTAAAAATTAATTTGCTGCGGCTTTTTTAATTGCTGCAACTGCAGCCTTAAGCACGCCTAAACCATCGACTTTGCCATATAACAACGAGTCAATTACTTCCACCGGTTTGTTGGGTAACAAACGCTGAATTTCGGGCAACATATAAGCAATCTGCGGCCCTAATAAAACGACATCGGCATTCAGCCCTTTTTCACCAGCCAGCGTTTCCGGAAATGCTTCAATAATGACCGGAACTTCATATTTTTCTGCCTGAGCGCGCATTTTTGATACCAGTAAAGAGGTAGACATGCCCGCAGAACAAAACAGATAAATGTGTTTCTTTTCCATAAAACTGCCCTCATCAACGATTATCTGTCAGCCAGACACTCCGCAAGCCTTCACCTGCTTCCATGCTCTGGGTAACTTGCGAAACCAACATGACTTTTTTTGGTGGCTGAAAAGAGTATACGGTATTGACCTGAGCAATAGTATTTCTTTGACTATACAAATTGTCTCTCCTTGACCTGCTGTTATGACCACCTTCACATTTCGGTTAAATAATTCGCGTCAACAAATAAGAACACGAGCATAAAAAAACCGGCACAATGGCCGGTTTTCGTGGTGACTCAAGCTTTCAGATGAAGGAATTACTTCGCAGCCTGCGGATCAGTGTCGTATTCGGCACAGGTCTGATAGCCGGTATTGATCACATGCCCGGTATCATCTAACGCGACAAAATAGGTTTCTGCTTTACCATCACGTTGACCCAGAATGTAGGTCTGGCAAGTACCACGAGCATGGATCATGCTCACTTCAGACGAAGGTTTACCCGCAATTTGTGCAACCTGCGCCCGGCTCATGCCTTTTTTGACGTCTTTCACCACAGGCTGTACAAACTGGTCTTTGGTACGATCATACGCCGTACAACCTGCCAGCATGGTTAATACCGCCGCTGCACCCAGAATTCCTGCCATATTCTTGTTCATATTCCGTCCTCTTGTTTATCAGCGTGTTAGATAAGCCTGGAATACATCGGGGGCTTTTTCAAGCCTGAGAGCGAAACGGTTTCGCTTTCAGAGGATTCCTGTATGACGTTTTAACCACCATTCAACCTGCTGTCGCTTGTCGTTTCTGTAGCAACGGGTTAGCTTTAAGGAAGTTTTATTTTTCTGTCTGGAGGGGTTCAATGACATTGCAGCAACAAATAATAAAGGCGCTGGGCGCAAAACCGCAGATTAATGCTGAAGAGGAAATTCGTCGTAGCGTCGATTTTCTGAAAAGCTATCTACAAACCTACCCGTTCATTAAATCACTGGTACTCGGCATTAGCGGTGGTCAGGACTCTACCCTTGCCGGTAAGTTGTGTCAGATGGCAATTAATGAACTGCGCCAGGAAACCGGTAATGAATCACTGCAATTTATCGCCGTGCGCCTGCCCTACGGTGTTCAGGCCGACGAACAAGATTGCCAGGACGCCATTGCCTTTATTCAGCCGGATCGCGTATTAACCGTCAATATCAAGGGCGCGGTACTCGCCAGTGAACAGGCATTGCGGGAAGCGGGTATCGAACTGAGCGATTTTGTGCGTGGCAATGAAAAAGCACGTGAGCGGATGAAAGCGCAATACAGCATTGCGGGTATGACTAATGGCGTCGTAGTTGGCACCGATCATGCGGCAGAAGCCATTACTGGATTCTTCACTAAATATGGTGATGGTGGCACAGACATTAACCCTCTGTATCGTCTGAACAAACGTCAGGGTAAACAGTTACTGGCGGCGTTAGGTTGCCCTGAGCATCTCTATAAGAAGGCCCCAACAGCCGACCTGGAAGATGACCGCCCGTCACTGCCAGATGAAGTCGCGCTCGGCGTAACGTATGAAAATATCGATGACTATCTGGAAGGGAAAAATGTCCCGGAACAGGTCGCCAGAACGATTGAGAACTGGTATCTGAAAACCGAGCATAAACGCCGCCCACCCATTACTGTTTTCGATGATTTCTGGAAAAAATAAACAGTGCGGCCTCCCCGCCTGAGATTGTCGACACCAAACACTTTATTCATGCCGGATGTGGCGTAAACGTCTTATCCGGCCTACAAAACTTTGCAAATTCAATACATTGCATGAGTCGAGTAGGCATGATAAGCGTAGCGCATCAGGCACTGTTAGCTTTGTCATCGGCCTTGCCACTTTTTTAATCGCCACCCACCCGCTATACTGGATAAATGACCAGCATTCGGAGTAAACAGTGGTACGGCGTTTAACTTCCCCGCGGCTCGAATTTGAAGCGGCGGCAATTTATGAATATCCCGAACATTTACGTTCATTTCTTAATGACTTACCCACCCGGCCCGGTGTGTATCTGTTTCATGGCGAAAGTAACACTATGCCGCTCTATATCGGCAAAAGCGTTAACATCCGTAGCCGCGTCCTTTCCCATTTACGTACCCCGGATGAAGCGGCCATGCTGCGACAATCCCGACGCATTAGCTGGATATGTACCGCGGGCGAAATCGGCGCCCTGCTCCTTGAAGCGCGTCTAATCAAAGAGCAACAGCCTTTGTTTAATAAACGGTTGCGCCGCAATCGTCAGCTCTGCGCCCTGCAACTGAATGAAAAACGCGTGGATGTGGTGTACGCCAAAGACGTGGATTTTTCTACTGCGCCAAACCTGTTTGGCCTGTTTGCCAACCGCCGCTCGGCATTACAGGCATTACAGACAATCGCCGATGAACAAAAGCTCTGTTATGGCCTGCTCGGGCTGGAACCGCTAAGCCGCGGTCGTGCTTGCTTTCGTTCAGCGCTAAAACGTTGCGCCGGAGCGTGCTGCGGAAAAGAGAGCCATGAAGATCATGCTCAACGTCTGCTCCAGTCGCTGGAACGTTTGCGGGTGATCTGCTGGCCGTGGCAAGGGGCGGTTGCGTTGAAAGAACAGCACCCGGAAATGACCCAATACCATATTATTCATAACTGGCTGTGGCTGGGGGCAGTTAATTCGCTGGAAGAGGCGGCAACGTTGATCCGTACGCCTGCCGGATTCGATCACGATGGTTATAAAATTCTTTGTAAACCACTACTTTCCAGTCGCTATGAAATTACTGAACTTGATCCGGTGAATGGCCTGCAAGCCAGTTAATTTCACTGAACAGCAGTTTGCCTTGCGGTTGCAAAAGCCGCAGGGTGTGTTTGCCATCGTACCAGCACGCGCCCTGGTCGGTGGTTAACAATTTTTCGCCCAGTTGCCATGCCCCGCTAATCACAAACACCACCCCGCCGCGTGAGCCAAAAGTGGTGAACGTGCGATCGGCAATTCTGACTTTCGCCTTACAGGCATCCAGGCGCGTCATAATGTTGAAATCCATCGACATCAGCCCTTCCGTCAGTTTCGCTTTTACCACCTGGTCCGCCGCAAAAGCAAAAGGCTGTAACGGCTTTAAGGTATGGCTAAAACGGTCTGCGCTTTCAAGAAGCATCTCACCGCCTTCCAGCAGCGTCACACTTCTTTCCATCCCAGGAAATAAAGAAAATTCACCATTGGCCGCAATGGACGCAATGCTGGCACGCCAGTAAAAATCACGTTTCGCAGGGGGAAAACTACAGATCTCACGAGTTTCACCGGCAGCGTTTCGCCACAGGTTCACCGACATTTTACGCATATCAAAGTATTCCATACTCGCTCCGGGCATGCTCTTTTCATTGTTATCGCTCAGGCAACCGTGGATTGTTATCGGCAACTCGTATGATTTACCTTAACGTTTTCGCAAAAATGACAGGCACAGGCGCATAAAAGAAAACCGCCGATCCTGTCCACCGCCTTACTGCAAGGTAGTGGACAAGACCGGCGGTCTTAAGTTTTTTGGCTGAAAGATTATTCAGCAGTTGCAGGCATTTTACCTTTTCCCGCTGGGCGTTCTGTCAGACGCTTCTCAAAATTAGCATTAAATTGCTTTTTCTGCTCCGGCGTCAGGATGTTGTAAATCTTGTTCTGGGTTTCCATATGCGCCAGCATGTTAGCTTTGCGCTGTTCTTCCATTTTAGCAATCTGCGCTTCAGCTTTTGCTTTGTCGAAAGTATCGCTGGCGATGATGTCATGCATTGCGCGGCGTTCTTCCAGCGGCGGACGTTTCATCTGGTCACGCTGGCCTTTCATAATTTCACGAATCTGCTGTTTCTGCGCGTCGGTCAGGTTCAGGTCTTTGAACATCATGTCCTGATGCGGACCGAACTTGCCTTTATGGTGCATCATCGGCTTCGCGTCAGCCGGTGCTGCGGTAGTGGTGTCAGCGGCGTGGGCCAGGTTAGCCGCGCCAAGAGCCAGGGTAGAGGCAACAAACAGTGCAGTTAATTTACGCATATTCTATATCCTTCCTTTCAGTTATTTGTTACGGCTTTCTTAAGTAACGTGCCGTGTTGACGAGATTAACTTTACTGAGTTTAGCGTCAATTAATCAGAGCAACGGTAAATCAATGAAAGTATAAAAAACATTTTTTCGCCAATTATGGAGAAAAAAAGAAAAATTGAAGGAAAGTGATGAATAAATATTACAAGACAATGATTTTGCAGAAATTATGAAGGACTATACCTGATAAATGGCGATAAATAAAGCAAACATCCAGGATTAATCCGTATTATTCCGAAAGTCGTTATTAAATACCCGCAGAAACCTTTCTGCGGGCAAGTGCTAGGTTATTTTTTCCAGCATTAATCCCGCGCGTAATCCCAACGCCACCAATGGATTGGGGAATAGCACATATTCAATATCATGAGTCACGGTAAAACGTTCCTCATCATCCTGCGCCAATAACGTTCCTTTCTTAAACGGCGTGAAATTCAGCGTCTCGCTCGCCATATGCAACTCGAAGGCAGCAGTGTGACGGGTAATCTGCGAAACCACCCGGTAACGCTGGGGCAGTTTTCTCTCTATACCGACACTTGCCCCTGCTAACAGCGCAGCAATTGCATTGGTGGTTGGCGCAAACTGACGAAGATCGTTTTGCCCAAACGGCAGTGCTTTGCCTAGCTCCAGCGTACACGCCAGTGCGCCAAAATGTTGGCAGCTGAAATGGGTAAACGTGCCGCCGGGCGCCTGATGAAATACCAACGCCTCTAGCCCTGCCGCGCCCAGCCATGTCAGAAAACTTTCGTCCCAGGGAATTTCTCGTTGCGGTAAAATACCAAACCGCTGGTGGTACGAGCCGCGGATGGCTGTATGCAGATCAAGATGCCAGCGAAATGACTCCTTCCCCTGCTGATAAAAATCTTCCAGGCACTGTTCCAGCTCGCGGGCGCGGCAGGTTTCGCTGCTTTCGGCAAATTGCTGCCAGCGTCCGCCAAACATCCGGTTCATATCGCTATGGCAATAGCGCTTTCCTTGCTTGAGCGCAGGGGGATTTCCGAGGATTGCCAACAAGCGCCAGCGTAACTTAATTTCACCGTGATAAATTGCGCCAAGTAAGGCGTCCAGCATTTCTACAGGCGCCGTTTCATTACCGTGGATCCCCGCCGAAATTACCAACGCGCCTTGCGGTGGGATTAATGGCGTCAGTTCCAGCACGCCATCCCCCAGCCAGCGCCAGCGAATACCGTTGATTTCTCTCTCGGTGATGACAGGTTTTTTACCCTCTAATGTCAGAGTGAGAAAATTATCCATTCTCCCCTCCCTCACGCTGGAACGGATAAACCGAACCGAGATTCAATAATTGAGTCAACGCATCCAGTGCTTCCCGCCCTTCGCGCAGCAATTGCGGGTCGGCCAGATCGGCAGCACTCAGACGATCGCGGTAGTAACGATCCACCCAGTCATTGAGCGCATTAAACAGCGTATCGTTCATCATCACCGCCGGATTCACCGCCTGACGTTCTTCATCCGTCAACACAACGCGCAAACGCAGGCACGCAGGGCCTCCGCCGTTCGCCATGCTTTCGCGCAAATCAAAAACTTTTAGTGAGCTTATCGGGTTATCCGCAGCAAGGAGTTCATTGAGATAACGCCATACTCCGGCGTGTTCCCGACACTCCTGTGGCAGCACCAGCATCATCGAACCATCATCGCGACTCAACAACTGGCTGTTAAACAGATAGGTCGAGACAGCATCCGGAACGGAAACCTGCGACGTCGGTACTTCTATCGCCATAAAGCCGTTGACCCGCGAACGCAGGTTTGCCAGTAATTGCGCCTGGCGAGCGAACGCCTGTTGATGGCAAAACAGCACCTGACGGTTACTCACGGCAATCACGTCATTATGAAAAACGCCCTGGTCGATAACGTCCGGGTTTTGCTGGGCGAAAATCACCTGCTGCGGATTAACCTGATTCAGCCTGGCTACCGCCTCGCTGGCTTCGCGGGTCTGCCGCGCCGGATATCGGGAAGGCCGCGTACCGTGACCCTCTTCTCGCCCGTAAACAAAAATCTGCATGCCCGGTTCGCCGTAATGACCGCCGAGGCGATTGTGGTTTGCCGCCCCTTCGTCACCGAGCATCGCCACCTGTGGCAACGCCGAATGGATGGTGAATTTCTCTTTATCGTTAAAAATGGCGTTTAACAGCGATTCGGTGACGGGGGCTTCCAGCGAACGGTGAAATTTATTGTTCAGGTTGGCGACCGTGAAATGTACTTTGCCATCCAGCGTATCGGCGGATGGCGCTACCGTGGCCGCATTAGCTACCCACATTGGCGATGCTGAACTGACGCTGGAAAGCCAGTGTGGTGCCTGGCGGGCAACCTTTTCCAGTACCTGCTCATCGCTGCCGCTAAATCCCAACTGACGCAGCACCGGAATAAACGGTCGCTCGTGCGGCGGGATCACCGCCTGGGGAAATCCCGCATCGGCAAGGGCTTTCATTTTCAGTAAGCCTTGCTTCGCCGCCAGTCGTGGATTCGATACCTGAAAACGATGACTGGTGGAGGCTTCATTACCAAACGACAGACCAGCGTAATGGTGCGTCAGCCCCACCAATCCATCGAAATTGACTTCCCAGGTATTCATCGCACCACCTCTTCGGAAAAATCCAGCCCGGGGTTAAGCGTTGCGGGCAACGTTAACGAGTCCGACTCCAGGCTCGCCATCGGCCAGGCACAATAATCCGCCGCATACCAGGCGCTGGGGCGATGGTTGCCGGAAGCGCCAATGCCGCCGAATGGTGCTGTACTGGCGGCTCCGGTAAGCGGTTTGTTCCAGTTAACAATTCCTGCCCGCGCTTCCAGTAATAGTTGCTCGAACTTTTCCCGTTTTGGGGAAACCAGCCCACAAGAGAGGCCAAAGCGGGTGTTATTCGCCATCTTTATCGCCCCATCAAAAGTGTCATAACGCCATACGCGAAGTAGCGGCCCAAACACTTCTTCATCCGGCACGCCTGAAACGCCTGTCATTTCAACGATCCCCGGCGTCAGCAGCGATGTTCCCGCTTGTAGCAAACGTGGCGCAAGCAGCGTTTGCCCGCCCAATGCTTCCAGTTCCTGCCAGGCAGTAACAACCTGCTGTGCGGCCTGTTCAGAAATCAGCCCACCAATAAACGGCTGCGGTTCGTCATCCCATTTCCCCGGCGTTAACCGCTGGCTGACGGCAACAAGGCGAGCAAGAAACGCATCGCCCTGCGCCCCGCTTTTCACCAATAAACGGCGGGCGCAGGTGCAGCGTTGCCCGACAGTGACAAATGCCGACTGGATAGTCAGATGGACAGCGGCGTCAATATCCACCACGTCATCAATAATCAGCGGGTTATTGCCGCCCATTTCGAGGGCAAGAATTTTTTCCGGCTGACCGGAAAGCTGGCGATGTAACTGGTAGCCGGTATTGGCGCTGCCGGTAAACAGCAAGCCGTCGAGATCCTCCAGCGCACTGAGTGCCTGACCGGTTTCGCGCCCACCTTGCACCAGGTTCAGCACGCCCGACGGCAAGCCTGCCTGCTGCCATAAACGCATGACTGCCTCGCCGCTCCAGGGGGTTAGTTCGCTGGGTTTAAAGATTATCGTGTTACCTGCCAGCAGCGCCGGAACGATATGCCCGTTAGGCAGATGCCCGGGGAAATTGTACGGTCCAAACACCGCCAGCACGCCATGTGGACGATGGCGCAAGCTCGCCGCTCCATCCGGCATTTCACTACGCTGCTCTCCCGTGCGAGCGTGATACGCCTTGATTGATATCGCGATCTTATTGATCATCGCCGTCACTTCGGTTGCCGCTTCCCAACGCGGTTTGCCGGTTTCTCTGGCAATAATCGCCGTTAATTCGGCTTTGTTGCTTTCCAGCAGTGCAGCAAATCGTTCAACTCTTACCTGACGATCGCCAAAAGAGAGCCGCGCCCAACGCGGAAACGCTGCACGAGCGGCCCGACAAGCCTGCTCAACCTGAGCAGCATCGGCATCGTTGCCCTGCCATAACACCTCGCCCGATACCGGATTACGCTTCACGCGCAGTGCGCCCTGGCCCGTCACCCAGTCACCGTTGATCCATAAAGTCATGCTGTTTTCTCCTCTGCACACAGGCGCACCAGACGAACGCGATCCCCGGCGTGGCATTTGAGGGCATCCAGTTGTGCGGCGGTTAAAATCAAACGTTCGGTCGCCGGATCGGCTCGCACCAGCAACACGCGGAAATGGTGATAATTTTCATTGGCGACCAGGCAAGCCGGAAAATCGCCCTGTGCAGGTTGTCCTTCCGCTACTTCCACCAGCCGACTTTTGCGGATAGCGCGAACGCGGTCAATGTCACACTCCAGCGTCGGCCCGCCGTCGAAAATGTCGATATAGTTGCGGTAGCGAAAGCCCTCTTTTTCCAGCACCGCCCGCGCGGGCGCAGTTTGCGGATGAACCTGACCGATGACGTCCTGGGCTTCCTGGGATAAAAAGTCCGTATAGATCGGATGTTTCGGCATCAGTTCTGCAATAAATGCCTTTTGCCCGGTGCCGCAGAGAAAATCGGCGCGGCTAAAATCCATCGAAAAGAAGCGTTTACCGAGGCTTTGCCAGAACGGTGAATAGCCGTGTTCGTCAATCACCCCGCGCATTTCCGCGACCACTTTGTCATTAAACTTGTCGCGAAAAGCCGCCATAAACATAAAGCGCGATTTCGACAACAAATAGCCGTTGCCCTCTTTGCGCCAGTCCGGGTCGAGAAACAGCGTGCACAGCTCGCTGCTGCCGGTGTGATCGTTACTGAGAAACAGCGTCGGCAACGCGTTATAGACATTCAGCTCTTTTGAGGCGTGGACCAGCGTGCCGACGCGATAGTTGTACCAGGGATCGTTCAGCCCAACTGCCACCTCTATGGCGCAAATTCCCGCCACAGTACCTGTTTCACTCTCTTCCAGCACAAACACATAGCCCTGCTCGCTTTTGGGCAGTTCGCCCTGCCAGGTTTTGATTGCCCTTTCGATACGTGCCGAAAGCGTGGCTTCATTGGCGGGAAGCGACGTCAGGCCGCCGCCCGTTTTGCTGGCAAGCTGCATCAGCGCTGAGACATCTGATCGCTCAACGGGACGGATGACCATCATGATGAACCTCGGCTAACAAAGTGTTCGCAAGCAGCTGCAAAGCGATCCAGTCCGGTCGTCACCTCTTCTTCGCTGACATTGAGCGCAGGCGCAAAACGCACCACGTTGCCACCCGCAATCAGTACCATCACGCCCGCTTTCGCCGCTTCCTGAGAGATCTGTTTCGCTTGCCCGGCGTAATCGGCATTCAGCACACAGCCAATCAGCAGACCTAAGCCGCGAATTTCACTGAACAAACCGCAGCGGTGATTAATGGTATGAAGACGCTCAACAAACCAGTCGTGACGCTGTTTAACCCCGTTAAGCATTTCTGGCGTGTTGATGAGATCCAGCACTTTGCCTGCTACCGTCGAGGCCAGTGGATTGCCGCCATAGGTGGTGCCGTGGGTGCCAACGGTCATCACGCTGGCGCATTCTTCGGTTGCCAACAACGCACCGACCGGGAAACCGCCGCCCAGCGCTTTGGCGGTGGTTAACAGATCGGGCGTCACGCCGTAGTGCATATAGGCATACAGTTCCCCGGTGCGCCCGACGCCCGTTTGTACTTCATCAAAAATCAGCAAAGCATTGTGGCGGTCACACAATTCACGCAGACCTTGTAAAAACGCGTTGCTGGCGGGTACCACACCGCCTTCCCCCTGGATGGGCTCGACAATCACCGCACAGGTGGAGTCATCAATCCGCGCGCTGGCAGAGTTAATATCGTTATACGCAGCATGACGGATATCCGGCGGCAGTGGCGCAAAATCCTGTGAATAGGCTGGCTGCCCGCCTGCGCTGACGGTAAACAGCGTGCGCCCGTGAAACGCATTTTTAAACGCCACGATGCCGCTCTTATGGCTGCCGTAGCGGTCGTGGGCGAATTTACGCGCCAGTTTTAGCGCCGCTTCGTTGGCTTCCGCACCGGAGTTACAAAAGAAGACGCGATCGGCAAACGTGGCGTCGATCAATTTTTTCGCCAGTCGCAGTACCGGTTCGTTGGTGTAACCGTTGCCGGTATGCCAGAACTTACTCGCCTGTTCGTTCAGCGCCTCGCGCAGTTCCGGATGCGCATTGCCCAGCGCGTTCACCGCAATGCCACCTGCGAAGTCGATATACTCTTTCCCCTGCTGATCCCACAAGCGCGAACCTTCGCCACGTACCGGTATAAACGGTGCCGGAGCGTAAACAGGTATCATCCATTCATCAAAGTTTTCACGCGTAATTGGCTGAGACATAGCGACCTCTACAGTAAATAATTCGTTATTTATATGTTAATAATAAGTAATGTTTGAGCTGTAAATGTAGATTGCAGGGTTCATGCCAGCCAGGGGGAAAAGTGCATAAATGACGGTCACTAACTGTAAATCAATGAGTTACAACCGAACGATATGCACCTTAAGTGCATATAAAGTGAATATGTTTGCCATGTGGATGAATAAATAGAATAAAAAACGCAATGTTATGCAGAAGTAAAATATAATTCTGGAATTGTGATCATTGGCGAAATTTACTGGAAATTACTGCGCCATTCTGACGCAACCCGCACCAAAAGCGGGCATTTTCTGCGCCATCGTTGACATCATTAACAACCATCGATCAAATCACTTAACAACAGGCAGTAAGTCAGACGAATTTCTGCTAACATCCACGCACTCATTATCAGAATAAATGGCAGCGACTATGAAATTTGTCTCTTTTAATATCAACGGCCTGCGCGCCAGACCACACCAGCTTGAAGCGATCGTCGACAAGCACCAGCCTGATGTGATTGGCCTGCAGGAGACAAAAGTTCATGATGATATGTTTCCGCTCGAAGATGTGGCAAAGCTCGGCTACAACGTGTTTTATCACGGGCAGAAAGGCCATTACGGCGTGGCGCTGTTGACCAAAGAGACGCCGATTGCCGTGCGTCGTGGCTTCCCAAGCGACGGCGAAGAGGCACAACGGCGGATTATTATGGCGGAAATCCCCTCACCGCTAGGCAATGTCACCGTGATCAACGGCTACTTCCCGCAGGGCGAAAGCCGCGACCATCCCATAAAATTCCCGGCTAAAGCACAGTTTTACCAGAACCTGCAAAACTACCTGGAAACCGAACTCAAACGTGATAATCCGGTGCTGATTATGGGCGATATGAATATCAGCCCCACCGACCTGGATATCGGCATTGGCGAAGAGAACCGTAAACGCTGGCTGCGTACTGGTAAATGTTCTTTCCTGCCGGAAGAACGCGAATGGATGGACAGGCTGATAAGTTGGGGGCTGGTCGATACCTTCCGCCATGCGAACCCAGAAACGGCAGATCGCTTCTCGTGGTTTGATTACCGCTCAAAAGGTTTTGACGATAACCGTGGTCTGCGTATCGACCTGCTGCTTGCCAGCCAGCCACTGGCCGAATGCTGCGTAGAAACCGGCATCGACTATGAAATCCGCAGTATGGAAAAACCGTCAGATCACGCACCTGTCTGGGCCACCTTCCGCCGCTAATTTCTCCGTTCTCCTGGCTCGCACTGGGTCAGGAGAATTAACCTTGAGAAAAATCAACAAACTGTCAGTAATGATTTGTTGCCCGCCGTCCTTTGTTATACCGTCACTGCGTTTTTTAGTTGTCTGACCACTTCTCTATTATCAAGTTTGATATAGGAAACTCCACGATGAACGCTGAGCGTAAATTTCTTTTTGCCTGTCTGTTTTTTGCGCTGATAATTTACGCTATCCATGCTTTCGGTTTATTCGATCTACTCACCGATTTACCCCACTTACAGACACTCATTCGCCAGAGCGGATTGTTCGGTTATAGCCTCTATATTCTGTTATTCATCATCGCCACCCTCTTTCTGCTACCGGGCAGCGTACTGGTGATCGCTGGAGGAATAGTTTTTGGCCCGCTAACAGGAACGCTACTTTCGTTAATTGCCGCCACGCTGGCCTCGTCGTGCTCATTCCTGTTGGCGCGCTTTCTGGGGCGTGATTTACTGTTGAAATACGTCGGTCATTGCCACACTTTTCAGGCTATTGAAAAAGGCATTACGCGTAACGGTATCGATTTTCTTATTCTGACCCGCTTAATCCCGCTATTTCCATACAATATTCAAAATTACGCTTACGGATTAACCGCCATCGCCTTCTGGCCTTATACCCTTATTTCGGCATTAACCACTCTGCCTGGAATAGTGATTTATACCGTGATGGCCAGCGATCTTGCCAGTGAAGGCATTACGCTGCGCTTTATTTTACAACTCTGTCTGGCGGGCCTGGCGCTGTTTATTCTCGTCCAGCTCGCCAAACTCTACGCCCGACACAAACATGTGGATCTGTCTGCTTCGCGCCGCAGCCCACTTACTCACACAAAAAATGAAGGATAGAACGATGTTGCAACATTATTCAGTGTCATGGAAAAAAGGACTGGCTGCACTGTGTTTACTGGCCGTTGCGGGGCTTAGTGGCTGCGATCAAAAAGAGAATACGGCGGCAAAAGTGGAATACGACGGGCTTTCGGACAGCCAGCCGCTGCGTGTCGATGCAAATAACCATACGGTAACCATGCTGGTGCAAATTAATGGGCGTTTCCTCACCGACGATACCCGCCACGGTATTGTGTTTAAAGATGGCTCCAACGGACATAAATCGCTGTTTATGGGTTATGCCACGCCGAAAGCATTTTATGAAGCCCTGAAAGAGGCCGGAGGTACGCCGGGCGAAAACATGACGATGGATAATAAAGAAACGACTCATGTCACAGGCAGCAAACTGGATATTTCAGTTAACTGGCAAGGGGCGGCAAAAGCGTATTCCTTCGATGACGTGATTGTTGACAGTAATGGCAAGAAACTGGACATGCGCTTTGGCGGTAATTTAACGGCAGCTGAAGAGAAAAAAACGGGCTGCCTGGTATGTCTGGATAGTTGCCCGGTCGGTATTGTCAGCAATGCGACATACACTTATGGTGCGGTGGAAAAACGCAGCGAAGTGAAATTCAAAGGCAATGCCTCGGTTCTCCCGGCAGATAACACGCTGGCAACGGTTACCTTTAAAATCGCCGAATAAAACCAGGATAAAGGATGATGAAAATGCAATCGCGTAAAATCTGGTACTACCGCATAACCCTCATCATCCTGTTGTTCGCGATGCTGCTGGCATGGGCGCTGCTTCCCGGCGTCCATGATTTTATCAATCGCAGCGTTGCGGCGTTTGCCGCCGTGGACCAACAGGGTATAGAACGCTTTATTCAGTCTTACGGCGCACTAGCGGCAGTTGTCTCGTTCTTGTTGATGATTTTACAGGCCATTGCTGCACCGCTACCTGCGTTTTTGATCACCTTTGCCAATGCGTCGCTGTTTGGCGCGTTCTGGGGCGGCTTGCTGTCGTGGACCAGTTCGATGGTAGGCGCGGCGCTGTGCTTTTTTATCGCCAGAGTGATGGGCCGCGAAGTGGTGGAAAAGTTAACCGGTACAACGGTACTCGACAGCATGGACGGCTTTTTCACTCGCTACGGCAAACACACCATCCTGGTATGTCGGTTATTGCCTTTTGTCCCTTTCGATCCAATCAGCTATGCTGCCGGTTTGACTTCAATACGTTTTCGCTCGTTTTTTATCGCCACCGGGCTCGGTCAGTTACCAGCGACTATTGTTTATTCCTGGGCGGGCAGCATGTTAACAGGCGGTACTTTCTGGTTTGTCACCGGACTGTTTATTCTGTTTGCCCTGACCGTGGTGATTTTTATGGCGAAAAAAATATGGCTTGAGCGCCAGAAGAGGAATGCCTGATGGGGTTACCACCGCTTAGCAAAATCCCTTTAATTTTACGTCCACAGGCGTGGCTGCATCGTCGCCATTACGGCGAGGTGCTAAGCCCCATCCGCTGGTGGGGGCGGATCCCGTTTATCTTTTATCTGGTGTCGATGTTTGTTGGCTGGCTGGAGCGCAAACGCTCACCGCTCGATCCAGTAGTGCGATCGCTTGTCAGCGCGCGTATCGCGCAAATGTGTCTGTGTGAGTTTTGCGTGGATATCACCAGTATGAAAGTCGCCGAGCGTACCGGCAGCACCGATAAATTGCTGGCGGTAGCTGACTGGCGACAAAGCCCGCTCTTCAGCGACGAAGAACGGCTGGCGCTGGAATACGCCGAAGCGGCAAGCGTTACGCCGCCAACGGTCGATGATGCCCTGCGCACCCGACTGACTAGGCATTTTGACGCCCAGGCGCTCACCGAGCTGACGGCATTGATCGGCTTGCAAAATCTGTCAGCCCGTTTTAATTCTGCCATGGACATTCCCGCTCAGGGGCTGTGCCGTATTCCTGACAAACGTTCTTAAGGAGAGATGATGCGCCATTGTGTATGGTTGCTGGGATTGTTATCGCTGTTTTCTTTGGCAACACATGCCAGTGACTGGCAGGAAATTAAAAATGAGGCCAAAGGGCAAACCGTCTGGTTTGACGCCTGGGGCGGCGACACCGCGATTAATCGCTATCTCGACTGGGTTAGCGGCGAGATGAAAACGCATTACGCTATAAACCTGAAGATTGTTCGTCTGGCGGATGCCGCAGACGCGGTGAAGCGCATTCAGACCGAAGCTGCTGCCGGACGTAAAACGGGCGGCTCGGTGGATCTGCTCTGGGTGAACGGCGAAAACTTCCGTACCTTAAAAGAGGCTAATTTACTGCAAACTGACTGGGCGGAAACGCTACCCAACTGGCGCTATATCGACACACAGCTGCCAGTGCGGGAAGATTTTTCTGTGCCGACACAAGGTGCGGAATCGCCTTGGGGCGGCGCACAGCTGACATTTATCGCCCGACGCGATCAGACACCACAGCCACCGAAAACGCCACAATCCTTGCTGGAATTTGCCAAAGCCACCCCTGGTACGGTTACCTATCCGCGCCCACCGGACTTTACCGGCACCGCGTTTCTTGAACAGCTGCTGATTATGCTGACGCCCGATCCCGCTGCATTAAAAAAAGCGCCGGACGATGCCACTTTCGCCCGCGTCACTGCGCCATTGTGGCAATATCTTGATGCACTGCATCCGTATTTGTGGCACGAAGGAAAGGATTTCCCGCCTTCGCCCGCGCGGATGGATGCTCTGCTGAAAGCCGGCACATTGCGCCTGTCGCTGACCTTTAACCCCGCACATGCGCAGCAAAAAATATCCAGCGGCGATTTACCCACCAGCAGTTACAGCTTTGGCTTTAGCGAGGGAATGATTGGCAACGTGCATTTCGTCACCATTCCAGCCAACGCAACTGCCAGTGCTGCGGCAAAAGTCGTCGCCAACTTCCTGTTGTCACCTGAAGCACAACTGCGTAAAGCGGATCCCGCTGTCTGGGGCGATCCTTCGGTTCTCGATCCTCAAAAACTACCTGCCGGGCAGCGTGAAACATTGCAATCAAGAATGCCGCAGAATCTGCCGCCGGTACTGGCGGAACCGCATGCTGGTTGGGTAAATGCGCTGGAACAAGAATGGCTACGCCGTTACGGTACGCATTAATTTTTTTGCTGTGGGTGGTGATGGCGGTGATTTACGCACCGCTGGTTCCGTCGGCTTTCACGCTGATAACACCTGCCATGTCGCTGACGCACTGGCAGATGTTATTTGCCGATCCGCAGCTACCACAGGCATTACTGGCAACGCTGGTGTCGACAACCATCGCGGCGGTCGGCGCTCTGTTTATTGCCCTGCTGGTGATAGTAGCGCTATGGCCTGGGCCGAAATGGCAGCGTATGTGCGCCCGTCTGCCGTGGCTACTCGCCATCCCCCACGTGGCTTTTGCCACCAGCGCCCTGCTGCTGTTTGCTGACGGCGGCCTGGTTTATCAGTTTTTCCCTTTTCTCATTCCGCCGATGGACAAATTGGGTATCGGTCTGGGCCTCACCCTTGCGGTGAAAGAAAGCGCATTTCTGCTGTGGATCTTATCGGCAGCACTGAGTGAAAAACGCCTGGTGCAGCAAGTTATTGTACTGGATTCGCTGGGCTACAGCCGCTGGCAATGTCTGAACTGGTTGTTGTTGCCCTCCGTCGCGCCTGCGCTGGCAATGGCGATGCTGGCGATTGTCGCCTGGTCGCTTTCGGTCGTGGATGTAGCGATTATTCTTGGGCCTGGTAATCCACCGACGCTGGCGGTAATTAGCTGGCAGTGGTTAACCCAGGGCGACGCCGATCAACAAACGAAAGGCGCACTTGCCAGCCTGCTGCTGATGCTGTTACTCGCCGCCTACGTTTTGCTTGGTTATCTGTTATGGCGCGCCTGGCGATGCACGCTCCCCCGGGAAGACGGCATTCGCATGCCATCCACGCCTTTATTGCCAGGGAAGATGCTGGCGAAGTTGTTACCCTTAACTGGCGTGCTGTGTGTGATTCTGCTGGCGATCCTCGCGGATCAATCAACGATCAATCACGAGGCGCTGCTCAATAGCCTGACAATGGGACTGGTGGCGACACTCATCGCTTTGGTTCTGTTGCTGCTATGGCTGGAATGGGGGCCAAAACGTCGCCAGTTGTGGCTATGGTTGCCCATATTATTACCCGCCTTGCCACTGGTGGCAGGCCAGTACACGCTGGTGCTATGGCTCAACCTGGATGGTAGCTGGACGGCGGTGGTGTGGGGGCATCTGCTGTGGGTAATTCCGTGGATGTTGTTTATCCTGCAACCCGCCTGGCAGCGCATTGATTCACGGTTAATTTTGATTGCGCAAACACTGGGCTGGTCGCGTGTCAAAATCTTCTTTTACGTGAAATGTCCGCTGATGTTACGCCCTGCGCTGATTGCCTTAGCTGTCGGATTTTCAGTCAGTATTGCGCAGTATATGCCAACGCTGTGGCTGGGAGCCGGACGTTTCTCGACGCTCACCACCGAAGCGGTGGCACTAAGCAGCGGCGGCAGCAACGGTATTCTCGCCGCCCAGGCTTTATGGCAACTGCTATTGCCGCTTATTATTTTTGCCCTGACCGCGTTAGTCGCAAAATGGGTAGGTTATGTCAGACAAGGACTCCGCTAATGCTCTGCGTGAAAAATGTTTCGCTGCGTTTACCAGAAAGCCGCTTGCTGACAAACGTTAACTTTACAGTCAATAAAGGTGACATTGTCACGTTAATGGGTCCCTCAGGCTGCGGTAAATCTACGCTGTTTTCATGGATGATTGGTGCGCTGGCCGGGCAATTTTCTTGTACAGGTGAGCTATGGCTCAATGATCAACGTATCGATACCCTGCCCACCGCCCGGCGTCAGATTGGCATTCTTTTCCAGGATGCACTGTTATTTGACCAGTTCAGCGTCGGACAAAATTTACTGCTGGCGCTACCGTCGACGCTCAAGGGGACTGACAGGCGCAATGCCGTGAAAGACGCGCTTGAGCGAGCGGGACTGGCTGAAACTTATCACCAGGATCCTGCGACATTATCAGGCGGTCAGCGAGCGCGGGTGGCCCTGCTGCGCGCCCTTCTCGCACAGCCAAAGGCATTATTGCTTGATGAACCGTTCAGCCGTCTTGACGTAGCTCTGCGCGATAATTTTCGTCAGTGGGTATTCAATGAAGTTCGCGAGCTGGCGATCCCCGTCGTTCAGGTAACCCACGATCTTCAGGATGTTCCTGCCGATAGTCCCGTTCTGGATATGACGCAGTGGTCAGAAAATTACAACAAACTGCGATAACGCAAAGTTTTTCCCGATGTGTCAGTTCAGAATGGCGCACTCAAAACTACAATGTCGGGATTTTCGATGAAACGTGTTTCTCAAATGACCGCGCTGGCAATGGCTTTAGGGCTGGCTTGCGCTTCTTCGTGGGCCGCTGAACTGGCGAAGCCTCTTACACTTGACCAGCTTCAACAACAAAATGGCAAAGCGATTGATACTCGCCCCAGCGCGTTTTATAACGGCTGGCCACAAACCCTAAATGGCCCTTCCGGTCATGAACCTGCCGCCTTAAACCTTTCTGCAAGCTGGCTCGACAAAATGAGCACTGAGCAGCTCAACGAGTGGATCAAGCTACATAACCTGAAAACGGATGCCCCGGTGGCGCTGTACGGTAATGACAAAGATGTCGATGCCGTCAAAACGCGACTACAAAAAGCAGGCTTTACGCATATCTCTATCTTGAGTGATGCACTAAGCGAACCTTCCCGACTGCAAAAACTGCCTCACTTTGAACAGCTGGTATATCCGCAGTGGCTGCATGACCTGCAACAAGGTAAAGAAGTTACGGCGAAACCTGCGGGTGACTGGAAAGTGATCGAAGCGGCCTGGGGCGCACCTAAGCTTTACCTTATCAGCCATATTCCCGGCGCTGACTACATCGATACCAACGAAGTGGAAAGCGAACCGCTGTGGAACAAAGTTTCTGATGAACAGCTTAAAGCAATGCTGGCGAAGCACGGCATTCGTCATGACACCACGGTCATTCTGTACGGGCGTGATGTTTACGCCGCAGCGCGCGTGGCGCAAATTATGCTCTACGCTGGCGTGAAAGATGTCCGCCTTCTGGACGGCGGTTGGCAAACCTGGTCCGACGCAGGTCTGCCCGTTGAGCGCGGTACGCCACCGAAAGTGAAAGCGGAACCAGACTTCGGCGTGAAGATCCCTGCGCAACCACAACTGATGCTTGATATGGAGCAGGCTCGCGGGCTGCTGCATCGCCAGGATGCATCGCTGGTGAGCATTCGTTCGTGGCCAGAATTTATCGGTACGACCAGCGGTTACAGCTACATTAAACCAAAAGGTGAAATAGCCGGGGCACGTTGGGGACACGCAGGCAGCGACTCGACCCATATGGAAGATTTCCATAACCCGGATGGCACCATGCGCAGCGCCGATGATATTGCCGCTATGTGGAAAGCGTGGAATATCAAACCAGATCAGCAAGTTTCATTCTACTGCGGCACCGGCTGGCGCGCGTCTGAAACCTTTATGTACGCACGCGCCATGGGCTGGAATAACGTCTCCGTTTATGACGGTGGCTGGTACGAATGGAGCAGCGATCCAAAAAATCCGGTAGCAACCGGTGAACGCGGCCCGGACAGCAGCAAATAACACGGCAATCACTGACGCTGAAGCGACTTCAGCGTCAGATATCCACTCCAAATCCGCGTAAATGTTGTCATCCAACAAAGCGCGCCAAATATCCATGCAAACCACGGGAAATATTCCGGAAAGAGACAACTTAAAACAAACAGCAAAATCGTCTCGCTGCCTTCTGTTAACCCGCCCAGATAGTAAAACGATTTGTGCGCATAACCGGGATTATCAATCTGATGTTTCGCCGCCAGTGCAGCAAATGCGAGAAAACTGCTGCCCGTGCCGATAAACGCAAACAGCAGCCAGCCGCCCGCCAGCGCATTTTGTTCCGGTGCGGCGAGAATAAACCCGAACGGTACCAGCGCGTAAAAAAGAAAATCCAACGAAATATCGAGAAAGCCCCCCGCGTCGGTTAACCCTCTGCGCCGCGCCAGCGCACCGTCCAGACCATCAAGCAACCTGTTCAGTAAAATGGCAATCAGCGCCGCCAAATACCAGCCCAGTGCCAGAAACGGCAGCGCCAGCACGCCGATAGCAAATCCCACTAACGTTAAACCATCAGGTGTAATGCCAGGTTTATCCAGAACCCGCACGCACTGATGCAACAAAGGCTTAATTCGGGGATGAAGATGGCGGTCTAACACGGGTACTCCTTAAGAAATAAAACCCTTCAGCTCGGGCAACACTGCGGATATTATGGCATTTTTCCTGTATTCGACCGTGTGTAATTTATGGAAATGATTGATGTTGTTGCCGCCATTATCGAACGGGATGGCAAAATTTTAATCGCGCAACGCCCTGCGCATAGCGATCAAGCGGGATTATGGGAATTTGCTGGTGGTAAAGTCGAACCTGGGGAAAGCCAGCCGCAGGCGCTGATACGCGAGCTGCGTGAAGAGCTCGGTATCGATGCTATCATCGGGAAATATGTAGCCAGCCACCAGCGGGAAGTTTCAGGGCGTATTATCAATCTTCATGCCTGGCACGTACCCGACTTCCACGGGACGTCACAGGCACATGAGCATCAGGCGTTGGTCTGGTGCTCACCTGAAGAGGCGATGCAATATCCGCTGGCCCCTGCTGACATTCCACTATTAAAGGCGTTTATGGCTTTACGCGCCGCCAGACCAGCGGATTAGTGCTAATGGTTTTATCATCCCGCTGGCATTGCAGCAGTATTCCCTCTGCTTTAATCACTGCCCCTTCGGAATAGTTTTGATCCTGATAAACGCAGCACTGGTTACAGGGCTGCGCTGACTGCCCACCAGAACTAAACACTTCCGGCGGCACATTTACCTGCACATCCGGACGATAATGCTGATTAGCCAGCGCAAAAAACGGGAATACCAACGCTGGGGCGAGCAATGCTCGATTCACAAGAAACTCCTTATATTTCGTTGTCTCTGCTACTGATAACGGTAACCTGGCGGGAAAACTTTAGCGTCTGGTTGCCGGATGCGACGTGAATGCCTTATCCACCAAATGTCCCCATTTTGGTAGGCCGAAGAAGATGTATCCGGCATTAGGCGGCGTTTATAAATTCCTCACATTATTAATTTGCTTTCCGGTGCCATTTTTTACTTGCTTACCGTCACATTCTTGATGGTATAGTCGAAAACTGCAAAACAAACAACATACGCACAATCGTCTTAATATATAAGGGTTTTATATCTATGGATCAGACATATTCTCTGGAGTCATTCCTCAACCATGTACAAAAGCGCGACCCGAATCAAACCGAGTTCGCGCAGGCCGTTCGTGAAGTAATGACCACACTCTGGCCTTTTCTTGAACAAAATCCCCAATATCGCCAGATGTCGTTACTGGAGCGCCTGGTTGAACCGGAGCGCGTGATCCAGTTTCGCGTGGTATGGGTTGACGATCGCAACCAGGTGCAGGTCAACCGCGCATGGCGCGTGCAGTTCAGCTCCGCCATCGGCCCGTACAAAGGCGGTATGCGATTCCATCCCTCAGTTAACCTCTCCATTCTTAAATTCCTTGGCTTCGAGCAAACCTTCAAAAATGCCCTGACTACCCTGCCGATGGGCGGTGGTAAAGGCGGCAGCGATTTCGACCCGAAAGGGAAAAGCGAAGGCGAAGTGATGCGTTTCTGCCAGGCACTGATGACCGAACTGTATCGCCACCTGGGCGCGGATACCGACGTTCCGGCAGGTGATATCGGCGTTGGTGGTCGTGAAGTGGGCTTTATGGCAGGGATGATGAAAAAGCTGTCTAACAATACCGCCTGCGTCTTCACCGGTAAGGGTCTTTCTTTTGGCGGCAGTCTTATTCGCCCGGAAGCCACCGGTTACGGTCTGGTTTATTTCACAGAAGCGATGCTGAAACGCCACGGTATGGGTTTTGAAGGAATGCGGGTTTCCGTTTCTGGCTCCGGCAACGTTGCCCAGTATGCTATCGAAAAAGCGATGGAATTTGGCGCTCGCGTGGTCACGGCATCAGACTCCAGCGGCACAGTGGTTGATGAAAGCGGATTCACAAAAGAGAAACTGGCGCGTCTTATCGAAATCAAAGCCAGCCGCGATGGTCGCGTTGCCGATTACGCCAAAGAATTTGGCCTGGTCTATCTCGAAGGCCAACAGCCGTGGTCCGTACCGGTTGATATCGCCCTGCCTTGCGCCACCCAGAACGAACTGGATGTAGACGCTGCGCATCAGCTTATCGCCAATGGCGTTAAAGCCGTCGCCGAAGGGGCAAATATGCCAACCACCATCGAAGCGACTGAACTGTTCCAGCAGGCAGGCGTACTGTTTGCTCCGGGTAAAGCGGCTAATGCTGGCGGTGTAGCAACATCGGGCCTGGAAATGGCGCAAAACGCTGCGCGTCTGGGCTGGAAAGCCGAGAAAGTCGACGCCAGTTTGCATCACATTATGCTGGATATCCACCACGCTTGTGTTGAACACGGCGGTAAAGGTGAGCAAACCAACTACGTACAGGGCGCAAACATTGCCGGTTTTGTGAAGGTTGCCGATGCGATGCTGGCGCAGGGTGTGATTTAAATCATTAGCGCCGCATCAGGCATCTGCCGGATGCGGCGTGAACGCCTTATCCGGCCTACGAAAGGTGCTGTATCAGTGAGTTGGGATTCAGGCATCCGACCTTTATGTTATCACTCCACTGCCCGCTTCATCTGCTGGCGGACTTTTTTTCGCACTACGTTTACGCGGAGCAGCCTTTTTCTTATCAGCACTGCCACCACTGCCCGGAGCCACTATGCCGCGAAACTGCCGCACCGGCGTACGTTTGGCTTGATCAATTAGCTGATATAGCGTCCCCACCAGCGGCTGCATAAAGTCCTGGTAGCGACACTGCTTTTCGCTGATTTGCGTCAGCACCGATTCCCAGTGCGCGGTCATGTCCGGTCGCGTAGCCATTTCTGGCAGCGAATGGAATAACGCTTTTCCGGCGTCGGTGGAGTGGATATAGCGCCCTTTTTTGCTCAGGAAACCACGCTTGAACAACAGTTCAATAATCCCGGCACGCGTTGCTTCTGTCCCCAGACCATCGGTCGCACGAAGGATCTTTTTCAGATCTTTGTCCTGCACAAAGCGCGCGATCCCGGTCATCGCGGAGAGCAAGGTCGCATCGGTGAAATGACGTGGCGGCTGGGTTTGCCGCTCTACCACTTCACCTTTTTCACACAGCAACTCATCGCCTTTCGCGACTACAGGCAGTGGTGTGCCGTCGTTTTCTTCATCGCGCTCTTTGCTGCCTAACAGCGTGCGCCAGCCTGCTTCGGCAAGAAAACGGGCTTTAGCGACAAATTTGCCTTTGGCTATTTCCAGTTCGATAACACACTTGCGGAACACCGCATCCGGGCAGAACTGCATCAGGTATTGACGAGCAATCAGGTTATAGACCTTCGATTCGTTCTCCGTCAGGTTGATGGCAGAACTACGCGCGGTCGGGATAATGGCGTGGTGAGCATCGACCTTTTTGTCATCCCAGCAGCGGTTGCGTAAATTCGGGTCAACCGCCGGCTGCGGCAATAGTCCCGGCGCATGAACGCTGATGGCATTCATCACCGCGTGGCGTCCGGCAAAATGTTCTTCTGGCAAATAACGACAATCGGAACGCGGATAAGTGATTAGCTTGTGCGTTTCGTATAGCTTCTGGCAGATATCAAGCACGTTCTGCGCACTCAGACCAAAGCGTTTTGCCGCTTCAATCTGCAACGCCGAAAGCGAAAACGGCAGCGGCGCGGATTCTGATTCCCGTTTATCGTTATAGCTGGTGACAATAGCCGGTTGACCGCTGATGCGGTTAACCACATGCTCCGCCAGCGGGCGATGCAATAAGCGCCCTTCTTCATCCTGGTACGGCTCGCACGCTTCGCTCGGCTGCCAGATGGCGGTAAATCGTTCATCGGCAGGCGTCACAATGTGCGCTTTGACTTCAAAGAAATCTTTTGCCACGAAGTTTTCTATTTCTTCATCGCGCCGCACCACCAGCCCAAGAACGGGAGTCTGTACGCGCCCAACAGAAAGCACACCCTGATAGCCAGCATTGCGACCGAGAATGGTATACGCGCGGGTCATATTGATACCGTATAGCCAATCGGCACGCGCTCGCGCCAGTGCAGAAACGCATAGCGGTACAAACTCGCTATTGGAGCGAAGACGATCGATCGCCCGCTCAACCGCCTGCGGGTTCAGGTCGTTGATCAAGCAACGCTGAACTTGCTGGCGCTTTTCCGGTGCCAGTTGCAGGTAGTCCAGCACTTCATCCACCAGCAATTGCCCTTCACGATCCGGGTCACCGGCATGAACAATTTCGCTGGCTTCATGCAGAAAGCGTTTAATGACGTTAAGTTGTTTGGTTACGGAGGGGCGCGGTTGCAGTTGCCACTTTTCCGGGACAATCGGCAAATCCGCCAGATTCCAGCGCGCATAGCGGCTGTCGTAGACGTCTGGCTGCGCCTGCTCAAGCAGGTGACCGATACACCAGGTCACCACCTGACCATTGCCGCACTCGATAAAGCCATCGCCTTTACGGTGCGGTTTGGGCAGGACATCAGCAATAGCGCGTGCCAGACTCGGTTTTTCGGCTATAAACAACCGCATTGAATTAACGGATCTCAACCATGGCACGACCGCCACGCGCAGGCACCAGCTCGCCAATCGCCGTCAGTTCAATGCCAAACTCGGCTGCGGTAGCTTTGACTTCATTTTCAGCTTCCGGCATAACCGCCAGCAGCAGACCACCAGAAGTTTGCGGATCGCACAACAGATCGCGTACTTCACGCGGCATTTCGCCCATCAAATGGCCGTAACTGGCAAAGTTGCGTTCGGTGCCACCCGGCACAGCGCCCAGTTTAATGTACTCTTCCACGCCCGGCAGTTTCGGGATCACTTCATAATCGACGCGAGCCTGCACGCCTGCCCCCTGGCACATTTCGCTCAAATGGCCCAGCAGACCAAAACCGGTGACGTCGGTCATCGCTTTTACGCCTTCAATGTTGGCAAATGACGCACCTGCGATATTCATCCGGCACATCACTTCCGTCGCCAGTCCTTGATGTTCCGGTTTCAGCAGTGATTTTTTCTCAGCCGTGGTGAGAACGCCAATCCCCAACGGTTTCGTCAGGAACAGTTTGCATCCGGCTTGTGCGGTGCTGTTTTTCTTCACTCGCTCGGTCGGTACGATCCCCGTAACCGCCAGACCAAAAATCGGCTCCGGCGCATCGATGGAGTGACCGCCAGCCAGCGCAATACCCGCCTGACGACATGCATAGCGTCCACCTTCAGTCACTTCGCGGGCAATTTCCGGGGAAAGTTTATTAATCGGCCAGCCAAGGATCGCAATGGCCATAATCGGTTTGCCGCCCATCGCGAAGATATCGCTGATGGCGTTAGTCGCCGCAATGCGACCAAAATCGAAAGGATTATCAACGATCGGCATAAAGAAATCGGTGGTGCTGATGACACTGGTGCCATTACCAAGATCGTATACTGCCGCATCGTCGCGGGTTTCGTTTCCCACGAGCAAATTCGGATCAACAAACTTCGCCTGCTCGCTGTGCAGAATGGTTTCCAACACTTTTGGGGAAATTTTACAGCCGCAACCTGCTCCGTGGCTGTATTGGGTCAAACGAATCGAGTTCTCGCTCATGGACATCTCCTGTCAATGCAATCCGGGTATGGTAACCTTCATTCCGTGAAGTGATAAGTGAGAGTGTCTGAATTCCTGCGCCTTTGCTCATAATCCAGACAGTTTTGCGAAAATTATCAAAAATAAGTAACAAACGGCGTCGGATCCGGAACGTTAATCGACGTTGACGCTTTCAATTGCGGCGTGCCGAGATAGAGAAAGCCGACAATTTTATCCTGCTCCCGGCAACCGAACGCCTCGCGCACCACCGGACTTTCGGTTAACCCGCCACTACGCCAGATGCCGCCAAAGCCCTGGGCAACCGCCGCCATTTGCATCGCCATAACCGCGCAACCTGCTGACATCTCCTGCTCCCAACGCGGGACTTTATGATTTTCTTCACATTTCGCCACCACGGTGATGATGAGCGGCGCACGGAACGGGGCATTACGGGCTTTGTCGATAGCTTTATCATCACTACCCGCAGCAATTGCACCCTGTTGCAGCACGGTACTGAAACGTTCGCGGCCTTCCCCTTCAATCACAAAAAAATGCCACGGTTGCATGGACTTATGGTCCGGTGCACGCATTCCGGCACGCAGGATATTTTGCAGTTGTTCGCCAGTCGGCGCAGGTTCAGCCAGACGTGAGGCGCTTCGGCGGTTGATCAATAGTTCGAGTGCATCCATTTGATTAACTCCTGTCATGATGTTTATTCACAAAATTAACACGAGAGTGGATTTTGTTACAGCACAGTCCGCGATTCCTGCTGACAAGTGCCGGTTGGGTCATTACGATAACCACATCTATTGCACCTGCAACAGGTGTGACCTTTAGTCTGGGAGAATACATGCGAACCCTTTGGCGATTTATTGCCGGATTTTTTAAATGGACGTGGCGTCTGCTCAATTTTGTCCGTGAAATGGTACTTAACCTGTTCTTTATTTTCCTCGTGCTGGTTGGCGTGGGGATCTGGATGCAGGTCAGTAGTAGCGATACCAAAGAAACCGCCGGTCGTGGCGCATTACTGCTCGATATTTCAGGCGTGATCGTCGATAAGCCCGACAGTTCCCAGCGGTTTAGTAAGTTAAGCCGCCAGCTGCTTGGCGCCAGTTCCGATCGCCTGCAGGAAAATTCGCTGTTTGATATCGTGAACACGATTCGCCAGGCTAAAGATGACAGGAATATTACCGGTATCGTGATGGATCTGAAAAACTTTGCGGGCGGCGATCAACCTTCCATGCAATATATTGGTAAGGCTCTGAAAGAGTTTCGTGACAGCGGTAAACCGGTTTATGCCATTGGCGAGAACTACAGCCAGGGGCAATATTACCTCGCCAGTTTCGCCAACAAAATTTGGCTGTCCCCGCAAGGCGTGGTTGATCTGCACGGTTTTGCCACCAACGGTCTGTACTACAAATCGTTGCTGGATAAGCTGAAAGTATCTACCCATGTGTTCCGCGTGGGTACGTATAAATCTGCCGTTGAACCGTTTATTCGTGATGATATGTCCCCGGCGGCTCGCGAAGCCGATAGCCGTTGGATTGGCGAACTGTGGCAAAACTATCTCAACACCGTTGCCGCTAACCGCCAGATCCCTGCCCAGCAGGTATTCCCTGGGGCGCAAGGGCTACTTGCTGGCTTAACCAAAACGGGCGGCGATACTGCGAAGTACGCGCTGGACAACAAACTGGTCGACGCGCTGGCAACGAATGCCGAAATTGAAAAAGCCCTGACCAAAGAGTTTGGCTGGAGCAAGGCTGATAAAAATTATCGCGCCATCAGTTATTACGATTACGCCCTGAAAACTCCGGCAGATACCGGCGACAGCATCGGTGTCGTCTTCGCTAATGGCGCGATTATGGATGGCGAAGAAACTCAGGGGAATGTTGGCGGCGATACGACTGCGGCACAAATCCGTGACGCTCGCCTTGATCCGAAAGTGAAAGCGATCGTTCTGCGCGTAAACAGCCCTGGCGGAAGCGTAACGGCTTCTGAAGTGATTCGCTCTGAGCTGGCAGCTGCCAGAGCCGCTGGCAAGCCTGTGGTTGTGTCAATGGGCGGTATGGCGGCATCCGGTGGTTACTGGATCTCCACGCCGGCCAATTACATTGTGGCTAACCCGAGCACCCTGACCGGTTCTATCGGGATCTTCGGCGTGATCACCACTGTAGAAAACAGCCTGGATTCGATTGGTGTACATACCGATGGCGTGTCTACATCACCACTGGCAGATGTTTCCATCACTAAATCACTGCCACCCGAAGTGCAGCAGATGATGCAATTGAGCATTGAGAACGGCTATAAACGCTTTATCACGCTGGTTGCTGATTCGCGTAATTCGACGCCAGAGCAGATTGATAAAATCGCCCAGGGCCATGTCTGGACCGGTCAGGATGCAAAAGCGAATGGGCTAGTCGATAGTCTCGGTGATTTCGATGATGCAGTTGCCAAAGCGGCTGAACTGGCAAAACTGAAACAATGGCATCTGGAATATTACGTTGATGAACCGACCTTCTTCGACAAGGTGATGGACAACATGTCAGGTTCAGTACGGACAATGCTGCCAGATACGCTCCAGGCCATGCTGCCTGCGCCGCTGGCCTCGGTCGCTTCAACCGTTAAAAGCGAAAGCGACAAGCTGGCGGCCTTTAACGATCCGCAAAACCGTTACGCGTTTTGCCTGACCTGCGCCAACGTGCGTTAATTCCTGCAAATATGTGGCCGATATGTTGTCGGCCACACTCCTGAACCGGACTGTCTTTCACTCCCTCTCTCCACTACATTCCCTTGCTCATTTAGCATCTGTCATGGAGTCATCAGTGAATAAGGCACCCTCTTTAATTGCCGCTATTGTCCTCGGACTGGGGATCAGCGCCTGTGGTTATTTTGTTGGCGATGGTGTTAAACATCTAAAAACCAACAACCGTTATGTGAACGTGCGGGGGCTTTCAGAAAAAGAAGTTCGCGCAGATACGGCTGAATTAACAATTGCTATCAACTTTAAGGGTAATGTTCCTGGCGAGCTGTTCCCGAAACTTGAAGATGCGCAGAAAAAGATTGTTGCCGAATTCCACGCTCAGGGGATTAACGACAAAGAGATCAACGTGGGTCAATGGACAAGTAAGCGAACGGATGCCTTTTACCTCAAAGATGATCCGACGATGCCACGCTATAACGCTGACGGGTCTGTTACGATAAAAACGCATAACGTTGCTGCCGTCGAAAAAGTCGTCGCGAAACTAAACGACCTGCAAATCGCCACAGATGGCGCGATCGCTGATAGCAAAATCGCCTATCGCTTTAATGGTATTGGCGCAGTTCGCGCGGAGATGATTGCTGCCGCAACGAAAGATGCACGCAACGCAGCATTACAGTTTGCGACGGATTCAGGTAGTCAGGTGGGGTCCATTAGCGATGCGTCACAAGGCGTGTTCCAGATTTTCGCCAGTGGCAGTGACGAAGATGATCCCTCGGCGATTAACAAAACGGTGCGTGTAGTCACGACCGTAACCTATGCGTTGCAGGATTAACCATTTTTCTCCGGCGGAACGCTAATCCCTCTGTTGCGCCGGGCTTTTCTCATATCCACAGAGTATCCAGGTGCGCTTGCTGCCCCTCACGTATATACTTTTGCTCTTTCGGTATCATTCATATCAATATCATGCAAAAGAAATCAATTTACGTTGCCTACACGGGCGGGACCATCGGGATGCAGCGTTCCGAGCAGGGATATATTCCGGTGTCGGGCCATCTACAACGCCAGCTGGCGCTGATGCCAGAGTTCCATCGCCCGGAGATGCCGGATTTCACCATTCATGAATACACGCCGCTGATGGATTCTTCTGATATGACGCCAGAGGACTGGCAGCATATTGCTGAAGATATTAAAGCGCACTATGACGAGTACGATGGTTTTGTCATTCTGCACGGCACCGACACGATGGCGTATACCGCCTCTGCGCTGTCGTTCATGCTGGAGAACCTCGGAAAACCGGTTATTGTGACAGGGTCACAAATCCCATTAGCCGAGTTACGCTCTGACGGACAAATCAATTTGCTGAATGCGTTGTACGTTGCGGCGAACTATCCCATCAACGAAGTCACACTCTTTTTTAATAATCGCCTGTATCGCGGCAACCGCACCACCAAAGCCCATGCCGATGGTTTTGATGCCTTCGCGTCACCAAACCTTCCACCGTTACTGGAAGCGGGTATTCATATTCGCCGTTTAAATACACCGCCCGCCCCACACGGCACTGGTGAGCTGATCGTTCATCCGATTACACCACAGCCGATCGGCGTAGTGACGATTTATCCGGGGATTTCTGCCGACGTCGTACGTAACTTCCTGCGTCAACCGGTTAAAGCGTTGATTCTGCGCTCTTATGGCGTGGGTAATGCGCCGCAAAACAAAGCATTCCTGCAAGAATTACAAGAAGCCAGCGATCGCGGAATTGTGGTGGTTAACCTGACACAATGCATGTCCGGTAAAGTCAATATGGGCGGTTATGCCACCGGTAACGCCCTCGCCCATGCCGGTGTTATTGGCGGTGCGGATATGACCGTAGAAGCCACGCTAACCAAACTGCACTACCTGCTCAGCCAGGGACTGGATACCGAAACCATTCGCAAGGCCATGAGCCAAAACCTGCGCGGCGAACTGACGCCGGATGATTAAGGAGACTGTAATGCCCCAACGCGCTCTGTTACTGGTCGATTTACAAAATGATTTCTGCGCTGGCGGTGCGCTGGCTGTTGCCGAAGGCGATAGCACGGTTGATGTTGCTAATGCCCTGATAAGTTGGTGCAAAGCACGCGGTGAAGCGGTCGTCGCCAGTCAGGACTGGCATCCGGCCAATCACGGCAGCTTCGCCAGCCAGCAAGGTGTAGAGCCTTATACACAGGGTCAGCTTGATGGCCTACCGCAAACCTTCTGGCCCGATCACTGTGTGCAACACAGCGAAGGTGCAGCGTTGCACCCTCTGCTGGCGCAAAAGTCGATTGATGCCGTGTTTCACAAAGGCGAAAATCCTTTAGTCGACAGTTACAGTGCCTTTTTTGATAACGGGCGGCGGCAGAAAACCGAGCTCGATGGCTGGTTGCGCGACCATGAAATCAATGAACTGATCATTATGGGGCTGGCTACGGACTATTGCGTGAAGTTTACCGTCCTGGACGCGTTACAGTTAGGTTATAAGGTGAACGTGATTACCGATGGCTGTCGCGGTGTGAATATCCAGCCACAGGACAGTGCGCACGCGTTTATGGAGATGTCAGCCGCTGGGGCAACATTGTACACGCTGGCAGACTGGGAAGAGACGCAGAGATAAAATTAGTCAGATCCATCTCTGGCCTACAATTCCTTAATTACATCGTAGGCCAGATAAACACGCCAGCGTTGCATCTGACAATTGACACAATCAGCGAAAATTCAATTCACACCAGAAATTCGTTCCAGCGACACCTTCCGCGTTTCGATGCCAAAAATGGAGAGGACCAGCGCACATAACACCAACATGACACCAAGCACCATAAAGACCGTTATCGAACCATAATGCGTTAATAACGCCGCGACGCCATACGGAGTGAAGACCGCGACGATTCGTCCTACTGCATTAACAAATCCCGAGCCGCGCAGACGTAAATGGGTTGGCCAAAGTTCCGGGATATACACCGCCGACGCGAAACAAACATACATATAAAGAAAGAAGATCATCACCAGGCCATAGCCTAAAATAGCCCATTCTGTAGTTTGTATTGAATATATATATCCCAACACAGCAATAATTATAAGCAAAGACGAGCCAAATAATCGGCGAGGAAAGTGATCAATAACTAATGCAGCTATAAATATTCCAACCGGAGCACCAATCATAATAACAGCGGTCATTAATATCGATTTATCAACATCAATACCAGAATTAACAAATATGGTAGGTATCCATACGGTGATAGTATAAAGCGAAATATTCATTGCAATTAAAACCGTAATCGCGACTAACGTGCGCCGCAACATCTCGCCTTTAAATAGCAACCAAAAAGTACCACTGATTTCATGACTCCGACTTTCGCTTTGCCTCAAAGCAAGTGGTGGTAGATGAATACCCTTCTCTTTTTCGATTTGCTGCTCTACTTCACGAAGTTGCCTTTCTGCTCCCGGTAATTGTCCAATACCCGCCAGCCAACGAGGCGACTCAATAAAATATTTACCAGAGAGTAACCATGCTAATATTATCCCAATACCGCCCAGCAGAAACATTATGCGCCAACTGAAGAAAGCGATAACGACAACGCCAATCGCCGCTGACAACATGGGCGACCAGTTGCCGACAAATGAGAGTCGCGCGGACCATTTTCCACGAACCAGAGCGGGAATAAACTCAGTAAATGAAGCATAGCCAACCATAATCAGCGCCCCCATTCCTGTCCCCATCAGGAAGCGAAAGAAGATGAGCCAGTACATATCAGGGACGAAAGAAGCGCCTGTCGCCGCAATACCGACAATCAGAAGGTTCATGCGGAATGCCCGGCGCCGTCCACAGTAATCACCAATGAATCCACCAGCAAGCGAACCGATGAAATAACCAAACATCAATGCCGACGTAAAAGCAGCATTGAGGAAATTATTTGACCATCCATTGCTTACCAGCTTTGCTAAAACAACATTGCCTGAATAACTTAAAAACCCCGTTAATAACAGACTAAAGCTGATTATGCCAAATATACGATAATGAAACCGGGCCAAAGGCAAGCGGTCCAGTCTTGCGCCAATTTGATCATATTGTTCCATTTGGTGCCTCGAATTTTGCTAAAAAAGGTAGCAATTGCGGCAAACTCACTTGCCGCATTTTTATCATCATTTTATTTCACGGGCGCTGGAACAAATAACATTGACAACGTGTGTTTAAGCTACCACACAAGCTGGATATTATTGTCTTTGCAAAACTCTTCCCATTCTGCACCCGGTGATTTATCAGTTATTATGTAATTAATATGACTAAAGTCAGCTAACTGAACAAAAGCTTTGCGATCAAACTTGGAGTGATCGACTAATAACGCAACTTCTGTCGCCTGGCGGATCATTGTCTTTTTGATCTCCGCCTCAGCTTCGTTCGAGTCCAGTGCGCCGCTGTTAATATCAAGACCTTTACAACTCATTACCATAATATCGACGTGATAACGACTGATGATCTCTTTAGTAATTCGTCCTTGCAGAGAAAGCGTGTTTTTGTTCAGTTCCCCACCGGTTGAAACAACTTTAATTTCTGACTGAGCCAGAACATGAATAGCTTCTGCCGAGTTGGTTAGCAACGTCAGATCACTACGGTCTTGCAACAGTTTGAGCAATTCCATAACGGTACTACTGGAATCTGCCGCCATGGTGGTTTTATTGTCGATAAACGGCAGCGCCTTGCGAGCAATAAGCTGCTTCTCTTCATAAAACGACGAAGCTCGCTTATAGAAATGGATATTTTCCGTCAGCATCGCTGTATTTAAAACAGCGCCACCATAAGTTCTGGTCAAAAAGCCTTCATCTTCCAGCTTCTCAAGATCGCGGCGAATAGTTTCTTCGGTTACCTGAAAAATCGAGCTCAAATTCGAAACCGTTACTTTTTTATCGTTGGCAACCATCTGTTTAATTGCCTGAATCCTGTCTTTTGCCGCCACGATTACACCCCTGTCTCTTTTTACATCACATTAGCGCGATTATCGCATAAGCGATGTTTACTTTCAAAATAACCTGTTTGAATCACAGATTTTCATCACAGTTTTCACAGAAACAGAGGTGGATCGTGTGGGGTAGTTAACGCTCCAGGGCCTCTGCCATTTCCCTCATCAATGTTGCGTCTGCATCCGATAAGTTGATATTCAGCGCCGCCACATTTTCACGTACCTGTTCAGGCGCAGTTGCTCCGCTAAGAATGGAGATTAAATCGCTCTGTTTTAATATCCACGCCAGCGCCAGAGTAGGAATTGTGCACTGATAACGCGCACAAAGTGGCCGCCACTGTTCAAGCATATCAATCACTTTGAGCATATTTTCACGCTGGAACCAAACTTTATTTGCCCGTGCGCCGCCTGGAATATAATCGCGAGTGATGGTACCTGTCAGCAGCCCCTGCTCTAACGGTGAATAGACCTGAACCACAATGCCGTTATCCCGACATAGCGGCAGCAATTCGTTTTCCATTGCCCGATCGAGGATGCTATATTTCGCCTGAATAATATCCAGCTCACCATATCGCAGATATTCGCGTATATGATCAGCTTCGACATTAGCAGCGCCTATCGAACGAATCTTCCCCTCAGCCTTCCGCTCATTAAGTACAGCTACGGTTTCTGCAATCGGCGTAAAACAAGGCGGCACCGACTGCCAGTGCGTCATGTAAATATCGATGTAGTCAATGCCGAGACGTTGCAAGCTGGCATCGACTTCTTCGCGGATAGATTCAGGAGAGAGGTTTTTGTACAACTGACGATCGCCGACTTTGTTGAATAAACTGCCTTCTCGTTCCCAGACAATACCGCATTTCGTTTCGACGACAATTTGTTCGCGAGGCAATTGTTTTAACGCCTGGCCGACAATAACTTCACTATTGCCAAAGTTATATCCTGGCGCAGTATCAATCAGGTTAATGCCGCAACGATGAGCTTCAATAATCGTATCAATACAAATTTGCCGATCGAGATCGCCATTCCATGCAGGACCACCGCCAATGGCCCATGTCCCCAACCCCATCCGTGAAAGCGTTATATCCGTTGTGCCTAAAGGTATCATTTTCATTTGCCTTCATTACCCTTCATATTCTTCCAGCAATTGTTCGACCAGCTTTCTGTTTTTCACACCGGTGGTGGCACCAACACTCAGTACCGATATAGCTGCCGTTGCATTGGCAAAGCGCGCGCATTCACGCAGCTCTTTACCTTCCAGCAGTGCCGCAATAAAACCAGAAGCAAAGTTATCGCCCGCGCCAATGGTGTCGATGGCCGTAATTCCCGCTACTGCTGGTACCGTCATCGTCATTTCACCACGCTTGATAAAGCAGCCGTTTTTACCCGTCTTAATTACTACCGTTTTTACACCGCACTCAAGAAAGCAGTCAGCAATTTCATCCAACGTCTCTTTTCCGGTGAGTAATTTTGCCTCGGCAAAATTTGGAAACAGATAATCGACATAACTCAATGCTTCGCGAATATCATCCAGTGTTTCATTCAGACGAGGCTTGATCATATCGGCACAAATGATCATCTGCCGGGCTTTCGCTTGCGTAAAAATTTCAGTTAGCGCTTTACCATCCAATAGTGGACTGTTGAATATACTTGCTAGCGATAATAACTTTGCCTGAGAAAACCGTACAAAGTCGACATCATTAATATTCAATTTCCACAAACTGCCGTTGCGATTAGTGACAAATGTCCGCTCGCCATCCTCCGTTACAAGTCCAACGTTAATAGAGGTATCTACGCTGACGTCCTGTTTCAGGCTTTGAATATCAATATTCTCTTTGCAACAATGGTCGAGAATAAATTGTCCTGCGGCATCTTTACCAATGCGGCTCATTAATGCCGTGCGATGCCCCAGGCGAGAAATAATCGTTGCTTCATTGATTGCGTCGCCTCCCGTGGTCATTGCTATTCTTTCAAGCGGATAAGAATCTACGTCAAAAATTTTTTTACTGACCGGCTGTAATGGAATATCAACGATAGCGCCACCTATACATATAACTTCAAGATTGTCCATTACATTATTCCGCCTTGCCGTCTGAACCAAATAATTTGATTTTTTCTAATGCCCTTTCTTTAACTGATTTACGGACTTCTCGCTCCAGGTGCAAGAAAGGCTGATCCTGATTTTCTTTCACTGCCACCATTGCGGCCTGGCACAGTTCAGTATGAATATTGATTTTCGCTATACCCAATGAAATCGCGGTTTTAATATCAGCATCACTGATCCCCGATGCGCCATGTAAAACCAGCGGAACAGAAACGGCATCGCGCACGCGTTTGACGACCTCAAAGTTCAATTGTGGCTCTGACGTATAAACCCCATGCTGGTTGCCAATGGCGACAGCCAGTGAGTCACAGCCCGTGCGTTCAACAAATTCTGCGGCCTGGTCAGGATCGGTATAGTGATAGCCCGCCAGCGCTTCCTCATAAACGGTTTCATTACCGACATGTCCTAATTCCGCCTCTACCGGAATACCCAGCGGATGGAAGAAATCAACAGCCTCTTTGGTTAAACGAATATTTTCTTCGAAATCAAACGCGGATGCATCGCGCATTAAGGAGTTCATTCCATGAGTCCAGGCGTTATGGATAATTTCCATACTCCGGCCATGATCCCAGTGGGTAATTACCGGTACCGTTGCTTTTTGTGCCATTGATACCATCATATGCGAGAAATCTTCGAATGAGGTATTTCCGACAAATCCCGTACCAAAAGAAATAATAACCGGTGATTTTGCTTCTTCTGCTGCGTCGATAACCCCCATTAACATTTCAGCATTCCATACATTAAAATGGGCAATAGCATAATGTTTATTGGTGGCATCATTTTCCCAAAATCTGATATCTGCTAGCATATTCCGTTCTCCCGTAGTAATTAATCGCTAAGTTTAATAACGCCTTTAATAATGTCGCATTTGTTGTTAACCGACTCTTCAAATGCCTGTTGTACATCCTGGTAATCGTAAATATGCGTTACCATCGATTTCACATCGAATCGCCCTGATGAAATAGCTTCAATCGTGACCGGATAACGGTTGGCATAGCGGAAAACCGTCTGGATGGTGACTTCCCGATTGATTTTGAGAAAGTTGATGGCCGAATCGCCGGGTACTGTGCCGACAATCATAATTTTTCCACCGCGCATCACCAGATAGGGAGCTTGTTTTACCGTTACCGCAGAACCCGCAGTTTCAAAAACAATATCTGCGCCCATGTCTTCGGTAAATTGCTGACAGCACGCAATAGTGTCTTGTTTAGCGCCATTGATGACCATTGCCGCGCCAAGCTGTTCCGCCATTGCCAGACGTTTTTCCAGCACATCAACGACGGCAATTTCTGTTGCCCCGAGGCATTTGCACGCTTGCAACGTCATCAAACCAATACAACCTGCTCCCAGAATAATTATCTTCTTACCCGGTTTAACATCTGCCAGCATGGCGGCGTGCATCCCGACCGCCGCAGGCTCCACCAGCGCCCCTTCCATCGTGTCCATATTGTCGGGCAGTTTGTAAGTAAAGCTCTCCGGATGACACAGATAGTGCGTTAATGCGCCGCGGTAGTTGGGTTGTGTCGCCATAAAATCAACGTCCGGGCAGATGTTATATTTGCCTTCCAGACAGTAACGACAGTGACCGCAAGGAACGCCAGGTTCAATATTTACCCGATCCCCCGGTTTAAATTTGCGCACGCGGCTTCCCACAGCCACAACCGTCCCGGCGCATTCATGACCAAGGCCAATTTCTTGATTTGGGTCTTTAGCCGGAATAAACGGGCCTGATTCAAAACCATGTACATCTGAACCACAAATACCGACATATTCTACTTTAATCAAAACTTCATCTTCTTTAGGCACAGGTATTTCCGCTGAAATAATTTTCATTGTGCCCGGTACCTGTAATATTGCTTTTGAATTTTTCATTTTGAATCCACCAGTATTATTTATTGGCTACTGCATCAATACTTAAACTTTCAACGGAGACACCTTTGGTTTCAATTCCAATGGTGGCGATAGCAATTGCGACAATAATTGAAACCGCCCCCAGAAGAATAAAGACACCCGTTACGCCATAACTACTGAGCAGCACTGCAACGGCATAAGGCGCGGCAATACCACTGATTCGCCCTACCGCATTCGCCAGACCGGAGCCACGGAGTTTGGCCTCTGTCGGCCAGATCTCAGGGACATACACTGCTGAGGCATAGCAAACGTACATATAGACGAAAGTAATCAGGAAGAAACCAATCAACGTTATGAGCAACATACTGGTTTGCAGTGAATAGATATATCCGAGCACCGCAATCAGAATTAATAGCCCAACACCCATTGTTTTGCGCGGAATTTTATCCATCACCAACATAGCAATAAAAATGCCAAACGGCGCGCCAAACATACTCATAGTATTTAAGACAATGGAGTCTTTTAAATTAATTCCCTGGGTCATGAATATCGTTGGCAACCAGTTAATTAACGTGTACTGCACAACGTTCATGGCAATAAGTACACAAGAACCTAAAATAACGCGTCTTAGTAATACTCCTGTCAGTAAGGCAGAATACGGCACCGCTTGTGGCGCTTTACCGTCATCAGCAATAACCACTGGCGGTAAGGGTTTACCCGTCTGGCGTATGACGCCTTCTTCTATACTCCGCATGACTTTCTCGGCTTCCTGATACCGTCCGCGCGATTCCAGCCAGCGCGGGGATTCAGGAAAGTAGCGCCAGGCCAGCGCCGTAGCGATAAGCGACAATATTGCAGGAATAAGCAGTTGTACCCGCCAGTTCCACTCTGCGCTAATCAACGGCGTGAGTCCCATCGCTATCAATGAACAGAGCGGATATGACCAGTTGCCAATAAAGGAAACCCGACTGGACCACGTTCCACGATTTCTACCGGGCATATATTCGGTGAAGCCGGCAAACAGAGTAACCAGTAAAGCCCCCAGCCCGACACCCATCACAAAGCGGCAGGCAATCAAGAAATCCATATTCGGCGAGAAAGCACCAATGACCATAGAGACAATATGAATGGCCTCATAGAGGATGAACGCGTTTCTGCGACCGGTTTTGTCACCGATGATGCCGCCCACCAGCGCACCGAGAAACATTCCGGCGGTCGTGATTGCCGAGAATGTGGCGGTGGTGGAATTATCTGTCCAGCCCAACTCTTTCAGCTGAGCGAGGATCAAGCCACCAACGGCATTACTCCAGCAGACAAGCAAGCCAAACGCGACGATGGCAAACATTGACGAATGCCAGCGGCAATCCGGTAAGCGATCCAGCCGTGCACCACAATGCGGTTTGGTTATCTGTTCCATGCGATAACGTTCCTTCAGGAGAGTAGTTATTCATCAAAGTCGTAAGTCATGATCACTTTGATTGCGGTTTTATCGACCATCGCATCAAACCCTTCGCGCCATTGCGAAAGGCCAATACGATGCGTGATCATCGGTTTGACGTTGATAGCGCCGCTGGCTAATAGCCGGATAGCGTTACGCCAGGAGGTGGAGTCATAGGCCATATGCCCAATGATGCTTTTGTTCCATGCGGTAATGTCATTAATCGAGAAATCAAGAGGTTTGAAGCCCATTCCAACGCGTACCACTTCCCCATTCGGGCGGAGCATTTCGATGGCTTGTTTCAATGCGATATTGGCACCGGAGCATTCAATCACCAGTCCCAAATTGTCTTTGCCACAAATTTGCTGGCAGCGCGCAACCACATCTTCGGTAGAACCATTTACTACTGCCGTTGCCCCCAGTTCTTTTGCAACCGGGAAGCGGACCGCCACATCTTCTTGCAGACCAACGACGACGATATTTACCGCCCCCATAATCCGTGCCATTTGTACGGAGAACAGCCCGAGTGGGCCAGTGCCGATGACGACCACATCCTGACCAGGAAGGAATTTCGATTGCTGCGCGATGGATTTGTAGGCATTACAAATAGGGTCAAGTACGGCTGCGTCCTCATAATCAACACCATCAGGGATTTCCCACAACGCATGACGATGAATTTTGAGAATTTCACCAGGAACCAGACAATATTTGGAAAAACCACCGCCCCAGGTATTGTTATCCAGACCAAGGTTTACTTTTTCTGTACAACACAGAAAATCACCTTGTTCACAGGCCGGACAAACGCCGCAAACGTGACCGCTGTTATCCGACACGACGCGTTGCCCCACTTTCCAGTCTTTGACTTTTTCACCAACCTGCGCAATACAACCTGCGAACTCATGGCCGCGGATAGAGTTAAACTCATCAGAACCGCTATCAACGTTGTAGTGTTTCATGTCTGCGCCACAGATAGCTGCGGCTTTAATTTCAATCACCACATCTTCCGGACCACAAATGGGCTGTGGGACATCAATCATCTTGTAGCCGCCAAAGGCCTTGCCAAACCGAGCCAGTGCTTTCATTGCGTCATCCTTTGTGTTTTGTTTTGCTTAGATGACCATCATACTTACCCACATAATTTTTGAGGTCAACATTAAATCTTTAAAACACAGATATTGATCTGCGATTTACAACTTAGATCACAAATACGCAGAAAACCTGAGAATGGGTTACAGATTGATGGAAGGCGGTACGCAAAAGAGGGAAATTCAGCAGTGATCCCTACTTAACGAAAGAAAGGATGCAGGGATGAAAAATTCAGGGGGGTTAATACAGACGTGAAGCTCCGGAAAGGTTTAAAGCTACAAACGAAATCGACGAGGGATTGGTCAATTAATTTCAGGCAATCCCCTTTATTAATTACCTGTAAAGGGGATAACTCCATCACTTAAACATAGCAATCGGCTTCGCCGTAATACCAAAATCTTCTTTCAGTTGCTGCTTGCTCTTCATCACCATCTGACCGTTGGTGTCGATGGTCATATGCTGCGCGTCGGTATTGTTTCGAGCTTGCCAAAGCATGACCAGTTGCAGGCAGTTCTCTTTTTGTTGTTCGGTCAGCGCAACGCCATCTGGCCATTTTCCCAGTTCAACAGCGGTCGATAAACGCTGATAAACCTCAGGCGTCATGCTGTTGATCATTTCATCAAGATTCATGATTTTTCCGCTCCTGTGGAATAAGTTGCTGAATCGTTTTTTCAACCGTTGATTTCTTCGCCATTTTCACCATCAGTGAAACGTAAAGAGGCTGAGTTAACACAATAACGTTCGCCTGTGGGCTGCGGCCCATCAGGAAAGACATGTCCAAGATGGGCATCACAGTTACCGCAACGAATCTCGATGCGCTGCATTCCATGTGACAAGTCTTTGATATAACGAATTGAATCTTCACTCACCGGTTCGTAAAAGCTCGGCCAGCCACAACCTGAATCATATTTAGACTGGGAGTGAAACAGAGGGGCATCGCAGATCAAACAGTGGTAAAGGCCGTCACGCTTATTGTGCAGTAAACGGCCAGTAAATGGCGGCTCGGTCCCGTGATTCTGTGTCACGTAAAACTGCATCTCGGACAATTTGTTTTTCAGTTCGTCTGCCGAAGGTTTGTTAGCCATTTGCTCACATCTCACTTTAATCACGCTCACATTACGCGACCAATTCTAACAAAACATTAACACCAACTGGCAAAAATTTGTCCTAAACTTGATCTCAGCGAAATGGCAGCGCCTAAATCGTGATGAAAATCACATTTTTATCATAATTGCCCTTTAAAATTCTCGGCGCCGCCCTCATGTGGTTTCAGGCACAAAGGAAGAGTGGGGCAAGTCAGTCGCGTAATGCTTAGGCAGAGGATTGATTTGTCGCAATGATTGACACGATTCCGCTTGACGCTGCGTAAGGTTTTTGTAATTTTACAGGCAACCTTTTATTCACTAACAAATAGCTGGTGGAATATATGACTATCAAAGTAGGTATCAACGGTTTTGGCCGTATCGGTCGCATTGTTTTCCGTGCTGCTCAGAAACGTTCTGACATCGAGATCGTTGCAATCAACGACCTGTTAGACGCTGATTACATGGCATACATGCTGAAATATGACTCCACTCACGGTCGTTTCGACGGCACCGTTGAAGTGAAAGACGGTCATCTGATCGTTAACGGTAAAAAAATCCGTGTTACCGCTGAACGTGATCCGGCTAACCTGAAATGGGACGAAGTTGGTGTTGACGTTGTCGCTGAAGCAACTGGTCTGTTCCTGACTGACGAAACTGCTCGTAAACACATCACCGCTGGTGCGAAAAAAGTGGTTATGACTGGTCCGTCTAAAGACAACACTCCGATGTTCGTTAAAGGCGCTAACTTCGACAAATATGCTGGCCAGGACATCGTTTCCAACGCTTCCTGCACCACCAACTGCCTGGCTCCGCTGGCTAAAGTTATCAACGATAACTTCGGAATCATCGAAGGTCTGATGACCACCGTTCACGCTACCACCGCTACTCAGAAAACCGTTGACGGCCCGTCTCACAAAGACTGGCGCGGCGGCCGTGGCGCTTCTCAGAACATCATCCCGTCCTCTACCGGTGCTGCTAAAGCTGTAGGTAAAGTACTGCCAGAACTGAATGGCAAACTGACTGGTATGGCGTTCCGCGTTCCGACTCCGAACGTATCCGTAGTTGACCTGACCGTTCGTCTGGAAAAAGCTGCAACTTACGAGCAGATCAAAGCTGCCGTTAAAGCTGCTGCTGAAGGCGAAATGAAAGGCGTTCTGGGCTACACCGAAGATGACGTAGTATCTACCGATTTCAACGGCGAAGTTTGCACTTCCGTGTTCGATGCTAAAGCAGGTATCGCTCTGAACGACAACTTCGTGAAACTGGTATCCTGGTACGACAACGAAACCGGTTACTCCAACAAAGTTCTGGACCTGATCGCTCACATCTCCAAATAAGTTGAGATGATACTGTGATCTATAAAGAGCGACTTCGGTCGCTCTTTTTTTTACCTGATGAAATGAAGTTAAAGGACTGCGTCATGATTAAGAAAATTTTTGCCCTTCCGGTCATCGAACAAATTACCCCTGTCCTCTCCCGTCGTAAACTGGATGAACTGGACCTTATTGTGGTCGATCATCCCCAGGTAAAAGCCTCTTTTGCAGTACAGGGCGCTCATCTTCTCTCGTGGAAACCTGCGGCTGAGGAAGAAGTTCTGTGGTTGAGCAACAATACCCCGTTTAAAAATGGTGTCGCCATTCGCGGCGGCGTACCGGTTTGCTGGCCGTGGTTTGGTCCGGCTGCACAACAAGGTCTGCCTGCGCACGGTTTTGCCCGTAACCTGCCGTGGACGCTGAAATCACATAGTGAAGATGCCGATGGCGTGGCGCTGACTTTCGAATTGACACAAAGCGAAGAGACGAAAAAATACTGGCCACACGACTTTACGCTATTAGCGCATTTCCGCGTGGGTAAAACCTGTGAAATCGATCTTGAATCACATGGCGAATTTGAAACCACCTCTGCCCTGCATACCTACTTTAATGTTGGCGATATTGCCGGGGTGAGCGTCAGTGGTCTGGGCGATCGCTACATTGATAAAGTGAATGATGCAAAAGAAGGTGCACTAACTGACGGGGTCCAGACATTCCCGGATCGTACCGACCGCGTGTATCTGAATGCCCAGGATTGCAGTGTGATTAATGACGAGGCGTTAAATCGTATTATCGCCGTAGGCCACCAGCATCATCTGAACGTCGTTGGCTGGAACCCAGGACCGGCGCTTTCTGTCAGCATGGGCGATATGCCGGATGATGGCTACAAAACATTTGTTTGTGTGGAAACAGCTTACGCTTCAGAAACTCAAAAAGTCACCAAAGAGAAACCTTCACATCTGGCGCAATCCATTCGCGTTGCCAAACGTTAATTTGCGTTAGTCACTGTGCCGGATGCATGCATCCGGCCTTGCAGCAAATCACACCATATCCAGCGCAGTTTTTCCTTTTGGTGCCGGGTACGCTTTTTCCAGCATCGCCAGTTCTTCCCCTGAAAGCGTCAATTCCAACACTGCCGCATTTTGTTGGACATGTGCGACAGTTGCCGCTTTCGGAATCGCCATCACGCCCTGATGGCTGATCACCCACGCCAGCAGAACTTGCGCCGCAGTGACATTGTGAGCATGAGCAATTTCGTTGACCACTGCGTTTTTTAGCAAGCCATTACGTAAGCGCCCGGCCTGCGCCAATGGACTGTATGCCATCACTGGCATATGTTGTTGCTGACACCAGGGTAGCAGATCATATTCAATACCGCGCGAGCCGAGATGATAAAGCACCTGATTGGTAGCGCATTGATTTCCCCCTGGCACCTGCCAGAGTTCCTGCATGTCGGCATAATCAAGATTAGAAACGCCCCAGCGACGAATTTTGCCCTGGGCGATCAGTTTTTCCATCGCCGCAACAGTCTCTTCAAAAGCGAAACTGCCAGACCAGTGCAATAAGTAGAGATCGAGATAATCGGTATTGAGACGACGTAAACTGGCTTCGCAAGCGTTAATGGCTTTTTGCCCGCCGGCATTCCACGGATAGACTTTGGAGACGAGGAAAACCTTATCACGCAGGCCGGATAATGCTTCACCAACCACCTTTTCGGCACCGCCTTCGGCATACATTTCAGCGGTATCAATGAGAGTTAAACCAAGATCAATGCCCGCACGCAGTGCATCAACTTCGGTTTTACGCTGACTGACCTCTTCGCCCATATACCATGTTCCCTGCCCTATGGCTGGCAGTGAGACATCGCCACTAAATTGAATCGTTTTCTGTTGCATCGCTTCCTCCCAGTTTTTGCACCACCGTAATGCAAAACAGGGCATTACGCCCTGTTTTTATGCACAAAATGCCCTGGAAAGATGCATTATCAGAATTTGTAGGTGATCCCGGTAGAAATCAGGCCAGTCCAGGATTTATCCACCATCGGGCTGTCGGTAACTTCGTCAGACAGGCGGGTATAGCGCGCGGTGCCATAAACGTTCCAGTCGCCGAGGAAGTTGTAGCTGGCGCTCAGCTCCAGATACGGGCTCCAGCTGTCATTCGGGTTATAGCCACGCAGGCCGCTGCGAGCGGACTCTTTACGCGATACGCCATAATAGTATTCGTTATGGTTTTCGCTGTTCCACTGAACACCGATACCCGGGGTCAGAGTCAGACCACCATTGGTGTAACGGTATAACCAGGCAGTATCCCAGACAATGCCGTTGCTGTTATCCAGGGTATCGCCAGCCAGGGTGGTACGCAGGTAACCATACTGGGTAAAGTGAGCGTAAGACAGACCTGCCATCATGGTGCTCTTACGGTCATCCAGGTGACGCATTTGGTGATCGCCACTGTCTTTGGCTTTGAAGTAGAGCGGCGACCAGTAAGCGGTAATCGAAAGTTTATCCGTTGCATCATTCCACAGGTAGTAACCACCACCTAAGCCACGGAACCAGAAGTTATCGCCTTCGTAGTTGATTACTGGTACTGGGTAAACATCGGTATCGTAATCTTTATAAGGGTGTTCAACGACACCTACGCCTGCGCCCAGGGAAAAATTACCTTCAGCGTGTGCTACGCCTGCAGACGTTGCGATAAGCACTCCAAGTGCCAGAAGTTTGAGTTTGGTCACAATTAATTATTCCTTAAACAAATGTTTAGCGGGCGACAAAGTTTACCCGTCAATACAACGAAACCCAAACTTTTTGCGTTTTCATTTCAAAAGGTAACTGTTTAATTTTCCTGACGCTGATGACGCGGCGCTTACAGCTGAATGAATTTTGCGTTAATGGAGGCATTATTCTTTACATTAGTTATGCAATTTTTATGGATGAGTTGTTGATATGCCATTGAAATTCAGAAAGCCGTGCAGGCAAGTTTCTCAATTGCCATCTACGCTTAATTTTGAAGGTGTATCACCGGGCACGTTGTTCTCATGGTCGGCAGGATGGCATGAGAGTTGCTGTGTTTTAGCAAGAGACGTCGTTCAGTTTACCTCTTCCGGGAGCCTCTACTATTCATATGAACGGCTCTTAACCTGTGCTAAAAAACGAAAGGACGGCATACCATGAATATATTCGATCACTATCGCCAGCGATATGAAGCTGCCAAGGACGAAGAGTTCACACTGCAGGAGTTTCTTACCATTTGTCGGCAAGATCGCAGTGCTTATGCCAACGCGGCAGAGCGGCTATTGATGGCTATTGGTGAGCCTGTCATGGTCGATACAGCCCAGGAGCCCAGACTTTCTCGACTCTTTTCTAACCGGGTCATCGCACGTTATCCGGCATTTGAAGAGTTTTACGGCATGGAAGACGCGATTGAACAGATTGTCTCTTATCTGAAACACGCGGCTCAGGGGCTGGAAGAGAAGAAACAAATCCTGTATCTGCTGGGGCCTGTGGGTGGGGGTAAGTCGTCACTTGCTGAACGACTGAAATCATTAATGCAACGCGTGCCTATTTATGTATTGAGCGCCAACGGTGAGCGAAGCCCGGTTAACGATCATCCGTTCTGTCTGTTCAATCCACAGGAAGATGCGCAGATCCTTGAAAAAGAGTACGGCATTCCTCGCCGCTACCTTGGCACCATTATGTCGCCGTGGGCGGCAAAACGTCTGCATGAATTTGGTGGCGACATCACTAAATTCCGCGTGGTCAAAGTGTGGCCGTCTATTCTGCAACAGATTGCCATTGCCAAAACTGAACCGGGCGATGAGAACAACCAGGATATTTCCGCGCTGGTGGGGAAAGTGGATATTCGTAAACTCGAACACCACGCCCAGAACGATCCGGATGCCTACGGCTATTCCGGTGCGCTGTGCCGAGCCAACCAGGGGATCATGGAATTTGTTGAGATGTTCAAAGCACCGATTAAAGTGCTGCATCCCCTATTAACCGCCACTCAGGAAGGTAACTACAACGGGACGGAAGGTATCTCCGCCCTGCCGTTCAACGGGATTATTCTCGCCCACTCGAACGAATCTGAATGGGTGACTTTCCGTAATAATAAAAACAACGAAGCCTTCCTCGACCGTGTCTATATCGTGAAGGTGCCATATTGCTTGCGTATTTCCGAAGAGATCAAAATCTACGAGAAATTACTTAATCATAGTGAATTGACCCACGCGCCATGCGCGCCAGGCACGCTGGAAACATTGTCACGTTTTTCCATTCTTTCGCGCCTGAAAGAGCCAGAAAACTCCAGCATTTATTCGAAGATGCGCGTTTATGATGGCGAAAGCCTGAAAGATACCGATCCGAAAGCCAAGTCATATCAGGAATATCGTGATTACGCGGGCGTCGATGAAGGGATGAACGGTCTGTCTACGCGTTTCGCGTTTAAGATCCTCTCCCGCGTGTTCAACTTCGATCACGTGGAAGTGGCGGCTAACCCGGTTCATCTGTTCTACGTTCTTGAACAGCAGATTGAACGCGAGCAGTTCCCGCAAGAACAGGCCGAACGCTATCTGGAGTTCCTGAAAGGCTATCTGATCCCGAAATATGCCGAGTTTATCGGCAAAGAGATTCAGACGGCCTACCTTGAATCCTATTCTGAATATGGGCAGAACATTTTCGACCGTTATGTCACCTATGCGGATTTCTGGATTCAGGATCAGGAGTATCGCGACCCGGATACTGGTCAATTGTTTGATCGCGAGTCGCTGAACGCCGAGCTGGAGAAAATCGAAAAACCGGCGGGGATCAGCAATCCGAAAGATTTCCGTAACGAGATCGTCAACTTTGTACTGCGTGCCAGAGCGAATAACAGTGGACGCAATCCGAACTGGACCAGTTACGAAAAACTGCGCACGGTCATTGAGAAGAAAATGTTCTCCAATACCGAAGAGTTGTTGCCGGTCATTTCGTTTAACGCCAAAACCTCAACCGACGAGCAGAAGAAACACGACGATTTTGTCGACCGTATGATGGAAAAAGGCTACACCCGTAAACAGGTACGTTTACTGTGCGAATGGTATTTGCGCGTACGTAAATCGTCTTAACAACAACGGCCCGGTGCGCATGCGCCGGGCCTACAACGACAGCGAACCGTGGGCCAGACAGGCGGCAACACAGGCGTAGCATACAGTTGGCAAATGCAGTACGGGGGGCATATGACCTGGTTTATTGACCGGCGTCTGAACGGCAAAAATAAAAGCATGGTGAATCGCCAGCGTTTTTTACGCCGTTATAAAGCGCAAATTAAACAGTCGATCTCCGAGGCCATTAATAAGCGTTCGGTGACCGATGTCGACAGCGGCGAGTCCGTTTCCATTCCAACGGAAGATATCAGCGAACCACTGTTTCATCAGGGGCGTGGCGGCTTGCGCCATCGCGTTCATCCGGGCAACGACCATTTCGTACAGAACGACCGTATTGAGCGGCCTCAAGGCGGCGGCGGTGGTTCTGGTAGCGGTCAGGGCCAGCCCAGCCAGGACGGTGAAGGTCAGGATGAATTCGTCTTTCAGATTTCGAAAGATGAGTATCTCGATCTGCTGTTTGAAGATTTGGCTTTACCAAATCTGAAACAAAACCAGCAACGCCAGTTGACCGAATTTAAAACGCATCGCGCGGGTTATACCGCTAACGGCGTTCCGGCCAATATTAGCGTGGTACGCTCATTGCAAAATTCGCTGGCGCGACGTACCGCGATGACCGCGGGCAAGCGGCGGGAACTGCACGCGCTGGAAGAAGATTTAGCGATAATCAGCAATACTGAACCTGCGCAACTGCTGGAAGAGGAACGCTTGCGCAAAGAAATTGCCGAACTGCGAGCTAAAATTGAACGTGTTCCTTTCATCGACACTTTCGATTTACGCTACAAAAATTATGAGAAACGGCCCGATCCCTCCAGCCAGGCAGTAATGTTCTGCCTGATGGACGTTTCTGGCTCGATGGATCAGTCCACCAAAGATATGGCCAAACGTTTTTACATTCTTCTGTATCTGTTCCTGAGCAGAACATACAAGAACGTAGAAGTCGTTTACATTCGCCATCATACCCAGGCGAAAGAAGTTGATGAACATGAGTTTTTCTACTCACAGGAAACGGGCGGCACCATTGTTTCCAGCGCACTGAAACTGATGGATGATGTGGTAAAAGAGCGTTATAACCCGGCGCAGTGGAATATCTATGCTGCGCAAGCATCGGACGGCGACAACTGGGCTGATGACTCTCCGCTGTGCCATGAGATACTGGCGAAGAAATTACTGCCAGTTGTTCGTTATTACAGCTATATCGAAATTACCCGTCGTGCGCATCAGACATTGTGGCGAGAATATGAGCACCTGCAATCTACTTTCGAAAACTTTGCGATGCAGCATATCCGCGATCAGGATGATATTTATCCGGTATTCCGTGAACTGTTTCATAAGCAAAACGCAACTACTAAAGACTAATACCATCAGCCAGGTCATTATTACCTGGCTGATTTTTAGCTTGCTATAAATTATTTAATTTACTACATACGTTAGCTTACAATTGCTTTAAATATGACAGCGCAACCTTTACACAATTTAGTTCCAGAAAACAATCATTCGGAAAAATGATTCGGTTAACACGTATTTTCCCGGGGTTATTCTTTAATTATTTTTTATTGATAGTGAAAATTGATCCTGGTCAAAACTATATATCTCGAGCATCAATAAAATCCAGCACTCACATTGCTCTCCTTTTTATGATTTCTATGTGTACACAAAAGCTAAAAGCACAAAGCTTTTTTATTTTCAGTTTACTGCTGACATTGATTTTATTTTGCATCACCACCTTATATAACGAAAACACCAATGTAAAACTCATCCCGCAGATGAATTACCTGATGGTTGTTGTGGCTTTGTTTTTCCTTAACGCCGTCATTTTTCTATTCATGCTAATGAAATATTTCACTAACCGTGAAATTTTACCAACACTCATTTTAAGCCTTGCATTTTTAAGTGGCATTTTCTATTTAACTGAAACCATTGTCATTATTCATAAACCTATCAGTGACAGTACGCTTATTCAGGCTAAATCAAATGATGTTTCCATATTATATCTGTTTCGCCAGCTAAGTTTCATTTGCTTAACAGCGTTAGCTCTCTTCTGTTATGACCGAAACAGTATTCTAACGAACAACAAGAAAAAAACCTGCATCCTGTTGTTGGCGCTGATACCTTTCATGTTGTTTCCCTTACTGGCACACAACCTGAGCAGTTATAATCCTGACTATTCCTTATACGTCGTAGATTACTGTCCGGATAGCCATTCTGCGAGCTGGGGAATTAACTACACAAAAATTTTGGTTTGTCTGTGGGCATTTTTGCTGTTCTTTATTATCATGCGCACACGACTAGCAAGCGAACTTTGGCCGTCAATAGCGTTATTATGTCTGGCATCGCTCTGCTGTAACTTACTTCTGCTGACTCTGGATGAATACAATTACACCATTTGGTACATCAGTCGTGGTATCGAAGTTTCCAGCAAACTGTTTGTTGTTGCTTTTCTGATTTATAACATTTTTCAGGAACTGCAACTCTCCAGCAAACTGGCAGTTCATGATGTGTTGACCAATATTTATAATCGCCGTTACTTTTTCAACAGCGTAGAGTCATTATTGTCGCGACCTGTTGTGAAGGATTTTTGTATCATGCTGGTAGATATTAACCAGTTCAAACGCATCAATGACCAATGGGGGCATCATGTGGGTGATAAAGTGCTGGTTTCAATTGTCGATATTATCCAGCAAAGTATCCGCCCCGATGACATTTTAGCCCGTCTTGAGGGGGAAGTATTTGGCCTGCTATTTACCGAACTCAATGCTGCCCAGGCAAAAATTATTGCTGAACGTGTGCGTAAAAATGTCGAACTCCTGACCGGCTTTAGTAACAGGTATGCTGTTCCTGAACCAATGACTATCAGCATTGGCAGTGTTTTTTCCACCGGAGATACGCACAATCTTTCACTTGTCATGACAGAAGCAGATAAAGCCTTACGTGAGGCGAAAAGCGAGGGAGGCAACAAAGTGATTATTCATCGTCTTTGAGTGCAAAAATATTCACAGCCATGCTTTTTGCGTGGCTTTTGCATACAATTAATATCTAATACCACTAAATTTCTCCTCCCCAACGGCACAGAGATGAGTATAATTAGCGCCCCTGTGCCAGGCCGCAATCGAACTTTAACTGGTTTTCTCATTTCACTAACCGAAGGAGTGCCATTTATCATGAAATTGCACCATAGAATGCTCCGGCATTTTATCGCCGCAAGTGTCATTGTGCTGACATCTTCCTTCCTTATTTTTGAACTTGTCGCCAGCGACAGAGCGATGAGCGCCTACTTGCGCTATATCGTCCAGAAAGCGGATTCCTCCTTTCTCTATGATAAGTATCAAAATCAGAGTATTGCCGCACATGTCATGCGCGCACTTGCTGCTGAGCAGTCAGAGGTGTCGCCAGAACAGCGACGTGCTATCTGCGAGGCTTTTGAAACGGCCAATAATACTCATGGATTAAATCTGACGGCCCATACTTATTCTGGCTTGCGCGGGACATTACAGAGCGCATCCGATGACTGTGACACAATTGTGGAAGCAGCGGCGCTATTACCCGCATTTGATCAAGCGGTGGAAGGCAATCGCCATCAAGATGAATATGGTTCCGGTCTTGGGATGGCTGAAGAGAAATTTCACTATTATCTCGATCTCAATGACCGCTATGTCTATTTTTATGAGCCGGTCAATGTTGAATACTTCGCCATGAATAACTGGTCGTTTTTGCAATCAGGAAGCATTGGCATTAACCGTAAAGATATTGAAAAGGTGTTTACCGGTCGCACCGTGTTATCGAGCATTTACCAGGATCAGCGTACCAAACAGAATGTGATGAGCCTGCTGACGCCGGTTTATCTCGCAGGTCAACTTAAAGGGATAGTGCTGCTGGATATCAATAAAAACAACCTGCGGAATATCTTTTACACTCATGACCGCCCTCTCCTCTGGCGTTTTCTCAATGTTACGCTTACCGATGTAGATTCGGGTCGGGACATTATTATCAACCAGAGTGAAGACAATCTGTTTCAGTATGTCAGTTACGTCCATGACTTACCTGGCGGAATTCGCGTTACATTATCCATTGATATTCTTTACTTTATTACATCTTCATGGAAAAGCGTTGTCTTCTGGCTGCTGACGGCATTGATATTACTGAATATGGTGCGCATGCACTTCCGCTTGTACCAAAACGTGACTCGCGAAAATATTAGCGATGCGATGACCGGATTGTATAACCGCAAAATATTGACTCCTGAGTTGCAGCAACGCTTGCAGCGCCTGGTTCAGGCAGGTTCTGCAGTCATGTTTATTGCTATTGACATGGACAAGTTAAAGCAAATTAATGACACACTCGGCCACCAGGAAGGTGATTTAGCGATTACTTTATTGGCACAGGCGATTAAACAGTCGATTCGTAAAAGCGATTATGCTATCCGTCTCGGCGGTGATGAATTTTGCATTATCCTGGTCGATTCGACGCCACAAATTGCTGCGCAATTGCCTGACCGTATCGAAAAACGCCTGCAACATATCGCGCCGCAAAAAGAGATCGGCTTCTCTTCCGGTATTTACGCGATGAAAGAAACCGATACGATTCACGATGCTTATAAAGCGTCCGACGAACGTCTGTATGTCAATAAACAGAACAAAAACAGCAGTTCATGATAATCTTCTGTGGTTGTTTAGTTATAAATCCAGGAGCGTGAAATGACTGAAATGGCTAAAGGAAGCGTGACGCATCAGCGCTTAATCGCTTTATTATCACAAGAAGGCGCTAACTTCCGCATCGTCACCCATGAAGCGGTGGGCAAATGTGAAGCGGTGTCAGAAATTCGCGGCACCGCTTTAGGTCAGGGCGCTAAGGCGCTGGTATGTAAAGTCAAAGGTAATGGCGTTAATCAACATGTATTAGCGATACTTCCTGCCGATCAACAGGCCGATCTGAGCCAACTCGCCAGTCACATTGGCGGGTTACGCGCCTCGCTTGCCAGCCCGGCGGAGGTCGATGAACTCACGGGCTGCGTTTTTGGCGCCATCCCGCCTTTCAGCTTCCACCCCAAACTCAAACTGGTCGCTGACCCACTACTCTTCGAGCGATTCGATGAAATTGCCTTCAACGCAGGCATGCTGGATAAATCAGTTATTCTTAACACCGCAGATTATTTACGCATTGCGCAACCAGAGCTGGTCCATTTCCGCCGTACTGTATAACTAGCTGGTCCGTTCAAGTAGCAAAACTGACAGTACCAGCACAACCGCAATGGCAAAAAACGATGACGTGATAATCAGTGTCTCAATGAACATTTGATCGTTCATGGTTTTACCCCTGGAGATAACTGTTTTCACGTTATTGTTAGCGTACGCAAATGGCAGTTTGATGACAATTCTCCCTATTTTTTATGCAAAAAGTGTAATTAATGTCTGATTCCTGCCCTCAGCAAGCGTAAAGTACGAGGGATAATTATTTTTTGGCAAGGAAACCACGATGTTTGATGTCACTTTGTTAATCCTCCTCGGATTAGCTGCGCTGGGCTTTGTCAGCCACAACACCACTGTCGCCGTTTCAATTCTGGTGTTGATCATTGTCCGCGTCACACCGTTGAGCACCTTTTTCCCCTGGATTGAAAAACAAGGGTTGAGTATCGGGATAATTATTCTCACCATCGGTGTTATGGCGCCAATCGCCAGCGGGACGCTGCCACCATCAACACTTGTTCACTCGTTTCTGAACTGGAAATCATTAGTCGCTATTGCCGTAGGCGTGATTGTTTCCTGGCTTGGCGGACGCGGCGTCACGTTAATGGGTAGTCAGCCACAACTGGTAGCCGGATTGCTGATGGGTACGGTTTTAGGCGTAGCGCTTTTTCGCGGTGTGCCCGTCGGCCCGCTTATTGCTGCTGGCCTGGTTTCGCTGATTATTGGTAAGCAGTAGTTTTTGCCGCAGCCGCCATAAGCATAAAAACAAAGTGCTATAGTGGCGTGGCAATGTTGCGTGAAAGGGAGAACAAACACGATGAATATTCAGTGTAAACGCGTCTATGATCCGGCTGAACAAGGCGATGGTTATCGCGTACTGGTCGATCGTCTCTGGCCGCGTGGTATCAAAAAAACAGATTTAGCACTTGATGAATGGGACAAAACCATCACGCCTTCAACGGAATTACGCAAAGCCTTTCACGGCGAAGTGATCGATTTTGAAACCTTTCGCGAACAATATCTTGCAGAACTGGCGCAGCATGAGCAAGAAGGGAAACGACTGGCGGATATTGCCCGCCAGCAGACACTAACCCTACTCTATTCGGCAAAAAATACCACGCAAAACCATGCTCTGGTGCTGGCCGATTGGCTACGCAGTTTGTAATTCTCGCCCAGCATCCGGTTGTTATTTTCTATCAGCCGGATGATCCCTGCGCCATAATGCCCATTCATCAATCGTTTCGCCGCCCGGTAATTTGCAATTGTTGCTGACCCCTTGCGCTGTTTGTACCGGAATAAGCGTACCTCCCTTTTGCTGGCAGTATACCGATGCAGGATTAGCCATTCCAACATGTGGCGGTTTAGGCGCTTCGGGTTGAGAAGCAGTTGAACACCCCGCCAGGACTAACAGGCAAGGCAAAGCAAAACGGATAATTTTCATATAGTGATCTCACTCGTTTATCTACACTTTAGAGTATCGCGGTATCGTTATGTTTTGCAGCACTATTTCTTTTACATTCATTCGAAATATATTACGTCTGGTTTCATCTTTGTTGATGATGTTTTATCATGCCTGTAAAGATTAAATATTCAGCATTTTACCTACCACCACCTGGAGTTCTTTCGTGTCAGATCAGATCATTGCCCGCGTCTCGCAGTCACTCGCCTCGGAACAGTCTCTGGAAAGTCTGGTCCGGCAACTTCTGGAGATGCTAGAAATGGTTACCGACATGGAGTCGACGTATCTGACAAAAGTGGATATTGACGCGCACCTGCAACACATTTTGTATGCCCGTAATAGCCAGAAAATGCACATCCCGGAGAATTTTACCGTTTCCTGGGATCACTCATTGTGCAAACGCGCAATTGATGAGAACTGTTTTTTCAGCGATGAAGTCCCTGACCGTTGGGGCGACTGCATTGCGGCACGCAATCTTGGGATCACGACATTTCTGAGCACGCCGATTCACTTACCGGATGGCTCATTCTACGGCACGCTTTGCGCCGCCAGCAGCGAGAAACGCCCGTGGAGCGAACGCGCGGAGCAAGTTTTGCAGTTATTCGCCGGGCTTATTACACAATACATCCAAAAAGAGGCGCTGGTTGAGCAACTGCGTGAAGCTAATGCGGCGTTGATTGCGCAATCTTATACTGACTCTTTGACGGGACTGCCGAATCGAAGGGCAATTTTCGATAATCTGACGACACTGTTTTCTCTCGCGCGGCATCTGAAACGTAAAGCAATTATTGCCTTTATCGATCTGGATAACTTCAAATTAATCAATGACCGTTTTGGTCATAATAGCGGCGATCTGTTTCTTATTCAGGTTGGCCAGCGCCTTAACACACTACATCAGAATAGCGAGATTATTGGTCGTCTCGGCGGTGATGAATTTTTGGTCGCGTCGCTGGCCGATGAAAATGCCGATATCCCGTCATTGCGTGAGCGTATTCAGCAGCAAATACGCGGTGAATATCACTTAGGTGATGTTGACTTGTTTTATCCTGGCGCCAGCCTCGGCATTATTGAAGTGGATCCTGAAACAACTGATGCCGACAGCGCCCTGCATGCCGCAGATATCGCAATGTACCAGGAGAAAAAACACAAAGAGAAAAAACCTTTTGTCGCGCATTCAGCTCTGGATTCCTGAGGCGTATTCACATCCTTTTGATTGGTGATAACATGCGAATCGGTATTATTTTCCCTGTCGTAATCTTTATTACGGCAGTCGTATTTTTAGCGTGGTTTTTTATTGGCGGCTATGCTGCCCCGGGAGCATAAAGATGAAAAAAACAACGATTATTATGATGGGTGTTGCGATTATTGTCGTCCTTGGTACCGAGTTAGGATGGTGGTAACACTGCATCTGTAAAAATAGCAAAGGCTGCGAAAAAGCAGCCTTTGTTTTATTTGAGCGTTAGCTTTTGACTTTTCTGTAGATAAACAGCACGACAAGCGCACCGATCACCGCAACCACGAAGCTGCCAAAGTTAAAGCCATCGACTTTACCAAAACCAAACAGTGTACTGATCCATCCGCCGACCACGGCGCCGACAATCCCCAACAGGATAGTCATGAAGAATCCACCACCATCTTTACCTGGCATAATCCACTTAGCCAGAATACCAGCAATAAGCCCAAAAATAATCCATGACAGAATGCCCATTTTATCCTTCCTTATCTGTTTTGTATTAGCGAGTTGGTCGCTAATAAAAAGCATAGCACAACATCAAAGAAGTAAAAATTGTGATGAGCATCACGCATATTTTTTTTGCGATGGCGCATAAAATGGCGAATTTTTCTATCAGGTAAAATTACCAGCCACAAACATCATGTTCGTTTTCTGTGTCATAAGAGCGCACCGTGTTAACAAGATCTTTTAACACTTCCGCCGCAACTTCTGGCACCAGCAATGTCATCGGTGTCTCTGTTTCGTAATCAACAGAGACACCATTACTGTTATTGGTGACGGTTACGGTATACGTTGCTTTGCCCATAATTCATCTCCCGGTATGAATGACTTTCCGTTGTTTTGCGCCTTCCATCAGGACTTCAGGGGCAACGAAGAAGTCGATGTTGAAATAAGTATCGTCAGTCATGGCTTCAATGTTGTGCCATTTTTCCGGCGGGAACACCGCAAATTGCCCCGCTTCGATAAGGATCACCTGATCAGGTTCTGTGCTGTGTTCATCAGCATAGCCGAGATATTTGACCGCCCCATGCATAACGGACAATCGAGGGTAAACCCCGGGACGAGTTCCTTTATCAAGATGACGTTCGAATATTCCGGCAGGTGCGGTTTGTTTATTCCAGAAAGGTGTTGAGCGTGTATGAATGTAATTCTGTGGGATTTGTAGCATCCTTCTCCCTCCTTCGGTAAATGCGCTGAAAACCGTTTATTCCAGCCGTTTCAGGGTACGCCTGATAATTTGCATTTTAAATACCATTTATTGGTTACTTTTTAGCACTGCGTCAACGCCCAGTCGCGGTAGCGTTCAGGAGGGAAGCCCGCGGCATCGCGGGCGGAAAGCATTAAGATTGCAGCGTCGCTAGTCGAGCGGCAAAACCGACAAACATCAAACCAATCAGAGAGTTGCCTAGTTCTGCCAGTTTCTTTTTAGTGCGAATGTACTGCGTGACAAAGGCGCCGGAAATAATCAGGAAGCTCAAATAACAGAAGCTGACTATCTCAAGTGTCATCGCCAGAATAAAGAACGAAATACCCGTATGTGGCGCATTAACGTCGATAAATTGCACGAAAAATGACACGTAGAATAAAATAGCTTTCGGGTTGGTCAGGCTCAATATTAGTGCGCGCTTGAAAATAGCGCCATATTGCGGTTCATCCGATTTGGCCTCGCTATTGTTGCCCTTCAGGGTGGCGTAAAGAATTTTACCCCCAAGATAGAGCAAATAAAACGCGCCAAGATAACGTACGATGTTGAATAATATCGGTGTGGTCTTAATCAACGTTGCCACACCTGCCCACGCCAGAAACATTAATACCGCATCACCAATAAATACGCCGCAGGCTGCAAGATAACCACCTTTCACTCCACTGCTGACGCTATTTTTAAGCACAAACAAAGTATTCGGCCCAGGCACCAGCACGATAAAAATGGCCCCAACCAGATAGGTCCAGTAATTCAGAACCCCATATTCAGCGAACACGTTAACCTCTTTAATTTTCTTTGGGAAATGCGCGATTAAAGGTGAATATGCTAACCAATCTGTAGTGGCTTAGAAAGGAGAAAATCAGGTTTTAACCTGATAATAACCCGATAATTGAATCATTAATCAGGCGTGATCCAGTGAAAAATTCGGGTAGTGCTCGGCAAAATACTGGCGTAAAAACTCTACCGTTATCCGCACCTTCGCTGATGTTGCCAGCCTGGATACATACACCGCCCAGACATTCGCGGGCTGATAATACTCCGGTAGTACCTGCACCAAATGGCCACTGGCAATATTTTCGCTGACATCCCACCAGGAGCGCAGCGCAATACCCTGACCATCGAGACACCATTGATGCACTATTTCACCATGATTAGACGCTAGCGGGCCAGTGACTTTAATGGCGTGGTTTCCTTCTTTATTGCGCAATTGCCAGACGCCAAATGGATGATCGCGCTCTTTTATAACCAGACAAGGTAACGCTGAAAGGTCCGTGAAATGTTTCGGCGCACCATGTTGTGCAATAAATTCCGGCGACGCGCAGAGGATACGGTAATTGGTCGCCAGTTTGCGGGCGATTAAGTTAGGTGCAATGTCATCACCAATACGAATATCGAGATCGACGCCTTCATTGACCAGGTCGACCAGTCTGTCTTCCACGTCAAAGCGTAATTCCAGTTGCGGATAAGCCTTTGCCAGCGCCGATAATGCCGGAGCTACAACTCGCCGTCCAAACCCAAAACTACTGATAACACGCAACATCCCTTGTGGCACGAGGCGCACGTCGGAGAGTTCATCCATCATCTGCCCGACATCCTGCAATATGCGCTGCGCCCACTCATAAATCCGCTCACCTTCTTCGGTGATCGTCACGCGACGAGTGGTGCGGTGTAATAACACCACGTTCAGCGTTTGTTCCAGTAAGGCGATACGCTTGCTAACGAAAGCCGGAGAAACACCCATTTCTTCTGCTACAGCAGCAAAACCAGCCCGGCGAGCCACCAGCATAAAGACGCGCAAATCGTTCAGCAGCGGTAAATTATTCATGATTCGTGTTTTATGTTTCACCAGTTGCGGGGATTAATTCCTTTTCAGTCAATTATAGGATGAGGGTATTGTCAATTTTGATGGTCAGGAAGTGAGAACCCAATGATGAAAACGTTTCGGATCGCTGCAATACCCGGGGATGGAATCGGCAAAGAAGTCCTTCCTGAAGGGATTCGTGTGTTACAGGCTGCCGCTGAACGCTGGGGCTTTGCCTTAAGCTTTGAGCAGATGGAATGGGCAAGTTGCGAATATTACAGCCATCACGGCAAAATGATGCCGGACGACTGGCATGAACAACTCAGCAGTTTCGACGCTATCTACTTTGGTGCCGTCGGCTGGCCAGATACCGTTCCGGACCATATTTCGTTATGGGGATCGCTGCTGAAATTTCGCCGTGAATTTGACCAATACGTTAACCTGCGTCCGGTCCGCCTCTTTCCTGGCGTACCTTGCCCACTGGCGGGGAAACAACCTGGCGATATCGATTTTTACGTAGTGCGCGAGAACACGGAAGGCGAATACTCGTCTCTGGGTGGACGGCTAAACGAAGGAACGGAGCATGAGGTTGTCATCCAGGAATCGGTATTTACCCGCCGTGGCGTCGACCGTATTTTGCGTTATGCCTTTGAACTTGCACAAAGCCGCCCACGTAAGACGCTAACTTCTGCCACTAAATCGAACGGTTTAGCCATCAGCATGCCGTACTGGGACGAACGCGTGGAAGCAATGGCAGAAAATTACCCGGCGATCCGCTGGGACAAGCAGCATATTGATATTCTCTGCGCTCGCTTTGTGATGCAACCAGAACGTTTTGACGTGGTGGTGGCATCCAATTTGTTTGGCGATATCCTTTCCGACCTTGGCCCGGCCTGCACCGGCACCATCGGCATTGCCCCATCCGCCAACCTGAATCCGGAACGTACTTTCCCGTCGCTCTTCGAGCCTGTCCACGGTTCTGCGCCGGATATCTACGGGAAAAATATTGCTAACCCTATCGCCACGATTTGGGCCGGTGCAATGATGCTCGATTTCCTCGGCAATGGCGATGAGCGTTTCCAGCAAGCGCATAACGCTATTCTGGCAGCGATTGAAGAAGTGATTGCTCACGGGCCGAAAACACCCGATATGAAAGGCAATGCCACCACGCCACAGGTTGCCGACGCGATTTGCAAAATTATTTTGCGTTAAGGTCAAACCAGTTTATTTGAACCGCGTCACTGACGCGGTTTTTTTATTCATTCTCTTCAGTAAATAACCTGCGTCATTTCACCTTTTATTGTTTCCGTTTCGTGTTTTATGGCTTTCCGTATTCTTAATTGTTTAATTTATGTAACATGCAAATAATCAATTTGTTAAACACAACATGCAATTCATTACCCTGCACATAATTACAACTGGCAAAAGCCAGAGACGGGCTTTTATGCCTAGGAGATGACTCATGATGAGCAATGTTAAGAAAAAAGATGTGCCGCTGATAAGCATCAGCCTGGTGGCCATTCTTTTCATCGCAGCTGCATTAAGCCTTTTCCCACAACAATCGGCCGACGCGGCCAACGCAATATTCACTTTTGTCACGCGTACGTTAGGTTCCGCCGTACAGGTATTGGTTTTGCTGGCAATGGGACTGGTGATTTATTTAGCCACCAGTAAATACGGCAATATTCGTCTTGGCGAAGGAAAACCGGAATACAGCACGCTCTCCTGGCTGTTTATGTTTATTTGTGCCGGTTTAGGTTCTTCTACGCTTTATTGGGGGGTTGCTGAGTGGGCCTATTATTATCAAACGCCTGGTTTAAATATCGCGCCGCGTTCACAACAGGCACTCGAATTTAGCGTTCCCTACTCCTTCTTCCATTGGGGCATCAGCGCCTGGGCAACTTATACGCTGGCCTCATTAATCATGGCTTACCACTTTCATGTGCGGAAAAATAAAGGGCTGAGCCTTTCCGGCATTATTGCTGCTATTACCGGCGTTCGCCCGCAAGGTCCGTGGGGAAAACTGGTCGATTTGATGTTCCTGATCGCCACTGTCGGCGCACTGACCATTTCCCTGGTCGTCACCGCCGCAACCTTTACCCGTGGGCTTTCCGCGCTGACCGGTTTACCGGATAACTTCACCGTGCAGGCATTTGTGATCCTGCTTTCCGGCGGCATTTTTTGCCTTAGCTCGTGGATTGGTATCAACAACGGTTTGCAACGTCTGAGCAAAATGGTTGGCTGGGGCGCCTTCCTGCTGCCATTGCTGGTTCTGATTGTCGGCCCAACCGAATTTATTACCAACAGCATCATCAATGCCATCGGCCTGACCACGCAAAACTTCCTGCAAATGAGCTTATTTACCGATCCGCTTGGCGATGGTTCATTTACCCGCAACTGGACCGTTTTCTACTGGCTGTGGTGGATCTCATACACGCCCGGTGTGGCAATGTTTGTCACCCGCGTTTCGCGCGGTCGTAAGATTAAAGAAGTTATCTGGGGCTTGATCCTCGGCAGCACCGTCGGTTGCTGGTTCTTCTTCGGTGTAATGGAAAGCTATGCCATTCATCAGTTTATCAATGGCGTAATCAACGTCCCACAGGTGCTGGAAACACTGGGCGGTGAAACTGCCGTTCAACAAGTTCTGATGTCGTTGCCAGCCGGTAAATTGTTCCTCGCCGCATACCTGGGCGTGATGATTATTTTCCTTGCCTCGCATATGGATGCGGTGGCCTACACCATGGCGGCGACCAGTACGCGAAATCTCCAGGAAGGTGACGATCCTGACCGTGGGCTGCGTCTTTTCTGGTGCGTGGTGATCACACTGATCCCGCTTTCAATTCTGTTCACCGGCGCGTCGCTGGAAACGATGAAAACCACCGTCGTGCTCACAGCCCTTCCCTTCCTCGTCATTTTACTGGTGAAAGTCGGCGGATTTCTTCGCTGGCTGAAACAGGATTACGCCGACATTCCGGCTCATCAAGTTGAACATTATCTCCCGCAGACACCGGTAGAAGCATCGGAAAAAGATCCGCTGATCCCGGCAGGAACGGTATTCAAAGGCGACAACTGAACGCCATCATCCTAACGATAAAGGTATCCCTATGAGCAATCTGAGCCCTGACTTAGTACTACCCGAAAATTTTTGCGCTAACCCGCAAGAGGCATGGACTATTCCGGCCCGTTTCTATACCGATCAGAACGCCTTTGAACACGAAAAAGAGAACGTCTTCGCCAAAAGCTGGATTTGCGTCGCCCACAGTAGCGAACTGGCGAATGCGAATGATTACGTGACGCGTGAGATCATTGGCGAAAGCATTGTTCTGGTACGCGGTCGTGATAAGGTTTTGCGCGCGTTCTATAACGTGTGTCCGCACCGTGGTCATCAGTTGTTGAGCGGTGAAGGAAAAGCAAAAAATGTGATTACCTGTCCGTATCACGCATGGGCATTCAAACTCGATGGCAACCTGGCCCACGCACGTAACTGTGAAAACGTCGCTAATTTCGACAGCGACAAAGCGCAACTGGTCCCGGTGCGTCTGGAAGAATATGCCGGATTCGTCTTCATCAACATGGACCCCAACGCCACCAGCGTTGAAGATCAGTTACCCGGTCTGGGCGCGAAAGTGCTGGAAGCCTGCCCGGAAGTCCACGACCTGAAACTGGCGGCCCGCTTTACCACCCGCACGCCTGCCAACTGGAAGAACATTGTCGATAACTATCTCGAGTGCTATCACTGTGGTCCGGCGCATCCAGGTTTCTCCGACTCCGTTCAGGTTGATCGTTACTGGCACACCATGCACGGCAACTGGACACTGCAATACGGTTTCGCCAAACCGTCAGAACAGTCGTTTAAATTTGAAGAGGGTACGGATGCGGCATTCCACGGTTTCTGGCTGTGGCCGTGCACTATGCTGAACGTCACACCGATCAAAGGGATGATGACGGTCATTTATGAATTCCCGGTGGATTCTGAAACCACCCTGCAAAACTACGATATTTACTTCACCAATGAAGAGTTAACCGACGAGCAAAAATCGCTGATTGAGTGGTATCGCGATGTGTTCCGTCCGGAGGATTTACGTCTGGTTGAAAGCGTACAGAAAGGGCTGAAATCGCGTGGCTATCGTGGTCAGGGGCGCATCATGGCCGACAGTAGCGGTAGCGGGATTTCCGAACACGGTATCGCCCATTTCCATAATCTGCTGGCGCAGGTATTTAAGGACTAATGACATCGGCGGCGGTCTATTCCGCCGCCGGGCTGATTTTTGATGGAGTACAGCAATGTCAGACTATCAAATGTTTGAAGTACAGGTGAGTCAGGTGGAACCGCTTACCGAACGGGTGAAACGCTTCACGCTGGTGACAACCGATGGCAAACCATTACCTGCGTTCACCGGAGGAAGTCACGTCATTGTGCAGATGAGCGATGGTGATAACCAGTACAGCAATGCGTATTCGCTGCTGAGTTCGCCGCTCGATACAACTCATTATCAGATTGCCGTTCGACTGGAAGAAAACTCGCGCGGTGGTTCGCGCTTTTTGCATCAGCAGGTGAAAGCTGGCGATCTGTTGACCATTTCGACGCCTAATAATCTGTTTGCGCTAATTCCCTCGGCCAGAAAGCATCTGTTTATCGCGGGCGGTATTGGTATCACCCCTTTCCTGTCGCATATGGCAGAGTTGCAACACAGCGACGTCGACTGGCAGCTACATTACTGCTCGCGAAATCCAGAAAGTTGCGCATTTCGTGATGAGCTAGTCCAGCATCCGCAGACTGATAAAATCCATTTTCATCACTCATCGATCGGAACGCGACTTGAATTAGCGCGATTATTGGCGGATATCGAACCTGGCACACACGTTTATACCTGTGGCCCCGAGGCGCTAAATGAAGCGGTAAGAAGTGAAGCTGCACGTCTGGACATCGCCGCCGATACGCTGCATTTTGAGCAGTTTGCTATTGAAGACAAAACCGGCGATGCGTTTACACTGGTGCTCGCCCGTTCCGGTAAAGAGTTTGTGGTGCCGGAAGAGATGACCATTTTGCAGGTTATTGAAAATAATAAAGCGGCAAAAGTGGAATGTTTATGTCGTGAAGGGGTATGCGGAACCTGCGAAACGGCGATTCTGGAAGGTGAAGCTGACCATCGGGACCAGTATTTTAGCGATGAAGAACGCGCCAGCCAGCAAAGTATGTTGATCTGTTGTTCACGCGCGAAGGGTAAACGCCTGGTGTTGGATTTGTAGTTTGCCTGAAGCCGGACGCACCTGTCCGGCTCAGGAAGGTTTTACTGCGGATATTCCTGCAATAAATTGTGCAATGCTTCTGCCATCAGCTCACCGCGCCAGCCGGAAATCAGCTCCGGCAAATTGTTCTGCGGTTTCAGTTTCCAGTGCCAGTTCAGCAGTTGGTTGATTTGCCGACGCGATGCCAGCAATTCGACGCTGATCTTGTGTGTTTCGCTCACGTCAGTGATCAGCGACTTAATCGCTTTAAACGCTTTGCGATAACCGGGCATATCCATCAGGTTAAGCATCGGCTGCGGTAAGGCCTCTTCCGGCAATGCCTGCGCTTTTTCCACCAGCGCCAACAGCGTTTTACCGTGAAAGCGGATTTCGCTACCGGATAAACCCAGACTGCCCAGCTCGCCCAAACTCCCCGGCATATAACGCGCCACCGACCACAAATGCTCTTCACGCACGACAAAGTTAACCGCCAGATCGCGCTCCCGCGCTTTACGCAGGCGCCAGTCGGCTAACAGTTGCAGACAGGCCAGTTGGCGTGTGCGTAACTGCCAGGCATTGGTGATATCACGCCAGGCATCTTCCGGCGCAACGACTTCCTGACGACGCATTTGCATCAGGCGGCATTCATCCAGTGCCGCAGGTAACCAGCCAGAGGCTTCCGTTTCTACCATTAGCTTTGCGGTGATCGGTAACAAATACCAGACGTCCGCTGCCGCGTATTCGCATTGACGTTCGGTTAGCGGTCTTGCCACCCAGTCGGTGCGCGATTCACTCTTGTCGAGCGTAACGCCGGTGTACTCTTCCACCATGGAAGCAAATCCCCACGACATCGGGCGTCCGCAGAAAGCAGCGAGGATTTGCGTGTCAATCAGGGGTTGTGGTAATTCGCCAAAGACATTGAGGAACACTTCCAGATCCTCACTGCCCGCATGGAGAAATTTGGTAATGGACGGATCACGCAGGATCGCTTTCAGCGGTGACCAGTCGGTGATCCCGAGCGGATCGATTAGCGCCAGATGCTCGCCATCGAAAAGTTGAATCAACCCCAGCTGCGGGTAATAGGTGCGCGTACGAACAAATTCAGTATCCAGGGCTATCGCCGGAAAGGCACGGACGGCTTCACACAAAGAAGCCAGCGCATCGTCCGTGGTAATCATTTGGTAATTCAAATTGTATTCTCTTTAGTGGGCGTCAAAAAAAACGCCGGATTAACCGGCGTCTGACGACTGACTTAACGCTCAGGCTTTATTGTCCACTTTGCCGCGCGCTTCGTCACGTAATTCTCGTCGCAAAATTTTTCCGACGTTAGATTTCGGTAACTCATCACGAAACTCCACCAGCTTAGGTACTTTGTAGCCCGTGAGCTGACGGCGACAAAAGGTCACCAGTGACTCTTCGGTAAGCGATGGATCTTTTTTCACTACGAAGATTTTCACCGCTTCACCACTGGAGCTGGAAGGTACGCCAACAGCCGCGACTTCCTGTACGCCAGGGTGCTGCATGACGACATCTTCAATCTCGTTGGGATAAACGTTAAAACCGGAAACCAGAATCATGTCTTTTTTACGATCGACAATGCGCAGGAATCCTTCTTCATCCATCACCGCGATGTCGCCAGTGTGTAACCAGCCATTTTTGATGATCTCATCGGTAGCATCCGGACGCTGCCAGTACCCCAGCATCACCTGCGGTCCTTTGACACAAAGCTCACCCGGTTGACCCGGTGGTACTTCGTTGTCGTCGTCATCCACCAGTTTGGCTTCCGTCGATGGCACCGGCAAACCGATGCTACCGCTATGATAATCAATATCATACGGGTTAACGCTGACCAGCGGCGCGCACTCGGTCAGGCCATAACCTTCCAGCAGATACTGTCCGGTCAGTTTCACCCAGCGTTCTGCCACCACTTGTTGAACAGGCATCCCACCGCCTGCGGAAAGGTGCAGACTGGAGAAATCCAGTTGCTGGAACTCTTTATTGTTCAGCAACGCATTGAACAAGGTGTTTACGCCGGTGATAGCGGTAAACGGATATTTTGCCAGCTCTTTCACCAGCCCCGGAATATCACGTGGGTTAGTAATAAGCAGGTTCTGCCCGCCCAGTTCAATAAACAGCAGACAGTTAATGGTCAGTGCAAAAATGTGATAGAGCGGCAGTGCCGTTACTACCAGTTCTTTACCTGGATGCAGCAACGGCCCATAGGTGGCGTTGACCTGTTCCAGGTTCGCCAGCATATTGCGGTGAGTCAGCATCGCGCCTTTCGCCACGCCTGTGGTGCCGCCGGTATATTGCAGGAAGGCTAAATCTTCCGGCACCAGTTCGGGTTTGACGTACTGCATCCGGTAGCCGTTATGCAGGGCGCTACGAAATGAAATGGCATCTGGCAGATGGTATTTCGGCACCAGACGCTTGATGTATTTAACAACGAAATTGACTACCGTGCCTTTTGCCGTAGAAAGTTGATCGCCCATACGGGTCAGAATAACGTGCTGGACTGCAGTTTTATCAACCACTTTTTCCAGGGTGTGAGCAAAGTTAGACACGATAACAATCGCCGATGCGCCACTATCGTTAAGCTGATGCTCAAGCTCGCGCGGGGTATACAACGGGTTGACGTTTACGACAATCATCCCGGCGCGCAAAATGCCGAACAGCGCCACTGGATATTGCAATAAGTTAGGCATCATCAGCGCAACGCGATCGCCTTTCTTCAGCCCCAACCCTTGTTGCAAATAAGCGGCAAACGCGCGACTGCGTTCTTCCAGCTTGCGGAAGGTCATTACCTCCCCCATATTCATAAACGCGGGCTGATCGGCGTAGCGCGTGACCGACTGCTCAAACATATCTACCAGAGATTGATAACGGTCAGGGTTGATCTCCGTCGGAACGTCCGCGGGATAACGGTTAAGCCAAACCTTCTTCAATTCTTCACCTCTAAAATGCGTGTTCGTCGTCATCGCAACCCCAAGTGATAAACATGTTGTTAACATAATATTAACTCATCTTACCAGCTTGATAATTACCCAACGAAAAGGTTGCGAAGCGCGTCACTATTTATTTTTATCTTTACCGTAAGAATGCAGAAACAGCGGACCAGCCGCTGTTTCTTTTTCTTTAAAAACAAGCAATTATTCAGTTACAACTGTTTGTACTCTCGCGGGGCCGGGATTATACCAGCCCCATCCGCCGTAGCCATAGGGCCAGCCTCGCCCACCATAAAACCAAGGATCAATCGGCTGTGGCGGCATAATCACCTGCTGGGTTAAATGCCAACGTTTGTAACCCGTTGCCTGCATTACCATAAATTTATATGGCGTGTTGCCGATTTTTCCGTCAACCGTACCGGTGATTGGCCCGACAACTGTCACCAGCTGGCCTCGGAAATCGACCGGATCAAGAAAACCATTCACATCGGCATAAATGCGCCCACGCGACGGTTCTCCCAGCGTCGGCCTTGCTCCGCTGTCGAGTGGTACAGTGGCAATTTCCAGGCGGGTTTTCCCTTGCTGGTTTTGCACCGCAACCACTTTACCGCCAAATCGCGCTTCCTGACCAACGTACAGCTGCGGCACATTCATCACCCGAACTAAATCTTGTTGCGGCGTTGGGCTACTGCCTTTAATGGCGTCCGGCACAGTGACACAACCGCTCAGTATTAGCGCAAACGTACCTGCCAGTATGCCTTTGATAACATTGTTTTGAACCGCCATGATGCGACTCCTTTTTTTCTCAGGGCATACTCTTAAGATTCATTCTTTGCCCGGAAGTTTCTTCCACGCGACGTTGTTACGCAAATAAACCGGCTCGGCATGTTCCACCGCCACCGTTTTACCCTCGGCAAACATCTGACAGGCAATCGGCAGCATATCTTCTGCAGCGGGCAGTAACACTTCGCCATCGCGCAAAACCAGCCCGCTCTCTTTACCGAGATCCGGCCAGGCTTGCCAGCCTGTACCCACGGTCGCCCATTCACCGGAAAGCTGTTGCATCCGTTCATGAACGAGTTCTGGTTTGAGTACGGCTTCGGTTTCTTCACCATGCCAGACACCGTTTTCATCTCGCTGATATTCGGCCCAGTAAACTTCGCCCATTCGCGCGTCAATGGCTGCCAGCACGCGGGTTGCGCCGTTTTTGCGCCACGCCCCTTGCGCCATCGTCATTAGCGTGGAGACGCCAATCATCGGTAGCTCCGCACCAAGTGCCAGTCCTTGCGCGATGCCAATACCGATGCGTACGCCGGTGAAACTACCGGGGCCGCGCCCGTAAGCCAGAGCGTTAATGTCAGTCAGGGAGATTCCGCTGGTGGTCAGGATATCCTGCACCATCGGTAAGATTCGTTGAGTATGTTCACGTGGGCAAAGCTCGAAATGAGCATTGACAGTACCGTCGTTCCACAGGGCGACAGAGCAGGCCTCTGTCGCGGTATCGATAGCCAGAATTCGCATGGGTCTTCGTGCTTAGATCAATAAAAAGGCGCGCATCATACCATACTCCATCACAAATTACCTGGAGGATGGTATCGCAAGGAAACGAACCGCACGGGCAATATCACGGGTACGCGGCGCGGGCGGCAGGCTGGCAAGGAAAGTGGCGCCATAAGGGCGCATCACCAACCGATTGTCGCAAATCACCAGCACGCCGCGATCGTCGGCGTCGCGAATCAGTCGCCCTACTCCCTGTTTGAGAGTAATGACGGCATCTGGTAGTTGTACTTCATCGAACGGGTCACCACCACGCAAACGGCAATCTTCCATGCGCGCTTTTAACAGTGGGTCATCCGGCGAGGTAAACGGCAATTTGTCGATAATCACCAATGACAATGTATCGCCACGCACGTCCACCCCTTCCCAGAAGCTGCTGGTTGCCACAAGAAGCGCGTTACCGGCACTGACAAACTGCTGCAACAGTTGGCCTTTGCTGGTTTCCCCCTGCAACAAAACGGGAAGCGTCATGGTAGCGCGGAACTGCTCGGCCAGATCGCGCATCATGGCGTGCGAGGTACAAAGCATAAAACAACGACCGTTGTTGGCTTCGATGATCGGTCGCAACATTGCTGCCAGTTGCCGTGCGGAACCTGGTTGATTGGTTTGCGGCAGGTTGCGCGGCACACAGAGTAACGCCTGGCGGCTGTAATCAAAGGGGCTGGGTAACAGCAACGACTCGGCCTGTTCGATGCCAAGCCGCGAGGTGAAATGATGCAGATCGTCATTCACCGACAACGTTGCCGAGGTAAAGATCCAGCTTCCGGGCTTTTGCGCCATTAGCTCTTTAAATTTATCCGCCACGCTAAGCGGCGTGAGCGCCAAAGTAAAATGGCGCGAAGTGCATTCGTACCAGTAGCTGTAGCCTGGTTGGTTGATCTCTTTCAGCCGCTTCAGACGTGTACGATATAACGTGGCGCGTTCAAATGCCGCATCCAGCAAGGCGGAACGCCCCAAAGACAGTTTCGCCACGTCGTAACAGAGTTCAAGGGTGTCATCGAGCAGTAAAAACGCCCGCTGAATTTGTGGGTTGGCTAACAGTTCGCGCAGATTACCGCGATAACCTGGCTCGCCGAGTTGCAGACGAAAATCCTGCGCGCTCTGGGCAAGACGGTCGGCGCATTTTTGTAACTGTTGAGTGTCTTTTAATTCGGTGCGATAGGCGATGGTGATGTCTTTTGCCAGATCGAGCAGTTGTCGGCTGGAGAGCGACTGTCCAAAGTACTGGCTGGCAATGTCCGGCAGCTGGTGGGCTTCGTCGAAGATCATCACGTTTGCTTCCGGGATCAACTCGCCAAATCCACTTTCTTTCACCACCATATCCGCCAGAAACAGATGATGGTTCACCACAACCACATCAGCATCCATCGCTTTTTTACGCGCTTTGACCACAAAGCAATCTTTATACATCGGGCAGTCGCTGCCAAGACAGTTGTCGTTGGTGCTGGTGACCAGCGGCCACGCCTGCGAGTCTTCCGCCACGCTAACGCAGGTGCTGATATCGCCATCTACCGTCTGATTTGACCATGAACGCAGGAGGATCACATCGCTTAAGGTTTGTACTGGCAAATCTCCGCCCGCCAGTGCCTGCTGTCCCAGTCGTTCGAGGCAGAGGTAGTTTGAGCGCCCTTTCAGCAACGCCACGTTGCCAGTGTATTTCAGCGCCTTTGCCACCGTCGGCAAATCGCGGCTGTAGAGCTGATCCTGCAACGCTTTTGAGCCAGTTGAGATGATGACTTTCTTTTTCGCCCGCAGTGCAGGAGCAAGGTAGGCATAGGTTTTACCCGTACCGGTTCCCGCTTCCACCACCAGCGGCTGGCTTTTTTCAATCGCCTGGGTCACAGCGACTGCCATCTGTCGCTGTGGTTCACGCGGCTTAAAACCAGGTATCGCTTTCGCCAGTTGACCGTCTGGTGCAAAATCGTCCGTCACACTACCCCCTGTTGATTTGAACAGGGATTATGTCAGGCCAGGCTGGTTTTCGCCAGTTGAAGTGGTGACGGCAACCTCACATTGTGGCAGTCTTTGCAGCACAAAAATGGAAAGTTAATGAGGACATAATGATGACTATCGTTCGTATCGACGCTGAAGCCCGCTGGTCTGATGTGGTGATCCACAACAACACGCTCTACTACACTGGCGTACCAGAAAACCTCGATGCCGATGCTTTTGAACAAACCGCCAACACGCTGGCGCAAATTGACGCCGTGCTGGAAAAACAGGGCAGCAATAAATCGAGCATTCTGGATGCCACCATTTTCCTTGCCGATAAAAACGACTTTGCGGCAATGAATAAAGCATGGGATGCCTGGGTTGTAGCGGGTCACGCGCCGGTGCGCTGCACGGTGCAGGCGGGGCTGATGAATCCGCAGTACAAGGTTGAAATTAAGATTATCGCTGCGGTTTAATTCCTGAAAAAGAATTCTATCAAAGTAAAAATCAGACGATAATTGTTCGAAAATACTGGTCGGTTATAAACAAATCGGCCAGTGTTTAAGAGGATACTTTAGATAAATAATGAAATCCGTCAGGTAACTTATTTTTATGATTTCAACTGCATCTATACAAAAATGATATTAATCACCCAAATTAAACCATTCTGTTAACTCCCCGAGCCGTTTACTCTGACTTTTCTGCCCTTAACAATCTGGCTGGAGCGCGGCGATTTACCGTTAATTTTTTGCCATATCACTAGAAAACCCGCCATGACCTGCTACCTTTAAACTACCTGAATGTCAACAGGTTAACTAATGAGATATCGTTATAATCCCTTTGATATTAGATGCAATTTAAGGTCATATATAGCCTTATCAAAAACGTGGTTAATTTAAGGACAAGAATATGCCTGCTGCAATAGATAAAGCCCTGGATTTCATTAGTGCCATGGATGTATCAGCATCAACACCAAGCTCGATGAATGAAAGTACGGCGAAAGGAATATTTAAATATTTGCATGACCTGGGAGTCCCCGCGAGTACCGCCGATATTACTGCGCGAGCTGAACAGGAAGGCTGGAATCCTGGATTCACGGAAAAAATGGTGGGATGGGCAAAAAAGATGGATTCTGACGAACGCGTGGTGATTAAAAACCCTGAATACTTCTCGTCTTATATGCAGGAAGAACTTAAAGCCCTTGTGTGAGTTAAAACTCCAGCTTTAAAAATCAATCCGGACGCTTTCATTGTCCTCAAAAAAGCGTCCTTTTTTCTCGTCATCATAAACACAGCCAAAATTAATCAACAGATATGGCCCCGTGATTTTTGTTTCAACACAGCGGACCATTGTCATAACGCGCGCCGTCCAGGCTCATACCGTCAAAAATGGCACGATGTAAGTTCATGCCGGAAAAATCCCAGCCGATGAGGCTATCCGTATCAAGATACAGGACGTCATCCGTGACGAAATCGATACGGATCATTTTGTGTTACTCGTCCTCATCCTCAAAACGCGCCACTATTTGCTCGCCGGTATGGTTGGCGCGCAGCTCTTCGGCTACCAGTGCGATGGCCTGACCACTGCTCATCCCCTGTGCCATCAGTTCCTGAATACGCTCAACGGCTTTTTGCTGCTGTTCATGGGTGAGTGAAGGTAAACCTGCAAACATTGTTAACTCCTGCTAAATTGTTGGCGCTAATTATTTCATGCTACCCGGCACATAGCCAGTAGAGTCAGGACTGATGAAGACGTTATCTCCCGCTGTGATTACTTTACCCTGGCGTCAGGACGCCGCTGAATTTTATTTCTCCCGCTTAAGTCACCTGCCGTGGGCGATGTTGTTGCACTCCGGCTATGCCGACCATCCGCATAGTCGCTTTGATATTGTGGTGGCTGACCCCGTTTACACTTTAACCACTCACGATAATGAAACCGTGGTATGTGAAGGAGAAATCAGCACAACGACCACTGACGATCCGCTCAAAGCGCTCCAGCAGGCACTGGACCGAGCAAACATTCACCCGTCGCATAATGGTGATTTGCCATTTCAGGGCGGCGCACTGGGGCTGTTTGGCTACGATCTGGGCCGCCGTTTTGAGTCACTGCCGGAAGTGGCGCTGAGAGATATCGACCTGCCTGATATGGCGGTTGGTATCTACGACTGGGCGCTGATCGTCGATCACCAGCGCCAGCGTATTTCGCTACTCAGCCATCGTGATATCAATGCTCGTCTGGCGTGGCTGGACAGCCAGCAAATAGCACCACAGCAAGATTTCCAGTTAACATCCGCCTGGCAATCCAATATGAACCGCGAGCAGTATGGCGAGAAATTTCGCCAGGTACAGGAATATCTGCACAGCGGCGATTGCTATCAGGTGAATCTCGCCCAGCGTTTTCACGCGACCTATTCTGGCGATGAATGGCAGGCGTTCGTTCAGCTTAATCAGGCCAACCGCGCACCGTTCAGTGCCTTCCTGCGTCTGGAGCAAGGCGTGATTTTAAGCCTTTCACCAGAACGGTTCATTCTTTGTGATGGTGGTGAGATCCAGACCCGCCCGATTAAAGGCACGCTCCCACGCTTGTCCGATCCTCAGGAAGATAGCAAACAAGCTGAAAAACTGGCGAACTCACCGAAAGATCGCGCCGAAAACCTGATGATTGTCGATTTAATGCGCAATGACATCGGTCGCGTTGCCGTACCAGGCTCAGTAAAAGTGCCTGAACTGTTTGTTGTAGAACCCTTCCCTGCCGTGCATCATCTGGTTAGCACCATAACGGCGCGACTACCAGAACAGTTACACGCCAGCGATCTGCTGCGCGCGGCTTTTCCTGGTGGTTCAATAACTGGCGCGCCGAAAGTGCGGGCAATGGAGATTATTGATGAACTGGAACCGCAGCGACGCAATGCCTGGTGCGGCAGCATTGGCTATTTAAGTTTCTGCGGCAATATGGATACCAGCATCACCATCCGCACGCTAACGGCGGTTAACGGGCAGATTTACTGTTCCGCTGGTGGCGGCATCGTTGCTGATAGCCAGGAAGAAGCGGAATATCAGGAAACTTTTGATAAAGTTAATCGTATCCTGAAGCAACTGGAGAAGTAAGACGTGGAATACCGTGGCCTGACGCTTGATGATTTTTTATCGCGATTTCAACTATTGCGTCCGCAAATTAACCGGGAAACCTTAAATCATCGTCAGGCTGCCGTGTTAATCCCCATTGTCCGCCGACCGCAACCAGGCTTGCTGCTGACTCAGCGTTCCATTCATCTGCGCAAACATGCTGGACAAGTCGCATTCCCTGGAGGTGCAGTCGATGACACGGACGCGTCAGTTATCGCCGCTGCGCTGCGTGAAGCCGAAGAAGAGGTCGCCATACCGCCTTCAGCCGTTGAGGTTATCGGCGTGTTACCCCCTGTCGATAGCGTAACGGGCTACCAGGTCACTCCCGTGGTCGGCATTATCCCGCCTGATTTACCGTATCGCGCCAGTGAAGATGAAGTCTCCGCAGTATTTGAAATGCCGCTCGCCCAGGCGTTACATTTGGGCCGTTATCATCCTTTGGATATCTACCGCCGTGGCGATTCGCATCGGGTATGGCTTTCCTGGTACGAACAGTATTTTGTATGGGGAATGACCGCAGGCATAATTCGTGAACTGGCGCTGCAAATTGGTGTGAAACCCTGACTATACTTATCTTTACATCTACAAAACACTACTTGAGACAATCATCGCAATATTAGTTAAATCGCGGTTTTTGATTAGTTTAATTCATGTGAATAGTTAAGCCTGTCGCCGCGTTCCCTCTTACACTATGCGCTGTTATTCGTTCGTTACTGGAAGTCCAGTCACCTTGTCAGGAGTATTATCGTGATTAGTCTATTCGACATGTTTAAGGTGGGGATTGGTCCCTCATCTTCCCATACTGTAGGGCCTATGAAGGCGGGTAAACAGTTCGTCGATGATCTGGTCGAAAAAGGCTTACTGGATAGCGTTACCCGCGTTGCCGTGGACGTTTATGGTTCACTGTCGCTGACGGGTAAAGGCCACCACACCGATATCGCCATTATTATGGGCCTTGCAGGTAACGAACCTGCCACCGTGGATATCGACAGTATTCCCGGTTTTATTCGCGACGTAGAAGAGCGCGAACGTCTGCTGCTGGCACAGGGACGGCATGAAGTGGATTTCCCACGCGATAACGGGATGCGTTTTCATAACGGTAACCTGCCGCTGCATGAAAACGGCATGCAAATCCACGCGTATAACGGCGATACAGTTGTTTACAGCAAAACTTATTATTCCATCGGCGGCGGTTTTATCGTCGATGAAGAACATTTTGGTCACGATGCCGCCAACGAAGTCAGTGTGCCGTATCCGTTTAAATCCGCCACCGAGCTGCTGGCATACTGTAATGAAACCGGTTATTCCCTTTCCGGTCTGGCAATGCAGAACGAACTGGCGCTGCACAGTAAGAAAGAGATCGACGAGTATTTCGCTCATGTCTGGCAAACCATGCAGGCATGTATCGATCGCGGCATGAACACCGAAGGCGTATTGCCTGGCCCGCTGCGTGTTCCGCGCCGTGCGTCTGCCCTGCGCCGTATGCTGGTTTCCAGCGATAAACTGTCTAACGATCCGATGAATGTCATCGACTGGGTAAACATGTTTGCGCTGGCAGTTAACGAAGAAAACGCAGCGGGGGGGCGTGTGGTAACTGCACCGACTAACGGTGCTTGCGGCATCGTTCCGGCAGTGCTGGCATACTATGACCACTTCATTGAATCGGTCAGCCCTGATATTTATACCCGCTACTTTATGGCGGCCGGAGCGATTGGCGCACTGTACAAAATGAACGCGTCTATTTCCGGTGCGGAAGTCGGTTGCCAGGGCGAAGTGGGCGTTGCCTGTTCAATGGCTGCGGCGGGTCTTGCAGAACTGTTGGGCGGTAGCCCTGAACAGGTTTGCGTGGCGGCAGAAATTGGCATGGAACACAATCTTGGTCTGACTTGCGACCCGGTTGCGGGTCAGGTTCAGGTTCCGTGCATTGAACGTAACGCTATTGCATCAGTGAAGGCGATTAACGCCGCGCGGATGGCTCTGCGTCGTACTAGTGCACCACGCGTCTCACTGGATAAAGTCATCGAAACGATGTACGAAACAGGAAAGGATATGAACGCTAAATATCGCGAAACCTCACGCGGTGGTCTGGCGATTAAAGTCCAGTGTGACTAATACTTTATCCTCGCCCATCTGCAACGGATGGGCGAATTTATCCTCGCTTTCTCGTCTGCTGTAATTTTCCCCACTACACTTCCACTGTTGCGTCAGGCGTTTGTCGCCATACGCTTACCGGGTGGCCCGCATGCAAAAAGCACAACGGATCATTAAAACCTATCGCCGTAATCGAATGATTGTTTGTACGATTTGCGCACTCTTTACGTTTGTGGCAACACTGAGCGTGCGATTTATTTCACAGCGGAACTTAAATCAGCAGCGGGTAGTGCTCTTTGCCAATCACGCCGTTGAGGAATTAGACAAAGTCCTGCTTCCACTTCAGGCGGGTAACAACGTACTGCTTCCCCTGATTGGACTCCCCTGCTCAGTCGCCCATCTCCCCTTACGCAAACAGGCGGCAAAACTGCAAACTGTACGGTCAATTGGCCTGGTGCAAGACGGCACGCTTTATTGTTCCAGCATTTTTGGTTATCGCAATGTTCCTGCTGAAGATATCCAGGCTGATTTACCCGCGCCGCAGCCCCTTTTACGCTTAACTACCGACCGCGTATTAATTAAAGACAGCCCGGTATTGATTCAGTGGACACCTTTACCGGGCAATGGTCGAGATGGCGTGATGGAGATGATCAACATCGACCTGTTGATGGCAATGTTGCTGGAGCCGCAATTACCGCAAATAAGAACGGCCAGCCTGACGGTAGCCGATCGCCATTTACTCTATGATGATGGTCTGGTTGATTCTTTACCTCCGCTTAATGGCAATGAACGTTACCAGGTTTCATCGCAGAATTTTCCTTTTATCATCAGCGTTAGTGGACCTGGTGCGACAGCGCTGGCGTTGCAATATCTTCCCAGCCAGTTTCCACTAGCGGTACTGTTGAGTTTACTGGTGGGGTACATCGCATGGTTGGCCACGGCCCATAGAATGAGCTTTTCACGCGAGATAAATCTCGGGCTGGCGCAGCGCGAATTTGAGTTATTTTGTCAGCCTCTACTCAACGCGCGCTCGCAGCAATGTATTGGTGTAGAGATATTGCTGCGCTGGAATAATCCGCGTCAGGGATGGATCTCGCCGGATGTTTTTATCCCCATTGCGGAAGAACATCACCTGATAGTGCCACTTACCCGTTATGTGATGATGGAAACCATCCGTCAACTCCACGTTTTTCCAATGAGCAGCCAGTTCCACATCGGCATTAACGTCGCCCCCAGCCATTTTCGCCGTGGCGTATTGTTAAAAGATCTCAATCGTTACTGGTTTAGTGCTAACCCGATTCAGCCACTAATCCTCGAAATTACCGAGCGCGATGCCTTACTGGATGTTGATTATCGGATTGCCCGCGAACTGCATCGTAAAAACGTCAAACTGGCGATTGATGACTTCGGCACCGGCAACAGTTCGTTTTCCTGGCTGGAAACGTTACGTCCTGACGTGCTGAAAATTGATAAGTCATTTACCGCAGCTATCGGTTCTGACGCGGTTAACTCAACGGTGACCGATATCATCATCGCGCTGGGGCAAAGACTGAATATTGAACTGGTGGCAGAAGGTGTGGAAACGCAAGAACAAGCGAAGTATTTGCGCCGTCATGGCGTGCATATTTTACAAGGGTATTTGTACGCGCAACCCATGCCGCTGCGTGATTTCCCGAAATGGCTGGCGGGCAGCCAACCGCCGCCCACCCGGCATAATGGGCGCATCACACCCATTATACCGTTACGTTAACGCTTACTCGTCTTCATCGTGCGCCGGTTGCTCTTTAACAATGCGAACCAGATCAACACGATAATCATTGGCTTCTACGATGGTGATATGCAGCGGTCCAACATCGATCACGTCGCCTGCGCGAGGAATGTGACCATTTGCCGAAATTACCAGACCTGCAACCGTCGCAATATCATCATCATCGGTAAGGTGCTCAACATCAAGCGCCTGCTGCAAGGCATGTAAGTCTGTACCACCTTTTACCAGCCAACCGTCGCCATCGATAACAATTTCCGGCGTTTCATCTGCATCCGGGAACTCACCAGCAATGGCTTCCAGTACATCCAGCGGCGTAACCAGACCTTGCACCACACCAAACTCGTTGGTGACGATAACAAAACTACCGCGAGCACGACGCAACACGCCCAGCAGGTTGATCGGGTCGAGGGTTTCCGGAACGATTATCGCCGGAGAAGCCGAAGCAATTGCCGTCACGTCGACACCGACTTCCAGTGCCACCAGCAGTTCTTTGGCACGCACGATACCGATGATTTCATCCAGCTCACCACGACACACCGGAAACAGGCTGTGCGGTGAAGAGAGCAGTTGCTGGCGGATTTCATCAACGCCAAGGTTAGCATCTACCCAACTGATCTCACCGCGTGGCGTCATAATGCCGCGCAGAGAGCGTGACGCCAAAGTCAGTACGCCGTTAATCATATAACGCTCTTCTTCGGCAAAGGCACCTTCTGGAACCGGAATTGGCACCGGGTTATCAGCATCGTGTTGAATATTTGCCTGACGTTTACCCCCCATCAAACGCAGAATGGCATCGGCGGTACGCGCACGCAGCGGTAAAGTCGACTGATGGCGAATAAAATTACGCCGCGCAATCTGGTTAAACACTTCGATGATGATCGAGAAACCAATTGCTGCATACAGGTAGCCTTTTGGAATATGGAAACCAAAACCTTCAGCTACGAGGCTCAGACCAATCATCAACAGGAAGCTCAAACAGAGCACTACAACTGTTGGATGCTGGTTAACGAATCGCGTCAGCGGTTTCGATGCCAGCAGCATAACTGCCATCGCAATCACTACCGCAGCCATCATTACCGGTAGATGGTTGACCATCCCTACGGCAGTAATCACTGCATCCAGCGAGAAGACAGCGTCAAGGATGACAATCTGTGTGACGACCACCCAGAAACTGGCATAACCTTTACCGTGACCAGAGTCATGATCGCGGTTTTCCAGCCGCTCATGCAACTCGGTTGTCGCTTTGAACAGCAAGAATATCCCCCCGAACAACATAATCAGATCGCGCCCGGAGAAAGAAAAATCCATTACGGTAAATAGTGGTTTGGTCAGCGTGACCATCCATGAAATCAGCGATAACAGCCCCAGGCGCATAATCAACGCCAGTGACAGCCCCAACAAACGCGCTTTATCACGTTGTTTCGGCGGCAGTTTATCGGCAAGGATGGCGATAAAAACCAGGTTATCGATACCCAGCACGATTTCAAGGACGACAAGCGTGAGCAGCCCCGCCCAAATCGAGGGGTCCATTAAGAATTCCATGACAAGCTCCTGCTTAAGGAATAGCTAATCGGCGCCAGAAATAATGCAGGCGAAACGAGAAAATACAAACAAAAGGTACGGCAAAAAATGCCAGGAAGGCAGGCGCTATATGGCCTGATGCTGAAGTGACGTCGGTGACGATCCATACTGCGGGCTGCAGCCCTATACTCCTTGGTTGTTAAACGGGAGTTAAACATATCAGAGAGATCTCTGATTTGGCAAAGATTTACCTTCCTTTGCAAATGAATGTGACAACATTTTTTACTCTTTCGGAATTTTGTCAATTCAAAGTTAATTTACGGATCTTCATCACATAAAATATTTTTTTCGATATCTAAAATAAATCGCGAGGCACAGGGGGTTTCTGGTTGTAGCCCTTATCTGAATCGATTCGATTGTGGACGACGATTCAAAAATACATCTGGCACGTTGAGATGTTAACAATAATAAGGAGGTAGCAAGTGACCATTGCTATTGTTATAGGCACACATGGTTGGGCTGCAGAGCAGTTGCTTAAAACGGCAGAGATGCTGTTAGGCGAGCAGGAAAACGTTGGCTGGATCGATTTTGTTCCTGGCGAAAATGCCGAAACGCTAATCGAAAAGTACAACGCTCAGTTGGCAAAACTCGACACCACTAAAGGCGTGCTGTTTCTCGTTGATACATGGGGAGGCAGTCCGTTCAATGCTGCCAGCCGCATTGTCGTCGACAAAGAGCATTATGAAGTGATCGCAGGCGTTAACATTCCAATGTTAGTGGAAACGTTAATGGCTCGTGATGATGACCCAGGCTTTGACGAACTGGTAGCACTGGCCGTAGAAACAGGCCGCGAAGGTGTGAAAGCACTGAAAGCGAAACCAGTTGAAAAAGCAGCACCTGCCCCCGCCGCAGCGGCACCGAAAGCGGCTCCTGCACCGGCAAAACCGATGGGACCAAACGACTATATGGTAATTGGCCTCGCGCGTATCGACGATCGTTTGATTCACGGTCAGGTTGCTACCCGCTGGACCAAAGAAACTAATGTCTCCCGTATCATCGTAGTTAGTGACGAAGTGGCTGCGGATACCGTTCGTAAGACACTACTCACCCAGGTTGCACCTCCCGGCGTAACAGCGCATGTAGTTGATGTCGCCAAAATGATTCGCGTCTACAACAACCCGAAATATGCGGGCGAACGCGTGATGCTGTTATTTACCAACCCGACAGATGTTGAGCGTCTCGTTGAAGGCGGCGTGAAAATCACCTCAGTCAACGTCGGTGGTATGGCATTCCGTCAGGGCAAAACTCAGGTGAATAACGCGGTTTCGGTTGATGAAAAAGATATCGAAGCGTTCAAGAAACTGAATGCGCGCGGTATCGAGCTGGAAGTCCGTAAGGTTTCCACCGACCAGAAACTGAAAATGATGGATCTGATCAGCAAAATCGATAAGTAACGTATTGTGTTGATTATCACTCAGTTTTCACACTTAAGTCTTACGTAAACAGGAGAAGTACAATGGAGATTACCGCTCTTCAAATTGTGCTGGTATTTATCGTAGCCTGTATCGCAGGTATGGGATCAATCCTCGATGAATTTCAGTTTCACCGTCCGCTAATCGCGTGTACCCTGGTGGGTATCGTTCTTGGGGATATGAAAACCGGTATTATTATCGGTGGTACCCTTGAAATGATCGCGCTGGGTTGGATGAACATCGGTGCCGCTGTTGCACCTGACGCCGCCCTGGCTTCTATTATTTCTACCATTCTGGTTATTGCTGGTCATCAGAGCATCGGTGCCGGTATCGCGCTGGCAATCCCTCTGGCAGCAGCAGGCCAGGTTCTTACCATTATCGTTCGTACTATTACCGTTGCCTTCCAGCACGCTGCGGATAAAGCAGCTGAAAACGGTAACCTGACGGCGATTTCATGGATCCACGTTTCGTCTCTGTTCCTGCAAGCTATGCGTGTGGCTATTCCGGCCGTTATCGTTGCGCTTTCTGTTGGTACCAGTGAAGTTCAAAACATGCTGAACGCCATTCCGGAAGTGGTGACCAATGGTCTGAACATTGCCGGTGGCATGATCGTGGTAGTTGGTTATGCGATGGTTATCAACATGATGCGTGCTGGCTACCTGATGCCGTTCTTCTACCTCGGCTTCGTAACCGCAGCATTCACCAACTTTAACCTGGTTGCTCTGGGTGTCATCGGTACCGTTATGGCGGTGCTCTACATTCAGCTGAGCCCGAAATATAACCGTGTCGCCGGTGCGCCAGTTCAGGCTGCTGGTAACAACGATCTCGACAACGAACTGGACTAACAGGTGAGCGAAATGGTTGATACAACTCAAACTACCACTGAGAAAAAACTCACTAAGAGTGATATTCGTGGCGTCTTCCTGCGTTCTAACCTCTTCCAGGGTTCATGGAACTTCGAGCGTATGCAGGCGCTGGGCTTCTGCTTCTCTATGGTGCCGGCGATTCGTCGCCTCTACCCGGAAAATAACGATGCCCGTAAACAGGCGATTAAACGTCACCTCGAATTCTTTAACACCCAACCGTTCGTGGCGGCGCCAATTCTGGGCGTAACCCTGGCGCTGGAAGAACAGCGTGCTAACGGTGCAGAGATCGACGATGGTGCAATCAACGGTATCAAAGTAGGTCTGATGGGTCCGCTGGCAGGTGTAGGCGACCCAATCTTCTGGGGTACGGTACGTCCGGTATTTGCAGCGCTGGGCGCCGGTATCGCGATGAGCGGCAGCCTGTTAGGTCCGTTGCTGTTCTTTATCCTGTTTAACCTGGTGCGTCTGGCAACGCGTTACTACGGCGTAGCATATGGTTACTCCAAGGGCATCGATATCGTTAAAGATATGGGCGGCGGCTTCCTGCAAAAACTGACGGAAGGGGCGTCTATTCTCGGCCTGTTTGTCATGGGGGCATTGGTTAACAAGTGGACACATGTCAATATCCCGCTGGTCGTCTCACGCATCACTGACCAGACGGGTAAAGAGCACGTTACCACTGTACAGACCATTCTTGACCAGTTAATGCCGGGCCTGGTACCGCTGCTGCTGACCTTCGCCTGTATGTGGCTGCTGCGCAAAAAAGTGAACCCGCTGTGGATCATCGTTGGCTTCTTCGTCATCGGTATCGCTGGTTACGCTTGCGGCCTGCTTGGACTGTAAGACTGTTGTACACTACCGGGGCCTTTTGGCCCCGTTTTTTTATCTGGAGGATTAATGACCATCACGGAACTGGTGCTGATTCTGTTCATCGCCGCACTGCTTGCCTTTGCGATATACGATCAGTTCATTATGCCCCGCCGCAATGGCCCCACCCTGCTGGCAATTCCTTTGCTGCGGCGCGGTCGCATCGACAGCGTTATCTTCGTCGGGCTGATTGTCATTCTTATCTACAATAATGTGACCAGTCATGGCGCACAAATTACCACCTGGTTATTAAGTGCTCTGGCGCTGATGGGTTTTTATATATTCTGGATCCGCGTTCCGAAGATCATCTTTAAACAGAAAGGTTTTTTCTTCGCCAATGTCTGGATTGAATATAGCCGGATAAAAGCAATGAACTTATCGGAAGATGGTGTCCTGGTTATGCAATTAGAACAGCGTCGGTTGTTAATCCGCGTTCGAAATATCGACGATCTGGAAAAGATTTATAAACTTCTTATTTCAACTCAATAGGTTATATCTTTAGCCAAAGCTATGTTAAGTGTGTTTTTAATAACCAGACATAGCTTAGGCTATATTATCTCTTCGATCATTTGTTATTTATTTTAACGTTTCATTTATATATAAATCTAAATGAAAATCGTTATCAATGAAGTAATGAAATAATATATTCCAACAGTTGTTTTATATTCTCAAAATATGTTAAGGTTGCGCCCTCATTTGGGGAGTAGCCGATTTCCAGACTCCGGAAATGTACGTGTCAACATACTCGTTGCAAAACGTGGCACGTACGGACTGAACATTTTCAGTCAGGCGAGACCATATGCACATCAATCGCTATGCCTGCATGAGCGCCTCTTGTCGTTCATGTGTGCATGTTTGCGGGGGGCGAAGATGTGTTTTATGGATACCCCGGTCAGGACGTTGTCATGAATATCACTGCTACTGTTCTTCTTGCGTTTGGTATGTCGATGGATGCATTTGCTGCATCAATCGGTAAAGGTGCCACCCTCCATAAACCGAAATTTTCTGAAGCGTTGCGAACCGGCCTTATTTTTGGTGCCGTCGAAACCCTGACGCCGCTGATCGGCTGGGGTATGGGCATGTTAGCCAGCCGCTTTGTCCTCGAATGGAACCACTGGATTGCGTTTGTGCTGCTGATATTCCTCGGCGGGCGAATGATTATTGAGGGTTTTCGTGGCGCAGATGATGAAGATGAAGAACCGCGCCGTCGACACGGTTTCTGGCTACTGGTAACCACCGCGATTGCCACCAGCCTGGATGCCATGGCTGTTGGTGTAGGTCTTGCCTTCCTGCAGGTCAACATTATCGCGACCGCATTGGCCATTGGTTGTGCAACCTTGATTATGTCGACATTAGGGATGATGGTTGGTCGCTTTATCGGCTCAATTATTGGGAAAAAAGCGGAAATTCTCGGCGGGCTGGTACTGATCGGCATCGGCGTCCAGATCCTCTGGACGCACTACCACGGTTAATTTGTTCGCTGCCAGAGGTGAATATTAAAGTCCGTCTGGCAGTCGAATACTTCTTTTGCCGCCAACGTTTGCCAGACATCAGGCTTCGCACGCCAGGCAAACGGCGTCATCTGCAACAATGCAACAGCTTCATCGCCGCGAAGACGCATCGGATACCGCAGTTCATCGCTCTGCTGTAATGCAAAACCTTCCAGTTGTTCAGTATGGGGGGCATGCAGAAGTACTTCGTCGTAAATCAGCCCTTTCAACTCCATTAAATGTCGTGGCCCTGGAGTAACGGTAATTACCCACCCTCCCGGTTTGACGACACGCGCTAACTCTTCTGCTTTGCATGGCGCGTAGATGCGAATAATGGCATCCATACTGGCATCGGCAAAAGGCAGACGGTGGCTGGAAGCGACACAAAAGGTAACCTGCTTATAGCGTTTCGCCGCAGCTTTAATTGCGACCTTAGAGACATCAAGACCAAAGGTTGTCACTACTGGCAAGGCATCGGCAAAAGCATGAGTGTAATACCCTTCCCCACAGCCAATATCCAGTAACGCTGTTGCGTGCTCATTAAGACATCCACGCAATTGAGCGACTATCGCATCACGAAGCGGCTGGTAATGACCGGCATCTAAAAACGCACGTCGCGCCTGCATCATTTCCGCGCTGTCTCCCGGATCGCGGGATCGTTTATATTGAACGGGTAGCAGATTGACATATCCCTCTTTCGCCATATCAAATTGATGCCGCTGCGGACAGATATAGCTATTTTTTTCAAGAGATAGAAGCTGATGGCAAAGTGGACAGGAAAACGACATGAAAACTCCGGCGGGATACTAAATGCCGCAAGTGTAGCGCGAATCGCGCTGCGGGCAAATATTCGAAGGTCGTAAGCGAGCATTAAACAAAGTAAAAAGCCTCGCTTTTTCGACGAGGCTTTATAGCGAGATTGAAGTGCGTTAACACTTCAGATCAGTGAATTCGATCAGATAGCGGTTACGTTAACAGCTGCCGGACCTTTCTGGCCGTCCTGAATTTCGAACTCAACGTTCTGGCCTTCGGCCAGAGTTTTGAAGCCATTACCCTGGATAGCGGAGAAGTGTACGAACACATCTTTGCTGCCATCAGCCGGAGTAATGAAGCCAAAACCTTTAGACTCGTTGAACCACTTAACCTGACCTTTAATCTTTGCCATTTGAAAAATTCCTTAGATTGTTTTCTTCGCCCGCAGGCATTACAGAGATAAAACTGACACATTACTGCTTGAGGCACTAATATAAGGTTCGGCAGAGAAGCGGTATTCAACGACAACGTGTTTACTCAGGACTTCTTTACTGAAAATGCCACACATAAACAGAACTGTACCTCGTTTAACCCAAAGCTGTTATCACATACAACGTTAATTATGGCAAGCCATTTTTAAACATGTCTCGATCAGCTGCACAAATCTCGATGCGCCTTCCACTTTTTTTGCACATTTATGCAACGAACTGCGTGTCGATATATCGAGACACTTAAGCATACCAGTACAAACAGATGCCTGAACTGATGTGGTTTCTAACATAGTTCAATAAGTTCTAATCTTCCAGTTCAGAAATACAATTTAATTCCACAATGTGTGTGATATCACTTTTTATACTATGTAATGATAAAGTGTTATATAACTTTATCTCATAAAACAGTCAGTTAACAACATACATAGATGCAATGCCGATGCCATATTCAAAGCATATTAATAATGTAAAATAAGAAAAAATGATGAATGATAAAAAATGAGAAGAGAAACGTTTCGCTTATAAACAATGCTGTAATTAATCAATATTCCGATGCAAACATCCCAATCAGCAAGTACAAAAAATAACTTTTTCTGATGTCAAAATAAATGAATAAATAACAGAGAAAATAATCAAAATCCAATAAAGGATTAATTTTAATCAATTGCATCATTATAGTGCATGTAAGAATGATGAGATGAGTAACCCATCAACACAGGGTTACTCAAATTGCAGGAAGGATTACCGTTCTGCTACCAGACGAATAATATCTTCATCTTCACCCGTTTTTTGGTTCTCAGTAACCTTTTCATCGGCTTTTTCAGGTTCGTTAGCTTCGCACAAGCGGCGTAACAGTACATTCTGCCGTTTTTGCTGATCCAGCAATGCCTCAAGCAGTTCAATCTGTTCGTTAGTCCGGGAACTGGCACGGTTGATGAAAAACCACAAGATGAGCCCAATAATAAGAACTACTACCGATACAACCAAAGACGCAATGTTCATCACGCCTGAATTTACAACTTCGTTCATTTAACCACCTCTAAGTAGAGGCGCCATTTTACCACTGCTACGCAGGAAGGAAATCTACTGATGAAAAAATGATATCACCATGGGATGAACTGATTGATGGCACAAATTCCGCTGAAAAATTGCACATCCTGATCGCACATTATGTTGAATACCTGCATCCATAGCAGCAAGAAAGCCAGCACAGCGGCAACCAGAACGACCCATCGAAACTTTTTCACTCCAATCTCCGTTTAACCTATCTTCTGCCTTTAAACTATCATGCGTTAGTTAAACAACGTCTAACCATGTCGATATTCGTGCTTTTTCGGAATGATACGCTTGCTTCAGTCCATATTGCCGCTACGATTAAGCAAACAAAAAGAGAAGAGGTCGTAATGCGATTCATCATTCGCACAATTATCTTGATAGCACTGGTATGGACAGGATTATTACTCAGCGGATATGGCGTTCTGATTGGAAGCAAGGAAAATGCTGCCGGGTTAGGGCTGCAATGCACATATCTCACCGCCCGAAGCACAAGCACGGTGCAATATCTTCATACTAAAAGTGGATTTTTGGGGATTACAGATTGCCCGCTGCTACGTAAAAGCAATATCGTCGTCGATAATGATTGATAGATAACGGTACAAATATCCACATCAAAACTAATGGATATAAAGTACTTTCATCTTCTGCTCGAACGATATCACTATTAACATTATTTAATCCACGCTAAATGAAGAACCTGTCTGAATTTTATGCAGACAGGTTCTTATTTTAATCAGAATGGATAGTCGTGATACCCCATTTGTGCGGATATTTTGCGCGCTGCCGTATGCAACATGGCCACATACTCCTGCAAACGTTCTTCAGAAAAACGCAGCGTCGGGAAGGAAATACTCAAGCCGGCAATCACCACGCCAAAGCGGTCAAACACCGGAACGGCGATGCAGCGCAGCCCTTCTTCCTGCTCTTCGTTATCTTCGCCGTATCCCTGCTCACGGACCTGATCTAACACGGGTAATAACGCCTCTGTGCTAGTGATGGTCCGATCGGTGCTGCGTTTATATTCCACGCCCTCAAGAATTTGCTTCACTTCATCGCGATCGCGCCATGCCAGCAGCACCTTACCAATCGCAGTGCTGTACAGCGGATTACGACGGCCAATCCGTGAATACATGCGCAAATTGTACATAGAGTCAATTTTGTGGATGTAAACGATACTGTCTTCATCCAGTGCGCCAAGATGAATGGTTTCTTTGGTCAAACGGGAGATCTCACGCATCTGGATATCAGCACTGCGAATAAGATCGACGTTTTGTAGCGCACGAGCGCCCAGCTCAAATAATTTCAGGGTCAGAGAGTATTTCTCCGACTCCCCTTCCTGCGCGACATAGCCCAAGGTTTTCATGGTCTGTAAAAAGCGATAAACGGTGCTTTTTGACATCATGACGCGCTGTGACAGCTCGGTTATCCCTATTTCGCGCTCTTCGCCCAGCGCCTGCAAAATGCCAAAAACCTTCAGTACGGAAGATACAGAATCAGGTTGTTTATCCAGATCTGCGTTAGCCATTTATCACCTCATTGCGAGTGTTTTATAAAAATTAGAACTGTTTTTTATTATAATTTCGCGCCAGGGTGGTCGCAATCCATCTTTTGCCGGTTAGTTACAATTCTGCGACATTCACCGTGAATATCAGTGCTAAAATCATACCCCTGTTGATTATTACCAAAAGATATAAAATTCCTATGCCAAAAGTTCAGGCCGATGGCCTGCCGTTGCCTCAGCGGTACGGCGCAATATTAACCATTATTATTGGTATTTCGATGGCGGTTCTCGACGGCGCTATCGCTAATGTCGCCTTGCCAACCATTGCAACCGATCTCCACGCCACACCAGCCAGTTCCATCTGGGTGGTGAATGCCTACCAAATCGCGATTGTTATCTCCTTACTCTCGTTCTCTTTTTTGGGCGATATGTTTGGCTATCGACGAATTTATAAATTCGGTCTGGTGGTTTTTCTGCTCTCATCGTTGTTCTGCGCTCTTTCTGATTCACTGCAAATGCTAACCCTGGCGCGTGTAATACAAGGTTTTGGCGGCGCGGCGTTAATGAGCGTCAATACTGCACTCATCCGCTTAATCTACCCACAACGTTTTCTGGGGCGAGGGATGGGAATTAACTCTTTTATCGTCGCCGTCTCCTCCGCTGCCGGGCCGACGATCGCCGCCGCAATTCTTTCAATTGCGTCCTGGAAGTGGTTATTTTTAATTAACGTACCGTTGGGTATTATCGCCCTACTCTTGGCAATGCGTTTTCTGCCGCCAAATGGTTCTCGTGCCAGTAAGCCGCGGTTTGACCTGCCCAGCGCCGTGATGAATGCGCTGACATTTGGCCTGCTTATTACTGCATTGAGTGGTTTTGCTCAGGGGCAATCACTGACGCTGATCGGTGCTGAACTGGCGGTAATGATTATTGTTGGTATTTTCTTTATTCGCCGCCAGCTTTCCCTTCCTGTTCCACTGCTACCGGTGGATTTACTGCGTATTCCGCTGTTTACACTATCAATTTGTACCTCCATTTGTTCTTTCTGCGCGCAAATGCTGGCGATGGTTTCCCTGCCTTTTTATTTGCAAACCGTACTTGGACGTAGTGAAGTTGAGACAGGTTTGCTCCTGACCCCGTGGCCGTTGGCAACGATGGTAATGGCTCCGCTGGCAGGTTATTTGATAGAGCGCGTCCATGCAGGATTGCTTGGTGCTTTAGGGCTGTTCATCATGGCCGCGGGACTTTTTTCTCTGGTCCTGTTGCCAGCTTCGCCTGCCGATATCAATATCATCTGGCCGATGATCTTATGCGGTGCAGGCTTTGGGTTATTCCAGTCCCCCAATAATCACACCATTATTACCTCCGCCCCGCGTGAGCGTAGCGGTGGTGCCAGTGGAATGTTGGGTACAGCGCGTCTGCTTGGTCAGAGTAGCGGTGCAGCTCTGGTGGCGCTGATGTTGAATCAGTTTGGTGATAATGGTACGCACGTCTCGCTGACGGCTGCGGCTATTCTGGCAGTGATCGCCGCCTGTGTCAGTGGTTTACGCATTACCCAACCGCGCGCACAAGGCTAAAAAAAAGCGCGTCAACCAGGACGCGCTTTTTTATAATTTACTGCAAATTACTTCAGGTATTCACCGGTACGCAGGGCTTCAATACGTTTATCCAGCGGCGGGTGAGTCATGAACAGCTCACTCAGCGATTTGGACTTACCATTGATACAAAAAGCCATCATGCTGGTTGCTTCCTGCGGCTCATAGCTGGTTTTCAGACGCTGCAGCGCAGCAATCATTTTCTCACGACCAACCAGTTTGGCTGAACCTGCATCGGCATGGAATTCACGGTGACGCGAGAACCACATGGTGATAATGCTCGCCAGAATACCAAATACCAGCTCCAGCACCGTCGCAACCGCAAAGTAGATCAGCGGGTTGCCGTTGCTCTCTTCACCTTCATCACGGTTACCGCCCATAAAGCCCGCGGCAAGCTGCGCCAGAATACGTGAAATAAAGATAACGAAGGTGTTTACCACGCCCTGAATCAGCGTCATGGTAACCATGTCACCATTCGCAATGTGGCTAATTTCGTGGGCAATTACCGCCTCGGCTTCATCCGGGCTCATGTTCTGCAGCAAACCGGTGCTGACAGCAACCAGAGAGGCATCACGACGAGCACCTGTCGCAAAGGCGTTGATATCCGGCGCATGGTAGATAGCTACTTGCGGCATAGCAATCCCCGCCTGACGGGCCTGGGTTGCTACAGTATTGACCAGCCAACGTTCCCTTTCGTTACGCGGTTGCTCGATCACTTCCCCGCCAACAGATCGTAATGCCATCCATTTGGACATCAGAAGCGAAACGAAGGAACCACCAAAACCGAACAGCAAGGCCATAATCATCAGCCCCTGAACGCTGCTCGACTGTATCCCTGTCAGGCTCAGTACCAGCCCGAAAACGACCATGACGGCCAGGTTCGTTAGCAGGAAGAGCGCGATTCGCATCATAATTTTCTTTTTACCTCAGTTTAACAAAACGCAATATGCGATACCCACATCGTATGGGTTACGCGACTATTTTCAAGTCTGGATAGAGCGTAAGTCACCAGAAAGACACAACTTTACATTTTGTAGCATCTGATTTACGGCATCTTGCCACTGTTAAAAAATCAGGCACAATTTCTTGTGCCTGATTGATGTTACTTGACGGGAGCGGGCTGTTCCGCTGGTCTGGATTTTTCCAGCTTCGCCAGATCGAGTGCGATATTCACTGTCTCGTCCAGATACGGATCTGGCTCCTTGTAATCTTTTGGCAAATCATCCAGTTTCTTTAACTCCGGTTTGCCTTCGCGTTTAAAGCGATCGTTCAAGCGCGCCAGACGCATCGCATCATCTTCATTGTTCTCTTTCTCACGCACAGCGTAATTCAGAGAAACAATATTGCGTTTGTCCTTCATGGCATTGAAACGAGCAATATCCTTCATGATGTTCTGGAATTCAGGATCCTTCGCGATGCGCGCATTATGTTCCTTCAGCAATTCCGGCTCAAACGCCGATAAATCGCCTGATTTCACATAGGTTGCAGCATCAATGCTATCCCACGGCAGCGCGTTATCTTCGAATTTCTCTCCCGTTTCCGTCTCTTCATTGCCCGTCGGCATGATGATATCAGGCGTCACCCCCTTACGTTGGGTACTGCCACCGTTAACGCGATAGAATTTCTGGATTGTATACTGCACTGACCCCAGCGCCAGCCATTCAGGACGTAACATCTGATCGTAGATACGATTCAGAGAACGATACTGCTGGACAGTGCCTTTGCCGAATGTTGGTTCGCCCACAACCAGCGCGCGACCGTAATCCTGCATCGCGGCGGCAAAGATTTCTGAAGCCGAAGCACTGAATCGGTCAACCAATACCACCAGCGGGCCTTTATAGAACACCTGGCCGTCGGTATCACTGTCCTCGCGGACTTTACCATTGTTATCACGGACCTGAACAATCGGACCGGAAGGAATGAACAAACCAGAGAGCGATACTGCCTCGGTCAGCGCCCCGCCGCCATTGCTACGCAGGTCGATGACGACGCTGCTGACATTCTGTTTTTCCAGCTTCTGCAACTGAACTTTGACATCGTCTGTCAAGCCAACATAGAAGCCTGGAATATCCAGTACGCCCACTTTTTCTTTGCCGACGGTCTTCACGGACATTTTAACTGCGCGGTCTTCCAGACGAATGCGTTCACGCGTCAGTGTTACCGTACGAGTTTTAGTCCCTTTACCGGCAGGTAAAATTTCTAAACGAACTTTACTGCCTTTCGGCCCTTTGATTAAGGCGACGACATCATCAAGACGCCAGCCAATCACGTCAACCATCGGCTTGCCGGTTTGACCAACACCGACAATTTTGTCACCAACGCTGATAGCTTTACTCTTCGCTGCCGGGCCACCTGCCACCATCGAATTGATAACGGTGTAGTCATCATCCATTTGCAGCACCGCACCAATACCTTCCAACGACAAGCTCATTTCAGTATTGAACTGTTCGGTATTACGCGGGGAAAGGTAGTTGGTATGCGGATCAATTTCGCGCGCAAACGCTGTCATTGCCAGCGAGAACACATCTTCACTGTTAGTTTGCGCCAGTCGGCGAATGGCAAATTTGTAGCGCCGAGTCAGGGTTTCACGAATTTCTTTATCCGTTTTTCCTGTCAGCTTCAGACTTAACTCGTCGAATTTGACTTTGCTGTCCCACAGCGCGTTCAACTCGGCCTCGTTTTTCGGCCAGGGCGCTTTGCTGCGGTCCAGGTTATAAGTGTCGTTGCCGGTAAAATCCATCGGTTTTTCCAGTACCGATAAGGCGTACTGGTAACGTTCAAAACGGCGTTTTTGCGCCAGATTGTAAAGATCGTAGAAAACGTCAAGTTTACCGGAGCGCAGTTCATCGCCCAGCTCATTTTTCTTTTTCGCGAACTGTTCAACATCGCTTGCCAGCAGCACATTGTGGCTGTAATCAAGCAGGTTCAGGTAGCGGTCAAAGATTTTGGCCGAGAATGCCTGATCGAGGTCGAACTGGCGATAATGGGAGCGGGTAAAGCGCGACGTTACGCGCTCACTCACCGTCGCATGCTGCGTCTCTTCCTTTAATACCGGAATCTGATCAGCACGCGTAATATCTTCTACTGCGAAGGTCTGGCCTGCTATTGCAAGCAGGCCAGCTAACGCGGTAAGCCTAAAAAACATGTTCATGCCTGGCCCGGCCTCCGTTTCAGAACACCAGGTGTTCTGCGCGCACAATCAAAGACATACCCGAATTCAGCTGGACGCGGACGCCGTCTTTGGTGATTTCTAATACGGTGGCATCCATCGCATTTTGACCAGCTTTCACCTTCAGGGCTTGTCCGACAGTCAGAGCTGAAATGTCAGAAACTGGGGTGTGCTGTTCTTCGCGAGGTGCTTTTACTGTTTTTGGCGCTTTCTCAGCCGGTTTCTGCGCGCGAGGTTTGCGCTCGGCGCCTTCTTTACGGCGTTGCGCGGCAGGACGTGGCTTGCGTTCGCGGCGTGGTGCGTCTTCTTTCTCACCTGCAGCTGCGGCAGCTTCGCGTTTTTTCGCCTGCTGTTCGGCACGCTGCGCCTGGACGCGCGCTTTCGCTTCTTCAAGCTGCTTGCGAGCATGTTCTACATGCTGCTCGTCCAGCTCACCGCATGGGTTGCCGTCGAGATCGACACGCGTCGCGCCTGGTTTAACGCCATACAGATAGCGCCAGCTCGAAGTGTAGAGACGTAAAGCGGATCGCAGTTGCGTTTTGCTAAGGTTCATTTCCCCAGCAACGCGATCGACCAAATCCTGAAAAATACCGATTTTCAGCGGACGCGCTTCACCTTCCGCACTGAAACAGTGGGGAAAACGTTCGGCCAGAAACGCGATTACTTCTTTACTGCTATTCAACTTAGGTTGATTTTCCATGAAATTTCCTGATTACAACGGACGTAGCCAACAAGCGCAGGCATGAACAGGCGTCATTATAATGACGTCATCAGTAAATGCTACGTTATCCGTTGATTATCCTGCGACGCTCGCAAAGAATTTTTTGTAATCCGTCGTTGCAAGCACCTTTTCAAGCTGTGCCACAAGCTGACGTAAGCCTTGCTCGTCCTCGTCTGTAAAGCGACCGAAGACAGTACTGTCGATATCGAGAACGCCAATAATCTGATTTTTCACCACCAACGGCAGAACGATTTCAGAATTACTCGCCGCATCACAGGCGATATGCCCATCAAAGGCGTGAACATCCTCGATTCGCTGTACTTCATTGCGGGCAACTGCAGTGCCACACACGCCACGCCCTACCGGGATCCGTACGCAGGCAATTTTGCCCTGAAACGGCCCGAGTACCAGCGTATCGTCCTCAAGTAAATAAAACCCAGCCCAGTTTACGTCAGTCAGACGCTCGTATAACAAAGCACTGGTATTCGCCAGCGTTGCCAGAAAACTGGTTTCTCCCGCCATCAACGCATTAAAGTCGCGGTTTAAGTCCGCGTAAAATTCTGTTTTGTTCATTATATAATCACTTAGTTGTCTTACCTGGAACTGCCAGCCTATTAAAATAAGCATTAAATGCGTTAATGCTCAAGATCATTCCCATCATGGGTTAAGATAAATGTTAATTCTTATCACATTTGGCATGTCATGGCTCTTAACACCCCACAAATTACGCCGACAAAAAAGATAACAGTGAGCGCAATTGGCGAGGAACTACCGCGTGGTGATTATCAGCGTTGCCCGCAATGTGACATGCTGTTTAGCCTGCCCGAGATAAATTCTCACCAGAGTGCCTATTGCCCGCGCTGTCAGGCGAAAATTCGCGATGGGCGTGACTGGTCGCTCACAAGGCTGGCTGCAATGGCTTTTACTATGTTGTTGCTTATGCCGTTTGCCTGGGGCGAACCTCTATTACATATCTGGCTGTTAGGTATCCGTATCGACGCCAATGTAATGCAAGGCATCTGGCAAATGACCAAACAGGGCGATGCGATAACCGGCGCAATGGTGTTTTTCTGCGTTATAGGTGCACCTCTCATACTGGTGACCTCTATTGCTTATTTATGGTTTGGCAATCGGCTGGGAATGAATTTACGCCCGGTGTTGCTGATGCTGGAGCGACTAAAAGAGTGGGTAATGCTGGATATCTATCTGGTCGGCATTGGCGTTGCTTCTATAAAGGTACAGGATTACGCCCATATCCAGGCGGGCGTCGGGCTATTCTCTTTTTTCGCGCTGGTGATTTTAACAACGGTGACGTTGTCACATCTTAATGTTGAACAGCTGTGGGAGCGATTTTATCCGCAGCGCCCTGCCACGCGTAGGGACGAGAAATTACGCGTTTGCCTGGGTTGTCACTTTACCGGCTATCCCGATCCGCGCGGTCGTTGTCCCCGTTGCCATATCCCACTTCGCTTGCGTCGCCATCATAGTATTCAAAAATGCTGGGCTGCTCTTTTGGCTTCAATTGTCTTGTTGTTACCTGCCAACCTGCTGCCTATTTCGATCATCTACCTGAACGGTGGACGACAAGAAGATACGATTCTTTCCGGAATTATGTCGCTGGCGAACAGCAATATTGCAGTTGCCGGCATTGTTTTTATCGCCAGTATCCTGGTGCCGTTCACCAAAGTGATCGTCATGTTTACTTTACTGGTAAGCATTCATTTTAAATGCCAGCAAGGCTTACGCACGCGGATTTTGCTATTGCGGATGGTGACCTGGATTGGCCGCTGGTCGATGCTCGATCTGTTTGTCATTTCATTAACCATGTCGCTGATTAATCGCGATCAGATCCTCGCTTTTACTATGGGACCCGCTGCGTTTTATTTCGGCGCAGCGGTTATTTTGACTATTCTTGCTGTGGAATGGCTGGACAGTCGCTTACTTTGGGATGCACATGAGTCAGGAAACGCCCGCTTCGACGACTGAAGCGCAAATTAAAACTAAACGCCGTATCTCACCTTTCTGGCTGTTGCCGTTCATCGCGCTAATGATTGCCGGTTGGCTGATTTGGGGTAGTTATCAGGATAGAGGCAATACCGTCACCATCGACTTTATGTCGGCAGACGGCATTGTTCCGGGTCGCACGCCTGTTCGTTATCAGGGCGTTGAAGTCGGCACGGTGCAGGATGTCAGCCTCAGCGACGATCTACGAAAGATTGAAGTCAAGGTCAGCATCAAGTCCGATATGAAAGATGCCCTGCGCGAAGAGACACAGTTCTGGCTGGTGACGCCGAAAGCCTCACTGGCAGGTGTTTCCGGGCTGGATGCGCTGGTCGGCGGTAACTATATCGGCATGATGCCGGGTAAAGGTAAAGAGCAGGATCACTTTGTGGCGCTCGATACCCAGCCAAAGTATCGGCTGGATAATGGTGATCTGATGATCCACCTGCAAGCCCCCGATCTCGGTTCATTGAACAGCGGTTCGCTGGTCTATTTCCGTAAAATTCCGGTGGGACGCGTCTATGACTATGCAATCAATCCCAATAAGCAAGGCGTGGTGATTGATGTCCTGATTGAGCGGCGTTTCACCGATTTGGTGAAAAAAGGCAGCCGCTTCTGGAACGTTTCCGGCGTTGATGCCAATGTCAGTATCAGTGGCGCGAAGGTAAAACTGGAAAGTCTGGCTGCCCTGGTTAACGGTGCGATTGCCTTCGATTCACCAGAAGAGTCGAAACCTGCCGATCCGGAAGATACCTTTGGTCTGTATGAGGATCTCGCCCACAGCCAGCGTGGGGTGATCATAAAGCTGGATCTACCAGGTGGAGCCGGATTAAACGCCGATTCAACGCCGCTCATGTACCAGGGACTGGAAGTCGGGCAACTGACCAAACTGAATTTAAACCCAGGTGGCAAAGTCACCGGAGAAATGACCGTTGATCCCAGCGTCGTCACTCTGCTTCGTGAAAACACCCGCATCGAATTACGTAACCCGAAGTTATCCCTCAGCGATGCCAATCTCAGCGCCCTGCTGACCGGCAAAACGTTCGAACTGGTACCGGGTGATGGCGAACCACGCAAAGAGTTTGTCGTTGTGCCTGGCGAGAAAGCTTTACTGCATGAACCCGATGTTCTGACGCTAACCCTGACAGCACCAGAAAGCTATGGAATTGATGCCGGTCAGCCGCTCATTCTTCACGGCGTACAGGTAGGTCAGGTTATCGACCGTAAACTCACCAGCAAAGGCGTGACATTTACCGTCGCTATCGAACCCCAGCATCGCGAACTGGTAAAAGGCGACAGCAAATTTGTCGTTAATAGTCGTGTCGACGTGAAAGTGGGTCTGGATGGTGTCGAGTTTCTCGGTGCCAGCGCCTCAGAATGGCTCAACGGCGGGATCCGTATTCTGCCAGGCGACAAAGGTGAGATGAAAACCAGTTACCCACTGTACGCCAATCTGGAAAAAGCCCTCGAAAATAGTCTTAGCGATTTACCTACCACGACCGTGAGTTTAAGTGCGGAGACACTGCCGGATGTGCAGGCAGGGTCGGTAGTGCTGTACCGTAAATTTGAGGTCGGTGAAGTGATTACCGTACGTCCACGGGCCAATGCGTTCGATATCGATCTGCACATTAAACCGGAATATCGCAACCTGCTGACCAGCAACAGCGTGTTCTGGGCTGAAGGTGGCGCGAAAGTTCAACTTAACGGCAGCGGCCTGACCGTTCAGGCGTCACCGCTTTCGCGGGCGTTAAAGGGAGCCATCAGCTTCGATAATCTCAGCGGTGCCAGCGCCAGCCAACGTAAAGGCGATAAGCGGATTTTGTATGCTTCCGAAACAGCGGCTCGTGCGGTTGGCGGGCAGATTACGCTCCACGCTTTCGATGCCGGAAAACTGGCGGTCGGTATGCCAATTCGCTATCTCGGTATTGATATCGGGCAAATCCAGACTCTGGATCTGATCACCGCGCGCAATGAAGTACAGGCAAAGGCGGTGCTCTATCCTGAATATGTCCAGACCTTTGCGCGCGGTGGTACACGCTTCTCAGTGGTCACACCGCAAATTTCGGCAGCAGGCGTTGAGCATCTTGATACGATCCTCCAGCCGTATATCAACGTCGAACCAGGTCGGGGTAATCCTCGCCGTGACTTTGAATTGCAAGAAGCTACCATTACTGATTCGCGTTACCTTGATGGCTTAAGCATTATTGTTGAAGCGCCGGAAGCCGGTTCGTTAGGTGTTGGTACGCCAGTACTGTTCCGTGGTCTGGAAGTAGGTACAGTCACCGGAATGACGCTGGGGACATTGTCAGATCGCGTGATGATTGCGATGCGCATCAGTAAACGTTACCAGCACCTGGTACGTAACAATTCCGTCTTCTGGCTAGCTTCGGGCTACAGTCTGGACTTCGGTCTGACGGGCGGCGTGGTGAAAACCGGTACCTTTAACCAGTTTATCCGTGGGGGTATCGCCTTCGCCACGCCTCCAGGTACACCGCTGGCACCGAAAGCCCAGGAAGGCAAACACTTCCTGTTGCAGGAAAGTGAACCGAAAGAGTGGCGTGAATGGGGAACAGCACTCCCCCGATAAGCCACATTGCTCCGGCGTGCCTGCGCCGGAGCGTTTATGCTAAACTGCGCGCCTGTTTTTTTGCCAGTGGTACATGCTCGTGGCCCAACACACCGTTTATTTCCCGGACGCCTTTCTGACACAAATGCGCGAAGCCATGCCTTCGACGCTCTCTTTTGATGATTTTCTCGCCGCCTGTCTGCGCCCGTTGCGCCGCAGCATTCGCGTAAATACCCTGAAAATCTCCGTTGCTGATTTCCTGCAATTAACCGCCCCTTACGGCTGGACGCTAACGCCGATTCCGTGGTGTGAAGAAGGTTTCTGGATTGAACGCGATGATGAAGAAACCTTGCCGTTGGGCAGTACCGCCGAGCATTTAAGCGGCCTGTTTTATATTCAGGAAGCCAGTTCAATGTTGCCCGTTGCCGCATTGTTTGCCGACGATAATACCCCACAGCGGGTGATGGATGTCGCCGCCGCGCCTGGTTCAAAAACCACACAAATTGCCGCTCGCATGAATAACGAAGGGGCGATTCTTGCCAATGAATTTTCCGCCAGCCGGGTAAAAGTGTTACATGCCAATATCAGTCGCTGCGGTATCCGTAACGTCTCTCTGACTCATTTTGATGGCCGCGTCTTTGGTGCGGCGTTACCAGAAATGTTCGATGCCATTTTACTGGACGCCCCCTGCTCTGGCGAAGGGGTGGTGCGTAAAGATCCCGACGCACTGAAAAACTGGTCACCAGAAAGCAATCAGGAAATTGCTGCCACCCAACGGGAACTGATCGACAGTGCCTTTCATGCATTACGCCCTGGCGGTACGCTGGTTTACTCGACCTGTACCTTAAACAAGGAAGAAAACGAAGCCGTTTGCTTGTGGCTGAAAGAGACTTACCCCGATGCAGTAGAGTTTTTACCGCTGGGCGATCTCTTCCCTGGTGCGGACAAGGCACTCACCGAAGAAGGCTTTTTGCACGTTTTCCCGCAAATTTACGACTGCGAAGGCTTCTTCGTTGCCCGGTTACGCAAAACACAGTCGATTCCCGCCTTACCCGCACCGAAATACAAAGTGGGTAATTTCCCGTTTAGCCCAATCAAAGATCGCGAAGCCGCACAAATTCGCCAGGCGGCGACTGCCGTTGGCTTACAGTGGGATGAAAATCTGCACCTCTGGCAGCGCGATAAAGAACTCTGGCTGTTCCCTGCGGGTATTGAAGCCCTGATCGGTAAAGTCCGATTTTCCCGTCTGGGAATTAAGCTTGCTGAAACGCATAACAAAGGTTATCGCTGGCAGCATGAAGCGGTTATTGCCCTGGCCTCCCCCAACCATACGAACGCTTTCGAACTGACGCCTCAGGAAGCGGAAGAGTGGTATCGCGGGCGCGATGTTTACCCGCAAACCGTGCCAACTACGGATGATGTGCTGGTAACCTTCCAGCATCAGCCAATAGGTTTAGCCAAACGTATTGGCTCGCGACTGAAAAACAGTTACCCGCGTGAACTGGTGCGCGATGGGAAACTTTTTACCGGTAACGCCTGATAGCGCACAAAAAAAGCGCACTTTTTGACTGGCACATTCGCCTGCCTCAACTACGCTGAAAAATGGTGCGATCGGACTGGTCGTACCACAACCGGCAGATAAATGGAGAGCACGAAGATGAAAACCAGTGTGCGCATAGGCGCTTTTGAAATCGATGACGGCGAGTTACACGGCGAATCGCCAGGTGATCGAACATTAACAATTCCTTGTAAATCTGACCCCGATTTATGTATGCAACTTGATGCCTGGGACGCCGAAACCAGCATTCCAGCTCTACTAAACGGCGAACACTCTGTCCTGTACCGTACCCGCTACGATCAAAAGTCTGATGCCTGGATTATGCGTCTTGCCTGATCCAAAAAGAACCCGTCGGCATGACGGGTTATTTATTCTGGTTATTTCCCCGAAGTAAAATCCTCTCCTAAACTTAACGGTACGGCACCACACTTCGAGGATGAAATGTTCGCGCTGGTACTTTTTGTTTGCTATCTGGACGCTGGCTGTGAAGATATTGTTGTTGATGTTTACAACACGGAACAGCAGTGCGTCTACTCAATGGACGATCAACGGATCCGCCACGGCGGCTGCTTTCCTGTTGAGGATTTTATTGATGGGTTCTGGCGGCCCGCGCAGGAGTACAGTGACTTTTAATTACTGGAGTTGTTCCACGGTGAGTGTCCCTCCGAAGACGGCGCCAGTGTCTATATAATGCAAGTTTCCAATATCTACTCGATGAGGTAACGGCGTATGACCAAACCAGAAATGGTCAGCACCGGTAATTCCCTGCCCTTTTTGGCCTTCACGTAATCGCGAACGACTCCACAATACCTGGTGCAAATCGACGTCCTTTTGCCATTGATAAACGTCGTCAGGATAATCAGCATGGGCAATAACGTGTTTGCCAGTGCGACTGTTTAATTCAAGAATAAAAGGCAAATGCTGGCATTTGCTAAGCGCCCTTTCTGCTTGCTTCTGTTGCTTATCTGCCAGCGCAGCAAACCAGTCGCCACCGTTCATATACCATAAAGACATCTGCTGCGCGGCCAGTGCATCTATCGCCATCTGCTCATGATTGCCTCTTACCGCTCTGACCCAGCGTTGCTCCAGTAGTTGAAGACAACGCAAACTCTCCGGACCACGATCAATAACATCACCTACCGAGATCAATAAGTCTTGCCACGGGTCAAAACGGCAATGCCATAATTTGATACGCAGTAGCCCAAGGCAGCCATGAATATCCCCCACCAACCAGATATGTCGCCAATGGCTGCCATCAATTTTCTGATAGGTGCGGCCTGCCTCTTTCATCAATTTTTTACTCCCGCGCAGAAGGTCACATTATTTTAACATAAATGTTAAAAAAGGCTGGACTGAAGCAGTAGAGTGTGTGTTATGGTTGATTGTGAAGTCAGCACAGGGAAAACAGTGATGTATTCATCCGCTGGCTTAATAGATAAAAAGAGACCGAATACGATTCCTGTATTCGGTCCAGGGAAATGGCTCTTGGGAGAGAGCCGTGCGCTAAAAGTTGGCATTAATGCAGGCTTAGTTGCCTAGCCCTTTAAGAATAGATGACGACGCCAGGTTTTCCAGTCCACACGAAAAGTGGTCAGAAAAAAGCGTCTTAATCATCGTTTTAAAAGTAAAAAAACGCCCGATCTGATAAAAGATCCTGGGCGTTTTTTTTGGCAAATCAAAAGACTAATTCAGGTAATCAGCAAAGTTTTTCAGCTCGTTCTATAAATGGCATCAGGCTCATTTTTTCACCGGGTTTGTTGGGATCTTCAATCTGGATCACTGAAATAGGCTGGGCCTTAGTCTTCCCACTGGAAACCTCTTTTTGCGCAACATCGTTCAAAGGGTATTGCACCAGGGTGCTGGGGTTAATGACATACAGCGCATTACCTGGTCGGCATGTCAACATCACTTCTTCGCGATTAAACGCCCATTTGTCTTTGCCAATTTCAAAACGGCTGACGGTAATTACCTGAGGAGCCGCCAGCGCCGCAGTGGAACTGGTGAGCAACAAAAACGCCAATATACTTTTTTTCATCATTTATCGTAATCCATCAAAACGGTTCCAGAGTCGCTAGCAGGCTGATAATCACCAGTACCACCGCGCCTATCGCCCATTCGAGTTGAGTCATCCATACAAACCAGGGAACAGCCCGGACTTCATCATGCCGCATTCTCGGGACCAGAACATAACGATTTGCCAGCGCGATAACCACCATAATCATAACCAGTATGACTTTGAGCAATAAGAGCTGGCCCCAGTAAGAGGCAAGCGTGGGGGGAAATCCCGTGATGAGTAATGCATTGAGCACACCACTCACTAGCACGCCAATGACAGCAAAATGTCCGCACCAGGAAAAACGCATCAGCGCATGAATGGCCGGGCGTCTCCAGCGCCCTTTCACCAGCCGCATACACCAGACAACCGGCAGTAGCCCTCCAAACCATGCTGCAGCACAGATAAGATGTACGGCATGATTGGTCTGATGAATTTTTGCGGTTAATCCTTCATTTAATGTCGCGTGTCCCATACCCGCCATCAGGATAAATTGCGCGGTAGTCAGCATGAACAGTAACCGCAACATATTCCGTGGTTGCATCAGAACGACGGTCAACGTAACGAGAGCGAGAACGATTTGCCAGATCCAGACGCCTCCGAAGTGCGTTTGTAACACCGACTGCCAGATGCTCAGCGAAACGACATCTGGCCATCCCGCCCCCATCAACCCACCCTGAACGGCGAACATCGCTGCGGCACTGATCAAACTCCATGCGGCTGCGTGCTGTTGTAAACGCAAAAAACGCTTCGTCAATAATCGACGAATCGTCACTGGTGCCAACCATGCCCCGTACATCGCGAAGCCAAAAACCAGCATCAGAGAGATAAAATGGATAAATCGCAGTGTGACCCAGGTAAGCGCTAGCATGCTTTATTTCACTGTAAAGGTGTACTGCCCTTTGGTTTTATGTCCGTCCACCGAAACAACATGCCAGTCAACGGTATAACTTCCGGGATTCAGGGCATCGGCAAGCGGAACGATCAATTGCTTTTTGTCTTGTTCATTACGTTTCGCGGGTAATGTTTTAACATTTTCATTCTTCGGGCCGATGATTTTGGCCCCACTGAATCCAGGTTCAATACCTTCAGAGAAATTTAAAGTAATGGCCTGTGGGGCAGCGGTGACCGCCGCATTCGCCGCAGGATACTGGTGAGTCAGGTGCGCATGAGCCCAGACGGAAGGGGCCGCCAGCGAACCGGCAATTATTGCCAGTGTATAACGAAGAGAACGCGCAGTTGAAACCATATTATCTATTCCTTTTTGTAATGAGTTTTTTACAGAGCATAACCTTGTCTAATGAGAGAGTCGAGGATCATCAATTCAGGCTTGCCATCCTGGCTGACTCTTAGTAACTTTTGCCCGCAATTAACGAGGAGACACCGTATGCTGAAGAATCTGGCCAAACTGGATCAAACTGAAATGGATAAAGTAAATGTCGATCTGGCCGCTGCCGGAGTGGCATTTAAAGAACGGTACAATATGCCGGTGATTGCTGAAGCGGTTGAACGTGAACAACCGGAGCACTTGCGTGGCTGGTTTCGTGAGCGCCTTATCGCCCACCGTCTCGCCTCTGTAAATCTGTCACGTTTACCTTACGAGCCCAAACTTAAATAAACCTTATATTAAGTTACACTTTCTTACATGGTGGCTGCTAAATTATAAGTATTTTCTCATACACGCCATTATTCGCAGACACTATGAAAAGGAAGTCATCATGTCGTACTGGAAAGTTGCAGCAGCACAATATGAGCCTCGTAATGCTTCACTCACTGAACAGGTAGCCCATCATCTGGAGTTCGTGAGGGCTGCCGCCAAGCACCAGTGCGAACTGTTGGTTTTTCCCTCACTTTCTCTACTGGGATGCGATTACAAACGTCGTCCGCTTCCGTCTCCGCCCGATCTCTCGCTTTTAGACCCGCTTTGTTATGCAGCAACAACCTCGCGAATGACCATTATTGCTGGCCTTCCCGTTGAATATAATGAGCGGTTTATTCGCGGTATTGCAGTATTCGCCCCCTGGATGAAAACGCCAGGAATTTATCATCAAAGTCATGGTGCATGCCTGGGTCAACGTTCCGAAACCATCACTGTAGTGGATGGCCAACCGGAAGGTATTGATATGGACCCGAGTTGTTCACTCTTTACAACCGGGCAATGCATCGGTGAACCTGACCTGTTGGCATCGACCCGACGCTTAGAGTTTTTCTCACATCAATACTCCATCGCTGTGCTAATGGCGAACGCCCGCGGGAACAGCGCGCTATGGGATGAACATGGCCGCCTTATTGTCCGCGCCGATCGCGGTTCTCTTTTGTTGGTTGGTCAGCGCTCTTCGCAGGGTTGGCAAGGCGATATCATTCCATTACGCTAGGCGTTTTCTTCCTGGAGCATGACCATGTTGCGCATTATCGATACAGAAACCTGCGGTTTGCAGGGAGGGATCGTTGAAATTGCCTCTGTTGATGTTGTTAACGGGAAAATCGTCAACCCTATGAGCCACCTGGTGCGTCCCGACCGTCCCATCAGTCCACAAGCCATGGCGATTCACCGTATCACAGAGTCCATGGTTGCCGACAAACCGTGGATTGAAGAAGTTATCCCGCACTATTACGGTAGCGAATGGTATGTCGCCCACAATGCCAGTTTTGACCGCCGGGTATTGCCAGAAATGCCCGGTGAGTGGATTTGCACCATGAAACTGGCTCGTCGTTTGTGGCCAGGAATCAAGTACAGCAATATGGCACTGTATAAATCGCGCAAGCTGAATGTCCAGACACCATCGGGTCTGCATCACCACCGCGCGCTGTATGATTGCTATATTACCGCAGCCCTGCTTATCGATATTATGAACACATCAGGCTGGACGGCGGAGCAGATGGCGGATATCACCGGGCGGCCGTCGTTGTTGACGACGTTCACGTTTGGCAAGTATCGCGGTAAAGCCGTATCAGACGTTGCAAAGCGCGATCCGGGCTATCTGCGCTGGTTGTTTAACAACCTTGACAGTATGAGCCCGGAGTTACGTTTAACCTTGAAGCATTATCTGGAGAGTGTTTAACCCGCTGATTGGCCTGGTAATGTCCCCTGCGCCAGGGCTATCAGAAAAGCATATTCCATCGCCACACCTTCGTAGGATTTAAAACGTCCGGATTTACCGCCATGCCCTGAATCCATGTCGGTACAAAGCAATAATAGATGGTTATCAGTTTTAAGCTCGCGCAGCTTAGCCACCCATTTTGCCGGTTCCCAGTATTGCACCTGTGAATCGTGTAATCCGGTCGTTACCAGCAGATGCGGATAAGCCTGAGCCGTGACATTGTCATACGGGCTGTAGCTTTTCATATACTCATAATATTGCGGATCCTGCGGATTTCCCCACTCTTCAAATTCGCCGGTAGTAAGAGGAATCGACTCATCAAGCATCGTTGTTACAACATCAACAAACGGTACCTGGGCAATCACGCCGTGGAATAACTCGGGGCGCTCATTAATTGCAACGCCCATCAACATACCGCCAGCACTGCCCCCCATCGCATAACAGAGTGAAGGTGAACCGTAGCCCAGTTTTAACAATGCGTCGCAGGCATCGAGATAGTCATTAAAGGTATTTTTCTTTTTCAGGAATTTACCGTCTTCGTACCATTGCTGCCCCAGTTCGCCGCCACCACGGACATGGACAATGGCGTAGACAAAACCGCGATCCAACAAACTCAGGCGGCTAAAACTAAAATCGGCATCAATGCTTGCGCCGTAAGAGCCATATCCATATACCAGCAGCGGGTTGTGGCCTTTCTGGAAATGCTTGCGATGATAGACCAGCGAAACAGGCACTTCGACGCCATCACGGGCAGTGATCCACAAGTGTTCGCTGCGGTAATTCGCCGCATCGAAACCGGGGACTTCCGTTTGTTTTAATACCCGACGCTCTCCAGTATCCATATCCAGTTCAAACAATGTATCTGGCGTAGTCATGGAGGAATAGCCATAACGCAATCGTGAGGTTTCAGGTTCCGGGTTATAGGCAATCCAGGTAACGTAAGCCGGATCATCAAAGGCAATGCCGATAACCTCCCGCGTTTTGCGGTTGATTTGCCGCAGACTGGTTAACCCACGCTGACGCTCTTCAACCACCAACCAGTCAGTAAACAGCGTAAAGCCTTCGAGCATGATGTTATCGCGCGGTGGGATTAACTCTTCCCACTCTTGCTCATCACGCATACGGGTACGGTATAAGCCAAAATTTTTGCCGTTGCGGTTGGAGCGCAGATAAAACCGATGCTGGTAGTGATCAAGACTGTATTCGTGATCTTTGCGACGCGGTAAAAAGACAAACGGCTCGGCATCGGCCAGCTCTGCATCCAGCAGCCGAACTTCACTGGTAGTAGCGCTGGCAAGATGAATAACCACATAGTGTTTCGACGTCGTTTTATGTAGGCTGACGTAAAAGGTATCGTCTTTTTCTTCGTAAATCAGTTTGTCTTCAGATGCTGGAGTGCCAATGGCATGCCGCCAGACCTGATACGGCAACAACGTCACTGGATGCTTGCGAACATAATAAAATGTCCAGGAGTCATTCGCCCAGACAAAGCTGGGTTCCACGTTATCCAACAGTTCGGGATACCAGTTGCCCGTTTCCAGATTGCGAAAACGGATACCGTACTGGCGTCGGGAAAGAAAATCTTCTGCAAGTGCCATAATCGTGTTATCGGGCGTAATCGCCATTCCGCCCATTGAATAAAATTCACTGTGCGCCGCCCGTTTGTTCGCATCGAGCAGAGTCTCCCATTCGTCCCACTCTTCACTGAACGCCGACTGACGCTGGTAGATTGCATATTCACAACCAGGTTCATAAATTTGCCGGTAGCGATAGCCATTTTTGACGTAAGGTGCAGAGACTTCTCTTTGCGGTATGCGGTCAATGATTTCTTTTAATATCCGATCCTGCAAAGCTTGTTGCGACGCCATGACCTGATGACCGTAGCTATTTTCTTGTTGCAGGTAATCCAGCACTTCCGGCTGCGAGCGTGTGTCGTCCCGCAGCCAGTAGTAATTATCGATGCGCGTGTCGCCATGAAGCGTCATGGCATGGGGGATGCGGGCGGCTTTTGGTAGCATGTTATTGTTCTTTCTGGTTGAAACATCTTATAAGGGTGGCAAAACTCACCCGGGATGCAAGCGAAACAGGGCGGTCATTGTATAGATGATGACAGGTAATGGTGTGAAAATCGAAAGGATGTCGCCAGCGAAAATTAATTCGCTCAAATAGCTGTGCGGTTTTGTATAGCCCGATAAACAGGCATATCAGGCTATACGGAGTGAGATATTATTCAGACAAAGTGCGTTTTTGCTGTTCGAGATCGCGTTCAATTCCTTCACGGACTTCCTGGGGAATTTTCAGCGCATCCCCCAGTGCATTCAGGTAACTGCGCTCCATAAAATGGTCAATATCAATAGCCGCACAGCTCAGGAAATAGATCTCCAGTGCCTCTTCTTCGTTGCGAACCCCCTGGGCCAGGCGCTGCGGATCCAATGGTTGCTCGATTGCCTGTTCGATAAGTACACGCCCCTGCTCTTCAACACCAGCTTCACGCAATTGCTGGTCGATAGCCGCGCGTTCTTTACTATCGATATGACCATCGCTTTTGGCAGCAAAAACCAGGGCGAGGATTAAACGTTCTGTACGTTCATCCAGCGGCGTACTTTGGGTGCCGTATTGCGGTTCGTTCTGATGCGCCGCACGAATTTTATCTTTGTATTTGTTCCACAGTACTGTACCAGCGACCGCTCCGCCGCCAACCAGCAACGCGTTTGTACCGTATTTCGTTAATAGTTTACGTGCTGATTTATTGGCAACCAGCAGTCCTGCCAACCCGCCTAATGCGCCGGGTACTAAAAGTTTGCCCAATCCCTGATCTGTAGACGAAGAGGAAGCGCTGCTTTGCCCAAGAAGGGATTGCAGTTGATTTAACCAGTTAGCCATATTTACTCCTCGATTCACTATTTTAATGGCAACAGCATAGCGAATGAGGATGTCAGAAAGTGTATATAGAGACAAAAGATGCGCAAATAAGCGGGACGGGAGGCAGTCCTCACAGGAAATTCACGTCATGTAAGGTGCCGGGTGATGTGATTAATTTGAAACTTGTAGATTTGATTGTAATTGCCTGATGCGAACCTGGCGCTTCTTATCAGGCTTGTGGGGGCTGGTACATTGTTGGGCGGATAAGGCGCTCGCGCCGCATCCGCCAACGGTCAGCCGAATTATCAGAAGCCATTAGCGCCGCTGATATTCCGCCATTCCCGCTTTACAATCCACATTAACCAGATAATGAATATCGGCACTTTTACCACGCACGGTCAGCGGTACCGACCATTTATCATCTTTCCCCTGAATGTCCTGCAAACTAACCCACGCCACCGGATCGGCCTGACCGACGATTTTTTGATCGTCTGCCCAGCGCGCCACGCGGTTTTGCTGATAATCACGTTTTACACTCGCAGCGATTCCGGCTGCATCTAAACCTTCACATTTGGGGAAAGTTACCGACTTGCTGGTTTCGTTATTGGCAGCGAAAACTGATGTACAGGCGGAAACCAACAACAGCCCCAACAACGCTCCTCTTTTTTTCATGTTTTTCTCCATAGCACAATGATTCAGGAGAAAGCATGGTACAAATTATCAGGAGCGCAAGTTGCTTCAGGCGGCGTGGGTTTCACCTTCCCCATCCGTGTCAGTATCAACCACCTGAGGAGAAGGTAATTTACCGGTTTTCAGAATGGTACTAAGCACATCTTTCTGTTCCGCCAACCACAAAGAAAGCGCCTCACGCTGCTCGTCTTCCATTGTCACCGGAGAATTCGCCAACCATGTGTCGAGTAGATCCGCTGTATCGAGCATTTTGTCATAAGCATCGGCTTCCTTTTTGCTGGTAAACGACATCTTCTCTTCGCCCTCACGAATGACCACGTATTTAATTTCAACCGCCATTTGCAGCCTCTCATCATAACTGTAATTTTATACAGTATATTTCTTTTCAGTCGAGAAATCAACGCAGGCAATCAAGCAATAAAGACACGCGCAAACGTTTTCGTTTATACTTCACGCGGAATTAATCAGGGGATATTCGTTATGACGTTATTAGGCACTGCGCTGCGTCCGGCAGCAACTCGCGTGATGTTATTGGGCTCCGGTGAACTGGGTAAAGAAGTGGCTATCGAATGCCAACGCCTCGGCGTAGAGGTGATTGCGGTCGATCGCTATGCCGACGCGCCCGCCATGCATGTCGCGCATCGCGCCCATGTCATTAATATGCTGGATGGCGACGCATTGCGCCGTGTTGTTGAACTGGAAAAACCACATTATATCGTGCCGGAGATCGAAGCTATTGCTACCGATATGCTGATCCAGCTTGAAGAGGAAGGGCTAAATGTTGTCCCCTGCGCGCGTGCAACACAATTGACGATGAACCGCGAAGGTATCCGTCGTCTGGCGGCGGAAGAGCTTCAGCTTCCCACTTCAACTTATCGTTTTGCTGATAGCGAAGACCTTTTCCGCGATGCGGTCGCCGCCATTGGCTATCCCTGCATTGTTAAACCGGTGATGAGTTCTTCCGGCAAGGGACAGACGTTTATTCGCTCTGCCGAACAACTGGCTCAGGCATGGGAGTACGCCCAGCAAGGTGGTCGCGCCGGAGCGGGTCGCGTGATTGTTGAAGGCGTCGTTAAGTTTGATTTCGAAATTACCCTGCTGACCGTCAGCGCGGTGGATGGTGTTCATTTCTGTGCGCCTGTAGGTCATCGCCAGGAAGATGGTGACTATCGTGAATCCTGGCAACCGCAGCAAATGAGCCCACTGGCCCTCGAACGTGCGCAGGAGATTGCCCGCAAGGTGGTGCTTGCACTGGGTGGTTATGGTCTGTTTGGTGTCGAGTTGTTTGTCTGTGGTGATGAGGTGATTTTTAGTGAAGTCTCCCCTCGCCCGCATGACACCGGGATGGTGACGTTAATTTCTCAGGATCTTTCTGAGTTTGCCCTGCATGTGCGTGCTTTCCTGGGACTGCCGGTGGGCGGGATTCGCCAGTATGGTCCTGCCGCTTCAGCCGTTATCCTGCCGCAACTGACCAGCCAGAATGTCACGTTTGACAACGTGCAGGAGGCCGTTGGCGCAGGTTTGCAGATTCGTTTATTTGGTAAGCCGGAAATTGATGGTAGCCGTCGTCTGGGGGTTACGCTGGCTACAGCAGAAAGTGTTGATGAAGCGATTGAACGCGCGAAGCACGCCGCCGCACAGGTAAAAGTACAAGGTTAAATCTGGCAAAAACGCGACAAAAATGCCCGATTCACGATCGGGCATTTTGACTGTTACAGCTTCGCGCCTTCTACTGCTTCACGCGCCAGCTTAGTAATGCGGTCGTAATCGCCTGCTTCCAGCGCATCTGCCGGAACCAGCCAGGAACCACCAATGCACAGTACGCTTTTCAGCGCCAGGTAATCACGGTAGTTAGCCGGAGAAATACCGCCAGTCGGGCAGAAACGAACCTGAGAGAACGGACCCGCAATTGCCTGCAGTGCTTTCACGCCGCCATTAGCTTCTGCCGGGAAGAATTTGAACTCTTTCAGGCCGTAGTCCATACCCAGCATCAGTTCGGAAACAGTGCTGATACCTGGAATCAGAGGAATAGTCCCTTCTGTCGCCGCTTTCAGCAGTGGTTCAGTCAGACCTGGGCTGATTGCGAACTGTGCGCCCGCTTCAGTTACTTCTGCCAGTTGCTGCGGATTCAGAACCGTACCGGCACCCACAATCGCTTCCGGCACTTCTTTGGCGATAGCGCGGATAGCATCAACTGCACACGCCGTACGCAGAGTCACTTCCAGAACGCGCACCCCACCAGCAACCAACGCTTTTGCCATTGGCACCGCGTGTTCCAGTTTATTTACCACGATAACCGGTACAACCGGGCCGGTGGTCAGGATTGATTCTGCACTTGTTTTCCAGTTTTTCATCAGAGTTTTCTCTCGCCTGATTACAAATTTTGTCGTCTTAAAAAGTGATACAGGTTGCGCCCTGTTCGGCACCGGACAGTTTTTCGCGCAAGGCGCTGAATAATTCACGTCCTGTTCCCACGCGTGACGCGCTCAGGTCAGGAATGTGCGGTTCGCGAGCAGCCAGTTCAGCTTCGTCTACCAGCAGCGTCAGTTCGCCTGTCTGTCCATTCACACGAATGATGTCCCCATCGCGCACTTTTGCCAGCAGCCCACCATCGTAGGCTTCTGGTGTTACGTGGATAGCTGACGGCACTTTACCTGAAGCACCAGAGAGTCGTCCATCGGTAACTAACGCAATTTTGAAACGCCGGTCCAATAATACACCAAGTGGCGGCATGAGTTTATGTAATTCTGGCATTCCGTTCGCTTTTGGCCCCTGATGGCGGACAACAACCACACAATCACGGTCCAGCATACCCGCTTCAAAAGCAGGCATAACGTCATGCTGGCTCTCAAAAACAACAGCAGGCGCTTCAATCACCTGGTTTTCAACCGGCACTGCAGAGGTTTTCATGACGGCACGGCCCAGGTTGCCGCTTAACACTTTTGTCCCGCCATGATGCGAGAAAGGTTGTTCAAAGGAAGCAATCACATTGCTGTCGAGCGATTTGTCTGCACCTTCGCGCCAGTCCAGCTCGCCGTTATTCAGCCATGGTTCGAGGGTATAGCGCGAAAGACCAAAGCCCGCCACCGTATTGACATCTTCATGCAACAGGCCAGCCTTGAGCAGCTCACGCACCAGAACCGGTACACCACCCGCCGCCTGGAAGTGGTTAATATCGGCCGGACCGTTTGGATACAAACGTGCCATCAGAGGTACGACATCAGAAAGATCAGAGAAGTCATCCCAGTTGATCTGAATACCGGCCGCTCGCGCCATCGCCACCAGGTGCATCGTGTGGTTAGTGGAGCCACCGGTCGCCAGCAGCGCAACAATACCGTTCACCACCACTTTCTCGTCGATCATCTTACCGATCGGCATCCATTCATTACCGTTGCCAGTCATGCGTGTAACCTGGCGCGCAGCGGCTGCAGTTAATGCATCACGTAACGGGGAGTCTGGATGAACAAAAGAAGAGCCCGGCAACTGCATCCCCATAAACTCCACCACCATCTGGTTGGTGTTGGCAGTACCGTAGAAAGTACATGTACCAGGGGCATGATAAGACGCAGCCTCTGACTCCAGCAGTGCCATTCGATCCACCTTCCCTTCGGCATAAAGCTGGCGAATGCGCACTTTTTCTTTATTTGGCAACCCGCTTGCCATCGGACCTGACGGCACAAATACCGCAGGCAGATGACCGAACGACAGCGCGGCCATCGTCAGCCCTGGGACAATCTTATCGCACACGCCGAGGAACAGCGCGCCATCAAACATGTTATGGGACAGCCCCACCGCCGCAGACATCGCAATCACTTCACGGCTTAACAGCGACAGTTCCATACCATCCTGCCCCTGGGTGACACCATCACACATCGCCGGAACACCACCCGCAACCTGGCCAACCGCATTAGCTTCATGCAGTGCTTTACGAATAATCTCTGGATAATGTTCATAAGGCTGGTGGGCGGAGAGCATGTCGTTGTAGGAGGTGATGATAGCGATATTGTTACGCAACATGCTTTTCAGGGAGGCTTTGTCTTCTGGCTGGCAAGCTGCGAAACCGTGAGCCAGGTTACCGCATGCCAACTGCGAACGATGAACGGTCGAAGTTTTCGCTTGTTCGATCCGGGCGAGGTAAGCAGAGCGAGTCTCGCGCGAACGTTCAATGATTCGATTTGTTACGCGTAACAATTGTGGATTCATAAAGGCTCCTGAAATTGAGTTGTCAGAGCAGGATGATTCACAACGCGTTTCATTCAGAGGATTTATGAGTGAAACGCCTGTAACCGGAGCTCATAGGGCAGAAACGTTTCAGTCAGTGTAATAAAAAAAGCCTCGCGGGTGAATCCACGCGAGGCCTGAAAGTGTAAAAATTGTTCTACAATCTGTGCAAGATCATGTTACCGGTAAAATAACCATAAAGGATGAGTGCAAATATTACTCAAACTCATTCCAGGAACGGCCATCACGGGTAATCATCGCCACCGAAGCAACCGGTCCCCAGGTTCCGGCCTGATATGGTTTCGGCGCATCGTTATCCATCGCCCATGCTTCAGTAATGGAGTCCACCCATTTCCACGCTTCTTCCACTTCATCACGACGTACAAACAGTGCCTGAATACCGCGCATGGTTTCCAGCAGCAGGCGTTCATAGGCATCTGCCAGATGCGTCTGATTAAAGGTTTCTGAATAGCTCAGATCCAGCTTGGTGATTTGCAGGTTATGTTTGTGATCCAGACCCGGGACCTTGTTCAACACTTGAATATCCACGCCTTCATCAGGTTGCAGACGGATAGTCAGTTTGTTCTGTGGCAGGTCCTGCCACGACTCTTTAAACAGATTGAGCTCTGGCGTTTTGAAATAGACCACCACTTCAGAGCATTTGGTCGGCAAACGTTTACCGGTACGCAGGTAGAACGGTACGCCAGCCCAGCGCCAGTTGTCGATATCGACACGGATAGCCACGAAGGTTTCCGTGTTACTGCTTTTGTTTGCGCCCTCTTCTTCCAGGTAGCCCGGCACTTTTTTGCCCTGGGCGAAGCCCGCAGTGTATTGCCCGCGTACGGTTTTTTCGCGTACGTTGGAGCGGTCAATGCGGCGCAGAGACTTCAGTACTTTCACTTTTTCATCGCGGATGCTGTCTGCGCTCAGATCAGACGGCGGAGACATCGCAATCATGCAGAGAATTTGTAACAGGTGATTCTGGATCATGTCGCGCATCTGACCGGCTTTATCAAAATAGCCCCAGCGCCCTTCGATCCCCACTTCTTCTGCCACGGTAATCTCAACATGATCAATAGTGCGGTTGTCCCAGTTGTTCACAAACAGAGAGTTAGCAAAACGCAGCGCCAACAGGTTCAGCACCGTTTCTTTACCAAGGTAATGGTCGATACGGTATACCTGGCACTCCTCGAAATATTCACCGACCTGATCGTTGATTTCCTGCGAGGTCGCCAGCGACGTACCCAGCGGTTTTTCCATCACCACACGCGCCGGTTTGCCGTTCAGTTTCGCCTCACCAAGCCCTTTGCAGATTGCGCCAAAAGTGCCTGGCGGCATGGCAAAGTAGTTAATGGTGATACGATTTTTTTGATCCAGCATCGCACCAAGACGGCTGAATGCAGCGGTGTCATTGACATCGAGATTACAAAAATCCAGACGTGCACTCAGGGTGTCCCATAAACCTTCATCAATAGTTTCTTTCATGAAGGTTTCTAGCGCTTCGCGGACTACTTTGGTATATGCCGCTTTATCCCAGTCAGCACGCCCTACGCCGATAATACGGGTATCCGGGTTGAGCTGACCGGCTTTTTCCAGTTGATACAGGGAAGGCAGCAATTTACGACGCGCAAGGTCGCCTTTCGCGCCGAAAATGACCAGGTCACAAGCCTGGGCTGTTTGCGTTACCGCCATGTCATTCTCCTTAAGTTAACTAACCCGGTACTTAAGCCTGGGTATACTTGTAATTTTCTTACGGTGCACTGTACTGCTTTTACGAGCTTGCGAAAACTGTAAACGCTTATCCACCCGTGCGATTACGGCAAAAGCGCGCAAAGTGCGACAAAACTGATAAAAAAATCATCGTTTTCCATTGGGTAAAAATCTGACACTGATCATGTTATGAAAAAAAATGACAACTTTTTTATCCGCTTTTGTCATTAATACGACACACAGGCGTAATATCAGACCAAACTGCATTTCGATTTCTTTCAGTGTGGAAATCGTCATTACCGTGAGTCTCTTTACATCATGAATATGCTGGAAAAAATCCAGTCTCAACTGGAACATTTGAGCAAATCAGAACGAAAAGTCGCCGAGGTCATTCTTGCTTCGCCTGACAACGCGATCCATTCGAGTATTGCTGCTCTGGCGCTTGAGGCCAATGTTAGCGAACCAACGGTGAATCGTTTCTGTCGCAGCATGGACACCCGCGGTTTTCCTGATTTTAAACTTCATCTGGCACAAAGCCTGGCAAATGGCACGCCCTATGTTAATCGCAACGTTAATGAAGATGACAGCGTTGAATCATACACGGGGAAAATATTTGAGTCGGCAATGGCCACGCTCGATCACGTCCGTCACTCGCTGGACAAATCTGCTGTCAACCGTGCCGTCGATCTCCTGACTCAGGCCAAAAAAATCGCCTTTTTCGGTCTGGGCTCTTCTGCCGCCGTCGCCCACGATGCGATGAATAAGTTTTTTCGCTTTAATGTTCCAGTGGTTTACTCCGACGATATCGTGTTGCAACGCATGAGTTGTATGAATTGTAGCGACGGAGACGTGGTTGTGCTGATTTCTCACACCGGAAGAACCAAAAATCTGGTTGAACTGGCGCAGTTAGCACGGGAAAACGACGCGATGGTAATTGCCCTCACCTCCGCCGGTACGCCACTCGCCCGGGAAGCAACGCTGGCAATTACCCTCGACGTACCTGAAGATACTGACATTTATATGCCCATGGTGTCTCGACTTGCGCAGTTGACCGTGATAGATGTGCTGGCAACAGGATTTACTTTGCGACGCGGCACAAAATTCAGAGATAACTTGAAGCGGGTCAAGGAAGCGCTCAAGGAATCGCGCTTTGATAAGCAGTTACTTAAATTGAGTGACGATCGCTAAATCGATTATCACTGTTCTATCTTTATACGATATTCGCATGTGTTTAAATTACAACCATAATGGTTTTAGTTTATGCGAATTCATGTTCAAGCAACACCTGGTTGTTTCAGTCAACGGAGTATTACATGTCCAGAAGGCTTCGCAGAACCAAAATCGTTACCACGTTAGGCCCGGCTACCGATCGCGATAATAACCTTGAAAAGGTCATCGCAGCGGGTGCAAACGTCGTACGAATGAACTTTTCTCATGGCTCGCCTGAAGACCATAAAATGCGCGCGGATAAAGTTCGTGAAATTGCCGCAAAACTGGGTCGTCATGTGGCTATTCTCGGTGACCTTCAGGGGCCAAAGATTCGCGTATCTACCTTTAAAGAAGGTAAGGTTTTCCTCAATATTGGGGATAAATTCCTGCTGGATGCCAACCTGGGCAAAGGTGAAGGCGATAAAGAAAAAGTCGGTATCGACTATAAAGGTCTGCCTTCTGACGTCGTGCCTGGCGACATTCTGCTGCTGGACGACGGTCGCGTACAGTTAAAAGTGCTGGAAGTTCAGGGCATGAAAGTGTTCACCGAAGTGACCGTCGGCGGCCCTCTCTCCAACAATAAAGGGATCAACAAACTCGGCGGCGGTCTGTCGGCTGAAGCGCTGACAGAGAAAGACAAAGCAGACATTAAAACTGCGGCATTGATTGGCGTAGATTATTTGGCTGTCTCTTTCCCACGCTGCGGCGAAGATCTGAATTATGCTCGTCGCCTGGCGCGCGATGCAGGTTGTGATGCGAAAATTGTCGCCAAAGTTGAACGTGCGGAAGCCGTTTGCAGCCAGGATGCAATGGACGACATCATCCTCGCTTCTGACGTGGTGATGGTCGCACGTGGCGACCTCGGCGTAGAGATTGGCGATCCCGAACTGGTTGGGATTCAGAAAGCGCTGATTCGTCGCGCGCGTCAGCTGAACCGCGCAGTCATTACTGCTACCCAGATGATGGAATCGATGATTACCAACCCAATGCCGACGCGTGCAGAAGTCATGGACGTGGCGAACGCCGTTCTGGATGGTACTGACGCCGTAATGTTGTCTGCGGAAACCGCCGCTGGTCAATATCCATCTGAAACCGTTGCTGCAATGGCGCGTGTTTGCCTGGGTGCCGAAAAAATCCCGAGCATCAATGTGTCTAAACACCGCCTGGACGTTCAGTTCGACAATGTGGAAGAAGCTATCGCGATGTCCGCAATGTACGCAGCTAACCACCTGAAAGGCGTTACCGCGATCATCACCATGACCGAATCTGGTCGTACCGCGCTGATGACTTCTCGTATCAGCTCCGGTCTGCCGATTTTCGCCATGTCTCGTCATGAACGCACGCTGAACCTGACTGCGCTTTATCGTGGTGTTACGCCGGTCTATTTTGACAGTACAAATGATGGCGTGGTTGCTGCCAGCGAAGCAGTTAATCTGCTGCGCGATAAAGGCTACCTGATGTCTGGTGATCTGGTGATTGTCACCCAGGGCGACGTGATGAGTACCGTGGGTTCGACGAATACCACGCGTATTTTAACGGTAGAGTAAGTTAGTTGCCGGATGCGGCATAAATGCCATATCCGGCCTACAGGACCGTGATAATTCAATAAATTACGATCAACCTGTAGGGCCGGCATGCGCATAGAATAAATGCGCACTTAACATTAGACGAGAGCCTCTCCTCACGAGAGGCTTTTTTTATTTGATGGGATAAAGATCTTTACGCTTATACGGCTGGATTTCGCCCGGTTTGCGCGTTTTCAGCAATTTTAAAATCCAGGTGTACTGCTCTGGTCGCGGACCAACAAAAATCTCAACTTCTTCATTCATACGCCGCGCAATGGTAGCGTCATCCGCCTCTAACAGGTCATCCATCGGTGGACGAACCTGAATCGTCAGACGATGGGTTTTGCCATCATAGATTGGGAACAACGGAACGACACGCGCGCGACACACTTTCATCAGGCGACCAATTGCTGGCAGCGTCGCTTTATAGGTTGCGAAAAAATCAACAAATTCGCTGTGTTCAGGTCCATGATCCTGATCCGGTAAATAATAGCCCCAGTAGCCCTGACGAACCGACTGGATGAAAGGTTTAATACCATCATTTCTCGCGTGCAGACGACCGCCAAAACGACGACGCACCGTGTTCCAGACATAATCAAAAACCGGGTTGCCCTGATTATGGAACATCGCTGCCATTTTCTGCCCTTGTGAGGCCATCAGCATAGCGGGGATATCAACTGCCCAGCCGTGCGGTACCAGAAAGATCACTTTCTCGTTGTTACGCCGCATCTCTTCGATGATCTCCAGCCCCTGCCAGTCGACGCGAGGTTGGATTTTCTCCGGCCCACGTATCGCCAGTTCAGCCATCATTGCCATCGCTTGTGGCGCGGTGGCAAACATCTCATCAACAATCGCTTCGCGTTCGGCTTCGCTACGTTCTGGAAAGCAGAGAGACAGATTGATCAACGCCCGACGACGTGAGCTTTTACCCAGTCTTCCGGCAAAACGCCCCAACCGCGCAAGGATGGGATCACGGAATTTCGCTGGTGTTAAGGCAATACCGGCCATTGCCGCCACGCCCAACCAGGCTCCCCAGTAACGAGGGTGACGAAAGGATTTATCAAACTCAGGAATATATTCGCTATTATTTTTTTTCGTTTCCATGCTTTTCCAGTTTTGGATAAGGCAATAATCAATCTGGTGGTAGTGTAACGGCGCAACTTGCCCCGCACCAAATAAAAAAGCCGGCACTGACTGCGTACCGGCTGCCAATGGGTATTAATTAATCAAACTGTAGCTGCGGTACAATCTCCTTGGCCTTCGCCAGGAAATCGGTACGATCTGAACCGGTCAGCCCTTCAGTACGCGGCAGTTTCGCTGTCAACGGGTTCACAGCCTGTTGGTTAATCCATACTTCATAGTGCAGATGTGGCCCAGTTGAACGCCCGGTGTTACCGGAAAGCGCGATACGATCGCCACGCTTCACCTTCTGCCCCGGTTTAACCAGAATCTTACGCAGATGCATATAACGCGTGGTGTAGCTGCGACCATGACGAATCGCGACATAATAACCAGCGGCGCCACTGCGTTTAGCAACGACCACTTCACCGTCCCCCACCGAAAGCACCGGCGTACCCTGCGGCATCGCAAAATCAACGCCTCTGTGCGGCGCAATGCGAGCGGTTACCGGGTTCAGACGACGCGGGTTAAAGTTAGACGAAATGCGGAACTGTTTTGCCGTCGGGAATCGTAAGAATCCCTTCGCCAGGCCCGTACCGTTGCGGTCGTAGAATTTGCCATCTTCAGCGCGAATAGCATAGTAATCTTTGCCTTCTGAACGCAAACGCACGCCCAACAGTTGGCTTTGTTCACGTTTGCCATCAAGCATTTCACGTGACATTAATACCGCAAATTCGTCACCTTTTTTCACTTTGCGGAAGTCCATCTGCCACTGCATTGCTTTAATCACCGCGCTCACTTCAGCGCTGGTTAAACCTGCACTTTGGGCGCTGGCAACAAAACTTGTCCCAACGGTTCCTTTCAACAGACTATTAACCCACTCCCCTTGCTGCATTTCGCTGGTCATTTTAAAACCATTAGCAGCGGTGCGGTCATAGGTACGAGTTTCGCGGCGAGACACTTCCCAGGTCAGACGCTGTAACTCGCCATCAGCTGTTAATGTCCAGGAGAGTTGTTGACCAATTTTCAGGTTACGCAGATCTTTATCAGCAGCAGCAAGTTGGGTGATATCACCCATCTCAATACCATATTGATTAAGGATGCTACTTAACGTGTCGCCCGTAGAAACGACATATTCATGAACGCCGGCTTCACCAGCGATTTTGTCGTCCAGTTCGTCCTGTGGAATGGCTTCATCTTCTTGCGCAGCTTGATCAATCGGCTCACTGGCCTCAGGTAAGAGAGAACGAATTTCGTTCTGTTCAAGCTCAATGGTTTTGACAATAGGCGAGGCGTCTCGGTGGTAAACATAAGGCCGCCAGACAGCGACGGCCAGTGTAAGAACGGTGAGCGACCCCAACATAACGCGGTGTGGTCGCGGTAAATTATTAAACGCCAGGGCGACAGAGCGGGCTATCTGTTGCACGTAATCACTTCCTCATTAATCTCCTTTCAGGCAGCTCGCGTACTGGTTAGCTAATTGATTCAGGAATTCTGAATAGCTTGTTTTGCCCAGTTTGATATTCGTCCCAAGGGGATCCAACGTTCCCATACGAACGGATGTCCCTCGTGCGACGCTTTCAACGACCGCAGGCCTGAACTGTGGCTCAGCAAAAACGCAAGTTGCTTTTTGCTCAACCAACTGTGTTCTTATTTGATGTAAACGCTGCGCGCCAGGTTGAATCTCTGGGTTTACGGTAAAGTGACCAAGCGGTGTCAGTCCGAATTGTTTTTCGAAGTAGCCGTAAGCATCATGAAAAACGAAATAACCTTTTCCCTTGAGCGGCGCGAGCTCGTTACCAACCTGTTTCCTACTTGAAGCTAATTGTGCCTCAAATTCCATCAGGTTGGCGTCAAGTTTGGCTCGACTTTGCGGCATAAGTTCCACTAATTTTCCATGGATTGCAACCGCTGTAGCCCGCGCTATCTCTGGGGAAAGCCAAACGTGCATGTTGAAATCGCCGTGATGGTGATCTTCGTCACTTTTTTCCGCGTGGTCATGATCATCATCAGCGTCGTGAATGCTTTTCATCAGCAGCGGTTTTACACTCTCAAGCTGCGCAATGGTTACCTGCCTCGCTTCGGGTAATTTACTCACGGGCTTTTGCATAAACGCTTCCATTTCCGGTCCAACCCAGACAACTAAGTCCGCGTTCTGTAAGCGTTTTACATCAGATGGACGCAGTGAATAATCATGTTCAGAGGCCCCATCAGGAAGTAACACCTCCGTCTCTGTTACTCCATCAGCAATAGCGGAAGCGATGAATCCAACAGGTTTAAGCGAAGCGACAACGGCAGCTTCTGCTACCTGAGTTGCACTGCCCCAGAGAGCAGCAGATAATGCTGCGAAAAGAAGCGTTTTTTTATGTAACATAATGCGACCAATCATCGTAATGAATATAAGAAGTGTGATATTATAACATTTCATGACTACTGCAAGACTAAAATTAACATGACAAGTCTGGTTTCCCTGGAAAATGTCTCGGTTTCATTTGGCCAACGCCGCGTCCTCTCTGATGTGTCGCTGGAACTCAAGCCTGGTAAAATTTTGACCTTACTTGGGCCGAACGGCGCAGGTAAGTCGACATTGGTTCGGGTTGTCCTCGGGCTGATAACACCAGATGAAGGTGTTATCAAGCGCCACGGAAAACTGCGCATTGGTTATGTGCCACAGAAGCTGTATCTCGACACCACGTTGCCACTGACCGTAAACCGTTTTTTACGCTTACGCCCCAGAACACATAAGGAAGATATTCTGCCTGCACTAAAACGCGTTCAGGCTGGGCATCTTATTGACGCGCCAATGCAAAAGCTCTCTGGCGGTGAAACGCAGCGTGTACTACTCGCGCGCGCATTGTTAAATCAGCCCCAGTTATTAGTTCTGGATGAACCCACCCAGGGCGTGGATGTGAATGGTCAGGTGGCGTTATATGACCTTATTGACCAGTTACGTCGCGAACTGGATTGTGGCGTTTTAATGGTGTCTCACGATCTGCATCTGGTAATGGCAAAAACCGATGAAGTACTTTGCCTTAACCATCACATCTGTTGTTCTGGCACACCAGAAGTCGTTTCCCTGCATCCGGAATTTATTTCGATGTTCGGGCCTCGTGGAGCTGAACAGCTGGGTATTTATCGCCATCATCATAATCACCGCCACGATTTACAGGGGCGAATTGTTCTGCGTCGGGGAAGTGATCGCTCATGATTGAATTATTATTTCCCGGTTGGTTAGCCGGGATTATGCTGGCCTGTGCCGCAGGTCCTTTGGGTTCTTTTGTTGTCTGGCGTCGTATGTCTTATTTCGGCGATACGCTGGCCCATGCGTCTTTACTTGGAGTGGCCTTTGGTCTGTTGCTGGACGTGAATCCCTTCTATGCAGTGATTGCCGTTACGCTGCTGCTGGCGGGCGGTCTGGTATGGCTGGAGAAGCGTCCACAGCTGGCGATCGATACGTTATTGGGAATTATGGCGCACAGTGCCTTGTCGCTGGGCCTGGTCGTTGTCAGTCTGATGTCTAACATTCGCGTTGACTTGATGGCATACCTGTTCGGTGATTTGCTGGCAGTGACGCCGGAAGATCTCATCTCCATCGCCATTGGCGTGGTCATTGTGGTGGCAATTCTGTTCTGGCAATGGCGTAATTTACTGTCGATGACCATTAGCCCGGACCTGGCATTTGTCGATGGCGTGAAATTACAGCGCGTGAAATTGCTGTTGATGCTGGTAACAGCATTGACGATTGGTGTGGCAATGAAATTTGTCGGGGCGTTGATTATTACCTCGCTGCTGATCATTCCGGCGGCTACCGCACGTCGTTTCGCCCGTACACCGGAGCAGATGGCAGGTGTCGCTGTTTTGGTGGGGATGATTGCTGTAACCGGTGGTTTAACTTTTTCAGCGTTTTACGATACGCCTGCGGGTCCGTCCGTGGTGCTGTGTGCTGCTCTGTTGTTTATTTTGAGTATGATGAAAAAACAGGCCAGCTAATTTCGCCTGAACACATTTGTCGGATGCGGCGCAAGCGCCTTATCCGACCTACGGTTCGTTATACATGCCAGGCCTGATAAGACGCGAACAGCGTCGCATCAGGCACATTGCCAGTGTCGGATGTGGCGCAAACGCCTTATCTGACCTACGGTTCGCTATACCAGGTAGACCTGATAAAACGCGAACAGCGTCGCATCAGGCACATTGCCAGTGTCGGATGCGGCGCGAGCGCCTTATTTGAACTACGGCATTTCTGGCGGCGTGATGCCGAAGTGGTTCCACGCCCGCACTGTCGCCATACGCCCGCGTGGTGTACGCTGCAAAAAGCCTTGCTGAATCAAATAAGGCTCCAGCACATCCTCAATGGTTTCACGTTCTTCGCCAATAGCCGCCGCCAGGTTATCCAGACCTACAGGCCCACCAAAGAATTTATCGATTACCGCCAGCAACAATTTGCGGTCCATATAATCGAAACCTTCAGCATCGACATTCAGCATATCCAGCGCCTGGGCGGCGATATCTGCCGAGATGGTACCATCATGCTTCACTTCGGCGAAATCACGCACTCGACGCAGCAGGCGGTTGGCAATACGTGGCGTACCACGCGCCCGACGCGCCACTTCCAGCGCGCCATCGTCACTCATCTCGAGCCCCATAAAGCGCGCACTACGACTGACGATATATTGCAGATCTGGCACCTGATAAAACTCCAGACGTTGCACAATACCAAAACGGTCGCGCAACGGTGATGTCAGCGAACCTGCGCGCGTGGTTGCACCAATCAGGGTAAACGGGGGCAAATCAATTTTAATGGAGCGTGCCGCCGGACCTTCACCAATCATGATATCCAGTTGGTAGTCTTCCATTGCCGGATACAACACCTCTTCCACCACTGGTGAAAGACGGTGGATCTCATCAATAAACAGCACGTCATGCGGTTCAAGGTTAGTGAGCATTGCTGCCAGATCGCCGGCCTTTTCCAGCACCGGACCGGAAGTCGTGCGTAAATTAACGCCCATTTCATTGGCGACAATGTTAGCAAGCGTGGTTTTACCTAAACCCGGAGGGCCAAAAATCAACAGATGATCGAGGGCATCGCCGCGCAGTTTCGCTGCTTTGATGAAAATCTCCATCTGTGAACGAACCTGCGGCTGACCAACATACTCTTCCAGTAATTTGGGGCGAATGGCGCGATCTGCCACATCTTCCGGCAAAGTCGTACCGGCAGAAATTAGACGGTCTGCTTCAATCATCCTTTACCTCATAACGCGGCGCGCAGAGCTTCGCGAATTAATGTTTCACTGCTGGCGTCAGGGCGAGCAATTTTGCTCACCATCCGGCTGGCTTCTTGTGGTTTATAGCCCAGTGCCACCAGCGCAGCAACCGCTTCCTGTTCAGCATCATCGGTTGCCGGGCTGGCAGGCGACGTGAGCACCAGATCGGCGGCTGGCGTAAACAGATCGCCATGCAAACCTTTAAATCGGTCTTTCATTTCGACAATTAAACGCTCGGCGGTTTTTTTGCCAATACCCGGCAATTTCACCAGTGCTCCCACTTCTTCACGTTCAACGGCATTAACGAACTGCTGCGCTGACATTCCGGAGAGGATCGCCAGTGCCAACTTGGGGCCGACGCCGTTGGTTTTGATCAACTCTTTGAACAACGTGCGCTCTTGTTTATTGTTAAAACCGTACAGTAGTTGCGCGTCTTCACGCACCACAAAGTGGGTGAAAACGATCGCTTCCTGACCCGCTTCAGGGAGCTCATAAAAACAGGTCATCGGCATATGCACTTCATAGCCTACGCCGCCCACTTCAATTAACACCAGCGGGGGTTGTTTTTCAATGATGATGCCTCTGAGTCTGCCTATCACATGACGCTCCTGCGTAATGAATCAAAGATAATGCTGTATGATAAAAAAATGCTGGATAGATATCCAGCGAAGGATGAAGAAAACTTGCGAGGCGTCCCGATGATCTGAAAAATGGCGCAGTATAATTTATTCTACAGGTTATATTGGAAGCAAATATTTGAATATTACATATTCAGTGAGTTAATGCGTAAAAAAAATATACATTTCGACTCCTGAAAAATAAACTTTTTTATGTTATTACGTGTATTCATATTTATTTCAATGGAATGACAACGTGAATATTAATTACCCTGCTGAATATGAAATTGGTGATATCGTCTTTACATGTATAGGTGCTGCCTTATTTGGTCAAATATCAGCAGCATCAAATTGCTGGAGTAATCACGTCGGGATCATTATCGGTCATAACGGTGAAGACTTCCTGGTTGCAGAAAGCCGGGTTCCCCTTTCAACCATCACCACGCTATCCCGTTTTATTAAACGTTCTTCTAATCAACGCTATGCTATAAAGCGATTAGACGCAGGGCTAACAGAACAACAAAAACAACGAATTGTTGAACAGGTTCCCTCCCGGCTACGCAAACTCTACCACACCGGTTTTAAATACGAATCTTCACGCCAGTTCTGTTCAAAATTTGTCTTTGATATTTATAAAGAGGCGCTATGTATTCCGGTGGGTGAAATAGAGACATTTGGAGAATTGTTAAATAGCAATCCGAATGCAAAACTCACTTTCTGGAAATTCTGGTTCTTAGGTTCTATTCCGTGTGATCGTAAAACGGTTACGCCAGCGAGTTTGTGGCATCATCCGAGTCTAATGTTGATTCATGCGGAGGGAGTAGAAACGCCTCAGCCTGAACTGACTGAAGCGTGATAATTTAGCGCAGTCGCCCTCTCGCCAGGTTCAGCCGCGATTCGCTCATCTGCATCGCATTCTGGCTGACATGGCAGTGGGTGATGGCAATCGCCAGCGCATCGGCGGCATCCGCCTGTGGATTAGCAGGTAATTTCAGCAAGGTACGCACCATATGCTGCACCTGGCTTTTTTCGGCGCTACCAATGCCCACCACTGTTTGCTTCACCTGACGCGCAGCATATTCAAACACCGGCAATTCCTGATTCACCGCTGCCACAATCGCCACGCCTCGTGCCTGCCCCAGTTTCAGGGCAGAGTCAGCGTTCTTCGCCATAAAGACTTGTTCGATTGCGAAATAATCGGGCTGGAACTGGGTGATGATTTCCGTCACGCCCGCATAGATCAGTTTCAGACGAGACGGTAAATCATCCACTTTGGTGCGTATGCATCCGCTACCCAAGTAGGACAGTTGCCTGCCCACCTGACGGATAACACCGTAGCCGGTAACGCGCGAACCCGGGTCAATACCGAGAATAATAGACATCACGCGTCTCCGTTTTGTTGTTTAGCCGGCCTCATCAGAGGGTCGCTGCAACCTCATCAGAGATCTCACCGTTATGGTAAACTTCCTGCACGTCGTCACAGTCTTCCAGCATATCGATCAGACGCATCAGTTTCGGTGCAGTTTCTGCATCCATATCGGCTTTGGTTGACGGGATCATGGAAACTTCTGCGCTGTCTGCTTTCAGACCTGCCGCTTCCAGAGCGTCGCGTACTTTACCCATCTCTTCCCATGCAGTGTAGACGTCGATCGCGCCGTCATCATAGGTCACAACGTCTTCAGCACCTGCTTCCAGTGCTGCTTCCATGATGGTGTCTTCGTCGCCTTTCTCGAAGGAGATCACGCCTTTTTTGCTGAACAGATAGGCTACGGAACCGTCAGTACCGAGGTTACCGCCACATTTGCTGAATGCGTGACGCACTTCAGCAACGGTACGGTTGCGGTTGTCAGACAGACATTCAATCATGATTGCCGTGCCGCCAGGGCCGTAACCTTCGTAGATGATGGTTTCCATGTTTGCATCATCATCACCGCCCACACCACGTGCAATTGCGCGGTTCAGGGTGTCACGGGTCATGTTGTTAGACAGTGCTTTATCAATTGCTGCACGCAGACGCGGGTTAGCGTCCGGATCGCCACCGCCCAGCTTAGCCGCGGTTACCAGCTCACGAATGATTTTAGTGAAGATTTTACCGCGCTTAGCATCCTGCGCAGCTTTACGATGTCTGGTGTTGGCCCATTTACTATGACCTGCCATAAAAATATCTCCAGATAGCCCTGCCTGTTCAGGCAGCGTTAATAACAAACTGTTCAATCGCCTGCCGGTTGCTCCATGACTTAGTGAGCGCCGCCGCAGCAGGCGCATCAAGCCACTTGTAAGCCAGATGTTCAGTGAAAACAATCTGGCGCTCGTGCGGGAGCGCAAGACAGAACCATGATTCCGTATTGCGCGTCACGCCCGGCGCATAGCGATGACGTAAATGTGAAAAAATTTCAAACTCTACCGTGCGCTGACAGTCAATTAAGGTCAGTTGTTCAGCGACAACATCGATGGTGACCTCTTCCTTTACTTCGCGCATGGCAGCTTGCGGCGCGGTTTCACCCTCTTCCACGCTGCCGGTTACCGACTGCCAGAAATCGGGATCGTCACGCCGCTGCAACATCAGCACCCGTTTCGTATCTTGTGCATAGATGACCACTAAGATCGAAACGGGACGCTTATACACTTTAACCTTCACGCTGCCTCTTCGTTGACTGCCTTCGCTCATCCCATTCACATAGTTATCTATGCTCATGGGAGTTCACTCAGTTGCCGCCTCGATGCAACGCGAATGATTTCGTGTATTTGAGTCATATCAGTTATTCTCAGCCTTCTTCACAACCTGAATGCTCAGCTCAGCCAGTGCAGTCGGGTTAGCAAAGCTCGGTGCTTCAGTCATCAGGCACGCTGCTGCCGTGGTTTTCGGGAAGGCGATAACGTCACGAATGTTGTCGGTGCCAGTCAGCAGCATGGTCAGACGGTCAAGACCAAATGCCAGACCTGCGTGCGGCGGAGTACCGTATTTCAGGGCGTCGAGCAGGAAGCCGAATTTCTCGCGCTGTTCCTCTTCGGTTATCCCCAGAATGCCAAACACCGTCTGCTGCATATCACCATTATGGATACGCACTGAACCACCGCCCACTTCGTAACCATTGATGACCATATCGTAAGCATTCGCCACCGCATTTTCCGGTGCAGCTTTCAGTTCTGCCGCCGTCATGTCTTTCGGCGCGGTGAACGGATGGTGCATTGCCGTCAGGCCGCCTTCACCGTCGTCTTCAAACATCGGGAAGTCGATAACCCACAGCGGTGCCCATTTGCTTTCGTCGGTCAGGCCAAGGTCTTTACCCACTTTCAGACGTAGTGCGCCCATCGCGTCGGCAACAATTTTCTTGTTGTCGGCACCGAAGAAAATCATATCGCCATCTTGCGCGGCAGTACGATCCAGGATGGCTTCGATGATTTCCGCATTAAGGAACTTCGCTACCGGGCTGTTGATACCTTCCAGACCTTTCGCGCGTTCGTTAACTTTGATGTAAGCCAGACCTTTCGCGCCGTAGATTTTAACGAAGTTACCGTATTCGTCGATCTGCTTACGGGTCAGCGATGCGCCACCCGGAACACGCAGAGCGGCAACTCGGCCTTTCGGATCGTTCGCTGGACCTGCAAATACTGCAAACTCAACGGATTTCAGCAGATCGGCAACGTCGGTCAGTTCCATCGGGTTACGCAGGTCCGGTTTGTCGGAGCCGTAACGGCGTTCAGCTTCCGCAAAGGTCATTACCGGGAAATCGCCCAGATCAATGCCCTTCACTTCCAGCCACAAATGACGCACCAGCGCTTCCATCACTTCACGCACTTGCGGCGCGGTCATGAAAGAAGTTTCCACATCGATCTGAGTAAATTCAGGCTGACGATCAGCGCGCAGGTCTTCGTCACGGAAGCATTTAACGATCTGATAGTAGCGGTCAAAACCGGACATCATCAGCAGCTGTTTGAACAACTGCGGGGATTGCGGCAGCGCGTAGAATTTACCTTTGTGCACACGAGAAGGCACCAGGTAGTCACGCGCGCCTTCCGGCGTGGCTTTAGTCAGCATCGGAGTTTCAATGTCGAGGAAACCGTGGTCGTCCATAAAACGACGCACCAGACTGGTGATTTTCGCACGGGTTTTCAGGCGCTGAGCCATTTCCGGGCGACGCAGGTCAAGATAGCGGTACTTCAGACGCGCTTCTTCGGTGTTGACGTGGTTGGAGTCAAGCGGCAGAACGTCTGCGCGGTTGATGATGGTCAGCGAGGAAGCCAGCACTTCGATTTCGCCAGTCGCCATATCGCGGTTGATATTTTTTTCGTCACGCGCACGTACGGTGCCCGTGACCTGAATGCAGAACTCATTACGCAGTTCAGAGGCCAGCTTTAACGCGTCCGCACGATCCGGATCGAAAAATACCTGCACGATACCTTCGCGGTCGCGCATATCGATAAAGATCAAGCTACCAAGATCACGACGACGGTTGACCCAACCACACAGAGTCACCTGCTGCCCCACGTGGGACAAACGGAGCTGTCCACAATATTCTGTACGCATGAGATATCCCTTAACTTAGCTGCTGGCGGATGTCCCCTGCTGTGCAGGTGACCTGAGTCGCAGCGTTAGCTGTATGTCACAACTGAATGAAAAAAGGCGGCTATTATACTGGAAATTCTGCCGCACCGTAAGAGCCTGGCCCGCGCTGGAACGCCTCGTTACCACTTTATGTCGGGCCTGAAATCAGACTCTACGCCAGTTTGCTATAAAGGTGTTGCCCGAACTCATAAAAATTAACAAAATTTGTCGTTCCGCCATCGGCTAATCGCATTAAGGTGAGAGGCACAATTTTGTTTTATCTGGAGTGATCATGCTTGAACTTAATGCCAAAACCACAGCGCTGGTTGTGATTGATTTACAGGAAGGCATCTTGCCTTTTGCCGGTGGTCCGCATACTGCCGAAGACGTGGTGAATCGCGCAGGAAAACTGGCGGCGAAATTTCGCGCGAGCGGTCAGCCCGTGTTTCTGGTGCGTGTTGGCTGGTCTGCCGATTATGCTGAAGCATTGAAACAGCCGGTCGATGCGCCCTCACCGGCCAAAGTGTTGCCCGAAAATTGGTGGCAACATCCTGCTGCATTAGGTGCAACCGACAGCGATATCGAAATCATCAAACGTCAATGGGGTGCGTTTTACGGTACGGATCTGGAGTTGCAATTACGCCGCCGAGGTATCGATACAATAGTGTTATGTGGGATCTCGACCAATATCGGCGTTGAGTCCACCGCCCGCAATGCCTGGGAACTCGGTTTTAATCTGGTGATTGCCGAAGATGCCTGTAGCGCCGCCAGTGCCGAGCAGCACCATAACAGCATCAACCATATCTATCCACGCATCGCCCGTGTGCGCAGCGTGGAAGAGATCCTCAACGCGTTATGATTTATATCGGTCTGCCACAATGGTCGCATCCTAAATGGGTGCGGTTGGGGATAACCAGCCTGGAAGAGTATGCCCGCTACTTTAATTGCGTGGAGGGCAACACCACGCTATACGCCCTGCCGAAACCCGAGGTTGTCCTGCGCTGGCGGGAGCAGACCACAGATGACTTCCGCTTCTGTTTTAAGTTTCCGGCGACCATTTCGCATCAGGCAGCGTTGCGTCATTGCGATGATTTAACCAGTGAATTTTTGACCCGTATGTCACCGCTGGCTCCGCGCATTGGGCAATACTGGCTGCAACTGCCTGCCACCTTCGGCCCACAGGATTTGCCTGCGCTTTGGCATTTTCTCGATACTCTTCCCGACGAGTTTCCCTATGGCGTGGAAGTGCGTCATCCGTTGTTTTTCGCCAAAGGGGAAGCGGAACAAACGCTTAATCGCGGTTTGCATCAGCGCGCCGTTAATCGGGTGATTTTAGATAGCCGTCCAGTTCATGCTGCACCTCCGCATAATGAAGCCATACGCGACGCTCAACGGAAGAAACCGAAGGTTCCGGTACATGCCGTACTAACGGCGACAAATCCGCTGATCCGTTTTATCGGCAGCGATGATATGGCGCAAAACAGGGAATTATTTCAGGTCTGGTTACAGAAATTAGCGCAGTGGCAGCAGAGCACCACGCCTTATCTTTTTCTGCACACGCCAGATATTGCCCAGGCACCGGAGCTGGTACATACACTGTGGGAAGACTTACGTAAAATGCTTCCAGAGATCGGAGCAGTCCCGGCTATTCCACAGCAATCTTCTCTTTTCTGAATTTGCCACCTATCATAGACAAGTGCCATCGGCCATTTTAAAGGGAGTTTGTATGGTAAGCGCGCTGTATGCCGTTTTAGGTGCGTTGTTATTAATGAAGTTCTCTTTTGATGTTGTTCGCCTGCGAATGCAGTATCGCGTTGCCTATGGCGACGGCGGTTTTAGCGAACTACAAAGCGCTATTCGTATTCATGGCAATGCGGTGGAATATATTCCCATCGCGATTGTATTGATGCTATTTATGGAAATGAATGGTGCTGAAACCTGGATGGTGCATATTTGCGGCCTCGTTTTGCTCGCTGGTCGTCTGATGCATTATTACGGTTTCCATCACCGTCTGTTTCGCTGGCGACGTTCTGGTATGAGCGCCACCTGGTGTGCGCTATTGCTGATGGTGCTGGCGAATCTTTGGTATATGCCCTGGGAGTTGGTTTTCTCCCTACGTTAGCGCACAATATGCCACTTTCTTTTTCCCGGATTTTTACGTTATGTCTCACCGCGACACGCTATTTTCTGCCCCTATCGCCAGACTGGGCGACTGGACCTTTGATGAACGGGTAGCTGAAGTCTTCCCGGATATGATCCAACGTTCCGTTCCCGGCTACTCCAATATTATTTCAATGATTGGTATGTTAGCTGAACGCTTCGTTCAACCGGGTACGCAGATTTACGATCTGGGCTGTTCTTTGGGCGCGGCGACGCTCTCAGTGCGTCGCAACATTCATCATGATAATTGTAAAATTATCGCCATCGACAATTCCCCGGCAATGATTGAACGCTGCCGCCGTCATATCGACGCCTATAAAGCGCCTACGCCTGTTGATGTTATTGAAGGTGATATTCGTGATATTGCCATTGAAAACGCGTCGATGGTGGTACTGAATTTTACCCTGCAATTCCTGGAACCTTCCGAGCGCCAGGCGTTACTGGATAAAATTTATCAAGGGCTAAACCCGGGCGGCGCGCTGGTGCTTTCGGAAAAATTTAGTTTCGAAGATGCCAAAGTTGGTGAACTGCTGTTCAACATGCACCACGATTTTAAACGTGCCAACGGCTACAGCGAGCTGGAAATCAGCCAGAAGCGCAGCATGTTAGAAAACGTCATGCTGACCGATTCCGTGGAAACCCACAAGGCACGCCTGCATAAAGCCGGTTTTGAGCATAGCGAGCTGTGGTTCCAGTGCTTTAATTTTGGTTCACTGGTGGCATTAAAAGCAGAGGACGCTGCATGATCGACTTTGGTAACTTTTATTCTCTGATTGCCAAAAATCATCTTTCACACTGGCTCGAAACGCTGCCCGCGCAGATTGCTAACTGGCAGCGCGAGCAGCAGCACGGTCTGTTTAAACAGTGGTCCAACGCGGTGGAATTTCTGCCTGAAATTAAACCGTATCGTCTTGATTTACTGCGTAGCGTGACGGCGGAAAGCGAAGAGCCACTGAGCGCCGGGCAGATTAAGCGCATTGAGACTCTGATGCGCAACCTGATGCCGTGGCGCAAAGGGCCGTTCTCACTGTATGGCGTCAACATCGATACCGAGTGGCGTTCCGACTGGAAATGGGATCGTGTTCTGCCCCATCTTTCTGATTTAACCGGGCGCACCATTCTTGATGTCGGCTGCGGCAGCGGCTATCACATGTGGCGCATGATTGGCGCAGGCGCACACCTTGCGGTGGGTATCGACCCTACGCAACTATTCCTCTGCCAGTTTGAAGCAGTGCGTAAACTGTTGGGTAACGACCAACGGGCGCATCTGCTGCCGTTAGGGATTGAACAACTTCCGGCACTGAAAGCCTTTGATACCGTCTTTTCGATGGGCGTGCTTTATCATCGTCGTTCACCGCTGGAACATCTGTGGCAGTTGAAAGATCAACTGGTGAATGAGGGTGAACTGGTGCTTGAAACACTGGTTATTGATGGCGACGAAAACACGGTGCTGGTACCAGGCGATCGTTACGCACAAATGCGTAATGTTTATTTCATCCCGTCGGCCCTGGCGTTGAAAAACTGGCTGAAGAAGTGTGGTTTTGTTGATATTCGCATTGCGGATGTGAGTGTCACCACTACAGAAGAGCAGCGACGCACTGAATGGATGGTCACCGAGTCTCTGGCCGATTTTCTCGACCCGCATGATCCGGGTAAGACGGTAGAAGGTTATCCTGCGCCTAAACGCGCGGTGCTAATTGCGCGTAAGCCGTAAAGGTCTGGTAATACTGCCGGATGCGGCGTGAACGCCTTATCCGGCCTACAAAGTCTTGCTAATTCAGTATATTGCAGGGACTATGTAGGCCTGATAAGCATAGCACATCAGGCAGTTTTGCGTTTGCATAACCTCAGCGCCCGTTTCCGGGCGCTTTTCACGTCTTATGCCTGAATAGCTGGCTGATCAAACGCCGTTAACTTCGGCGCATTGCCCGTATATTTTTCGATATACACCAGCGCAGAGTTACCGGCACAGGCATTCGCCAGCTGCGAGCTGGGGATATCCGCCGTTAACACGTTCGCACTGCCGTTTTTACACAAGCCATTTTCCAGATCCGGCCATGCACCTTCATGCACGCATACAACGCCTTTTTTGATCCCGTCAGTCACCACAGCGCCTGTCAGGATCTGACCACGTTTATTCCAGACACGGACCAGATCGCCATTTGCAATACCAAACCGAGCTGCATCTTCGGTGTGAATTGTGATCGGCTCACGATCGGCAACCGCATATTTTTTACGCAGCTCCGCATAGTTAAGCTGACTGTGTAGACGATGTGCCGGATGCGCGGTCAGAAGCTGCAACTGCTTCTCGTCGGCGGTACCTTTCCATTCATCAGGAGCCAGCCAGGTCGGGTGTGCCGGGCAATCCTTATAGCCAAATTTTTCCAGTGTTTTTGAGTAGATTTCAATTTTGCCACTTGGTGTACCCAGCGCGTTTTTCACCGGATCGGCGCGGAAATCGCCATAGCGAACATATTGCTCGTTCTTCTCGCTGCGGTGCATTTCAAGCAGTTTATTTTGCTGCCAGAAGGCATTAAACATTGGCATAGTCACGCGTTGCGCACGCGCACCTTTCTGGGCGGCATCATAGAAAAATTTCAGCCACGCCATTTCATCTTTACCTTCGGTATAGATCTCTTTTCCGCCAGGTTTCAGTAATTCCGCAAGATCGGCAAACACGTCAAAATCGTTACGCGCTTCAAATTGCGGAGCGACAGCTTGCTTCATCGGCACAATATGCTGGTTGCTATAATCACCGGTCATCGTCAGGTCATTGCGCTCAAACGATGTGGTGATCGGTAATACGATATCTGCGTGTTTGGCTGCTGCGGTCCAGTAGCATTCAGAAACGACGATCATCTCCGGTTTCTGCCAAGCTTTAATCAGGCGATTAGTATCCTGGTGATGAGTAAAGTTACCGCCACCCGCCCACCAGATCATTTTGATATTCGGATACGTTTGTTCTTTACCGTTATGCTGATATTTGCCGCCAGGATTTTCCAGCGCATCGACAATACGGGCGACCGGAATCGCGGTCATTCCGCCATCATCAGCTTCCTCACTTGCCTGTCCGGCAATCGCCGCAGACATTTCTGGCAGCACGCCGCCAACTCGCGTAGGGTTGCCACCGTTGGAGTAATGATAAGAGAAACCAAAACCGCCGCCCGGTGTACCAATTTGCCCTAACATCGCCGCCAGCGTCACCAGCATCCAGTGTTTCTGTTCGCCGTATTGCTGGCGTTGGATCCCCCAACCAGCCATCAGCATCGTGCGATTCGCCACCATCAGTTCAGCGAGTTTGACAATCTGCGCTTCCGGTACACCAGTAATTTCTGCCGCCCAGGCCGCACTCTTCGGCGTATTATCGTTCTTGCCGGTCAGATACTCTTCAAACTGCGGATAACCGGTGGTGTATTTCTCAAGGAAGGCTTTATCGTGTTTGCCTTGAGTCATCAGGGTATGCGCGATGCCTAACATCAGCGCCACGTCGGTCCCCATATTCGGCGCGATCCAGGTCGCGTTATCGCCAAAGAACTCGATTGTTTCGGAACGGATAGGGTCGATGGCAATCACTGGTTTGCCCGATTTTTTCAGCTGATGGAAGTATTCCAGCCCTTGTTCATCGGTACTGCTCCAGGCAATTTTTAAGGTATTCAGCGGGTTCATGCCCCACAACACCACCAGCTGACTGTTTTCCAGAATCAGCGACCAGGAAGTCTGCTGTTCATAGACCTCCACAGAACCGACAACGTGCGGCATGATCACCTGCGCAGCCCCGGTAGAGTAATCGCCACTATGCCCGGAATATCCCCCCGCCAGATTCATATAACGTTGCATCAGCGTTTGCGCTTTATGCAGCACCCCTGATGAACGCCAGCCGTAAGACCCTGCAAAAATGGCCGAAGGGCCGTTGGCCTTGCGGATGCGATCGTGTTGCTCATGAATCAGTTTTAATGCCTGTTCCCAGCTCACCTGAACGTAACTGTCTTCGCCACGACCTTTTGCCGGTTGCAGTGGATTGTCGAGATAACTTTTTCTCACCATCGGATGCTGAATACGCGCCGTAGTGTGTACCTGATCCGCCGCCGTAGACTGTAACGAGTTCGGGATAGTCTTCGCCAGCGCGCCTGTCGAAGAAACAATCTTACCGTCCTTCACTTCTACGTTCATCGCTCCCCAACGACCCGCGGTGAGGATTTTTCCGCCCTTCTCTTCTGCCCATGCGGGTAACGGCGTAGCCGATGTCACCACCAGCGCCCCGGCAGCAATACCGCTATGTTTAATAAACTCACGTCTTGTTAATGTCATAACTTCCTCCCTAATCTACGAGGATCACTGTTTTTCGGTAATATCTTTGGCGTTGTACTGGAAGTACCGCGTCAAAATGTCCAGTTCGTTTTCGCTCATGCTGGTTCGCGCCCCCATTCCTTTGGCGATAGAGGGCCAGGCATTGACGGTGTAATGGTCAGCGGCAATAGGCGCATGGCAGCCAGCACAATAGGTGTCATCGAGTTTTTCAGCGTATTGCCATAACGGTTTACGATCCGCTAATACGGGATCGATTAGCGCCCCTTGTAATGACGCCTGACGCCATTGATTACCGTATTCGTCAGCCTGCCATTCCCCGTTTACCGTTATCGCCTTGATACCTTCATCACTTAATGTGGCTAGCGCCAGACGTTGACCTGCCGCCAGGTAGAGCGTGTTTTCACTGCCCTGCATTTGATAACCCTGCAACAGAACGATCGGCTGTTTGCCACTGGCATCAACGACGGTGAGATCGGTACCAGGATTCACAGTGGCCAGTTCGCCTATGTGGGAAGGTTTGAAAGGATAAATATGTGCGCCATTGGTCACAGAAGTGGCAGCCTGACTTTCCAGTTCATGCGCCTCGTTGTCATCCATTTTTATTTCTGGCGGGAAATGGGCAATTCCTTTATGACAATCAATACACGTTTCACCCTCCTTTTGCGCTTTGGTATGCATTTTCTGCGCAGATTCACTTTGCGAGGCAATATCCATCGCATCAAAAGAATGGCAACTACGGCACGTTGCAGAATCCGATGCTTTTAATTCTTTCCATACTGTTTCGGCCATTTCCTGACGATGCGCTTCGAACTTATCGTCACTGTCTATTTTGCCGCTAACAAATTCATGATAAATATCTTTAGATGCTTTTAATTTGGCAAATAAATAATCCATCCCTGACTTTGGAATATGGCAATCGGCACATTCCGCACGTATACCTTTCTGGTTCGCAAAGTGGACAGTTCCCTGATATTCCTCAAAAGGTTTACTCATCGAGTGGCAGGAAAGACAAAATGCTGTATCCGACGTTTTATGTAAGGCTTTTTGCGCAAGCAATAACCCGCCGCCACCAACCACAACCGCTATCAGCAGAAAAAATAACCCAATGCGTTTTTTCCCTCGCATAGATTCCTCTAATTAAATTCCAGGACACCGAAATCATTGTATAAATAAATACACAACGAATTGACTACTTGCTTAATTCGGCACAACACTGCCTGAAATAATCGATAAAGAATATGATTTATTACAATGTAATCATTAATTGCGAAAGAATAACCCAGCCGTTATTTATAATATATATTTGTCAGTTTTAGTAATTTAAATAACATAATTAATGTTAATATATAAAACATTTTAAGCACAACGCTATGCGCACTGTCACCCGTTCTACACATCACAGCAATCGTTCGTTTTTTATACTGCCAGGGAATAAAAAAAGGCCCCTGTTGAAATTGCAGGGGCCTGGTACGAGCAAGCATCATATTGGGCGACATGATGCAACGGTAAAAATCATTTGGCCTGATGGCGTTCAATGATTCCTTTCATTTCAGCAACCGCCGCCCCGTCTACGACATAACGCGAATACTCGTCCGCGTGTGCATCTGATGACATGGACAATCCTTGATTACGATAACGCATCGGTGAGGCTTGCCACACTCCCGCGGAGCTATGGACTTCCAGCACTCCGGCATCGAGGAAGTGGTGCAGGTTTTCTGCGCGAACTCCTGCTCCGGCCATGATGATTGGAGTATCACCATAGGCAATAAGTTCCATAATTTTTGATAAACCTTGCAGAGCGTCTGATTTTTGCCCGGAAGTCAGTACCCGGGCAATGCCCAATTGCGCAAGATTATTCATTGTATTTAATGGGTTAGCACACATATCGAAGGCACGATGAAAAGTAACGGCCAACGGACCGGCAGCAGACATTATTTTTTCCATTCGTAGCATATCGACATTACCGTCAACATCGAGAACGCCCGTCACCAGTCCCGGAAAGCCTAATTCGCGGACAGTACGAACATCCTCAAGAATGGCGGCAAACTCGCCGTCACTGTAGCAAAAATCACCACCGCGCGGGCGGATGATCGGATGTACGGGAATCGTTATCTGCTGGCGCACGGATTTAAGCACGCCCAGCGACGGCGTTAAGCCCCCTTCTTTCGGTGCCGCACACAATTCAATTCTGTCAGCGCCATTTTGCTGCGCCGTTAGTGCGCACTCCATGCTGTAACAGCAAATTTCCAGTAATGCCATTTTTGCTCCTTAATTACGCCGACTGCTCGCTGGCGACGATCTCTTCAATGGACCACGGATGAAACTTAATGGTTGTTCTGCCATCGGTGACCGCCAGCGTCGGATTCGGTAATCGCTCATGCTCACCTTTTGGCGAACTGGTTTTAACTGAGATCCCCGGCAGGCTGAGTCCTTCATCAGAAAGCAACGCCAGCGCACGGGCATTCAGCGTTTCTGGCTCGCCCGGCAGAACGATTTCAATATGTTCCCAACCTTCGTGCGGGTAACGTTTTTCCCCGGGCCACGGTAGCTCAACAATGGAAAACTGCCAGTGAGCAACCTGTACCGGCTCATGCAATTTAAACAGACAAATCGGCCTGCCATTGATCATATTTTCTGACAGGAGTTCACCGCACTGTTCAAACCCGCGACGCCAGCGTTCAGCGGTGGCGTTTTGATGGCAACGCAAAGAAATGTGATCGGCAGTCAGCGGAGTGATATCCAATCCCAGACGGCGGGAAAGTTCATCTAATGCGTGGGTAAATCGCGGTAAATCCGATGCAATATCCTGCAGCTCGTCGATAGATTGCCAGTTCGCCATAATCACTCTTCGTCTTTCAGTAAAAGCGTTAATTTACCCTGTTGCCCTGCGCCAACCAACCGCTGATTTCACGCCGCTTCTGATGCAATAGTGAAAACGGCAATACGCCGCGCGCACGTAGCTGACGAAAACAGCCATTTGCAGTATACTCCCGCCCTAATTTCTTTAACTGGTGCGGGCAATTTTTGCTCGCTTCATCAATGTAAGGTATTCCGGTGAATATTCAGGCTCTTCTCTCAGAAAAAGTCCGTCAGGCCATGATTGCGGCAGGCGCGCCTGCGGATTGCGAACCGCAGGTTCGTCAGTCAGCAAAAGTTCAGTTCGGCGACTATCAGGCTAACGGCATGATGGCAGTTGCTAAAAAACTGGGTATGGCACCGCGACAATTAGCAGAGCAGGTGCTGACTCATCTGGATCTTAACGGTATCGCCAGCAAAGTTGAGATCGCCGGTCCAGGCTTTATCAACATTTTCCTTGATCCGGCATTCCTGGCTGAACATGTTCAGCAGGCGCTGGCGTCCGATCGTCTCGGTGTTGCTACGCCAGAAAAACAGACCATTGTGGTTGACTACTCCGCACCGAACGTGGCGAAAGAGATGCACGTCGGTCACCTGCGCTCTACCATTATTGGTGACGCGGCAGTGCGTACTCTGGAGTTCCTCGGTCATAAAGTGATTCGCGCGAACCACGTCGGCGACTGGGGTACTCAGTTCGGTATGCTGATTGCGTGGCTGGAAAAACAGCAGCAGGAAAACGCCGGTGAAATGGAACTGGCTGACCTTGAAGGTTTCTACCGCGATGCGAAAAAGCATTACGATGAAGATGAAGAGTTCGCCGAGCGCGCACGTAACTACGTGGTAAAACTGCAAAGCGGTGACGAATACTTCCGCGAGATGTGGCGCAAACTGGTCGACATCACCATGACGCAGAACCAGATCACCTACGATCGTCTGAACGTGACGCTGACCCGCGATGACGTGATGGGCGAAAGCCTCTACAACCCGATGCTGCCGGGTATCGTAGCGGACCTGAAAGCCAAAGGTCTGGCAGTAGAAAGCGAAGGCGCAACCGTCGTATTCCTTGATGAGTTCAAAAACAAGGAAGGCGAACCGATGGGCGTGATCATTCAGAAGAAAGATGGCGGCTATCTTTACACCACTACTGATATCGCCTGTGCGAAATATCGTTATGAAACACTGCATGCCGATCGCGTGCTGTATTACATCGACTCCCGTCAGCATCAACACCTGATGCAGGCATGGGCGATCGTCCGCAAAGCAGGCTATGTGCCGGAATCCGTACCGCTGGAACACCACATGTTCGGCATGATGCTGGGCAAAGACGGCAAACCGTTCAAAACCCGCGCGGGCGGTACGGTGAAACTGGCCGATCTGCTGGATGAAGCACTGGAGCGTGCACGTCGTCTGGTGGCAGAAAAGAACCCGGATATGCCAGCTGACGAGCTGGAAAAACTGGCCAATGCGGTGGGTATCGGCGCGGTGAAATACGCGGATCTCTCCAAAAACCGTACTACCGACTACATCTTCGACTGGGACAACATGCTGGCGTTTGAGGGTAATACCGCGCCATACATGCAGTATGCTTACACGCGTGTTTTGTCTGTGTTCCGTAAAGCAGAAATTAACGAAGAGCAACTGGCTTCAGCTCCGGTAATCATCCGTGAAGATCGTGAAGCGCAACTGGCTGCTCGTCTGCTGCAGTTTGAAGAAACCCTCACCGTGGTTGCCCGTGAAGGCACGCCGCACGTGATGTGTGCTTACCTGTACGATCTGGCTGGTCTGTTCTCTGGCTTCTACGAGCACTGCCCGATCCTCAGCGCAGAAAACGAAGAAGTGCGTAACAGCCGTCTGAAACTGGCACAACTGACGGCGAAGACGCTGAAGCTGGGTCTGGATACGCTGGGTATTGAGACTGTAGAGCGTATGTAATCGCGTTATGTGTCAAAGGCCGATGTCGCAGTTACGGACATCGGCTTTTTTATCACCGCCGATAATTCACAATCACTTCATTACGTTGTACTTTCAGTGGCGGAATTAACCGCCCACCGCCAGGCACTTCCCAGATAAATCGCAACGGTTCTGCTGCCGCTATACCGGAAAAGGCCACGGTGGTTCCGCTCTGCCCCTCTAATTCGACACAATGAGATTGTGAGCATAAACGTACCCGCAGTCCCGCGGGGGTCGGACCGATAAGCTGATAACGCCACGCCACCAGCGTCATCAATCCTGAAACAGGTTGTCGCGAAGAAAGAGGCGCAGAAGACATCGACTCACCGCGATGATTTAGCGTAATTCCGACACTACTTGCCTGCCACATCCCCTCCCCGGCGGCTTGCGCAATCACCGGAAATAACAGCATAGCCAATAAGGTTCTCATCATTTACCGCCAATTGTCGCCGTCATGCGGATATGTCGGTTATCAGATAGTTCCAGATTCGACAGCACCACTAACTGCGGCAAGCTGCGGCGCAGGAAGCGAGACAATAATGGTCGCAGCGCGTGGTTCACCAACAATACAGGCGGCGCACCCAACATCTCCTGACGGGATAGCGCTTCCTGAGTTTGCGCCAGTAAACGATCCGCCAGCCCTGGCTCCAGTCCGCCCCCGCCCTGCAACGCCTGTAGTAACAAACGTTCCAGCGGTGTATCGAGGCCAATAACATGGACTTCATCTTTGCCGGGGAACCACTGCTGGGTAATCGCTCGCCCCAACGCCACGCGCACGACGGCGGTTAATTCATGCGGATCGCTCTGAATGGGCGCATGCTCCGCCAGCGCTTCGAGAATGGTACGCATGTCGCGAATCGGCACTTTTTCATCGAGCAGATTTTGCAGCACTTTATGTAGCGTGGTGAGCGTGACGACGCCAGGAACGAGATCTTCCGTCAGCTTTGGCATCTCCTGGGCGACGCGATCCAGCAATTGTTGCGCCTCCTGGCGACCAAACAACTCTGCGGCGTGCTGGCTAATGAGATGGTTAAGATGCGTTGCCACCACTGTGCTGGCCTCAACCACGGTGTACCCCTGAATCTGCGCCTGTTCTTTTAGCGCACTTTCGATCCAGATAGCGTTCAGACCAAAAGCCGGATCGACGGTCGCTTCACCAGGTAACGTCCCGGCAGCGGTACCCGGGTTAATTGCCAGCCAGCGCCCCGGATAAGCATCGCCACTGCCAATCTCTACGCCTTTCATCAAAATGCGATAACGGGCCGGTTGCAGATCCATATTGTCACGAATGTGCACCACTGGCGGCAGGAAGCCCATTTCCTGAGCAAATTTCTTACGAATACTACGAATACGGCCCAGCAACTCGCCATCTTGTTGGAAATCAACCATCGGGATCAGTCGATAGCCCACTTCCATTCCCAAAGAATCTTCCAGTTGCACATCATTCCACGTTGCTTCGACTACAACATTATTCTCTGCCATTTTTACCGGTTTTGGTTCGGCAGGCGCTTTTTGATCGCGTCCGCGGATCCACCAGGCCAGCCCGAGCAATCCCGCCGTGAACAGCAAAAATACCAGGTTCGGCATTCCAGGCACCAGCCCGAGTAAACCGAGCACGGCGGCGCTTAACAACATAACGCTTGGATTACTGAAAAGCTGATTCACCATCTGCTCGCCAACATCCTGATCGGTGCTGACACGCGTAACGATGACCCCCGCGGCGGTAGAAATCACCAGTGCCGGGATTTGAGCCACCAGACCGTCGCCAATGGTCAATAGCGTATAACTTTCCGCCGCGTGTCCCATGCTCATGCCATGTTGCAGCACACCGACCAGCAATCCGCCGACAACGTTAATGACCATGATGAGGATCCCGGCGATGGCATCGCCGCGAACAAACTTACTTGCCCCGTCCATTGAGCCGTAAAAATCGGCTTCCTGAGTCACTTCGGAGCGGCGTTTTTTCGCCTCATCTTCACCAATCAATCCGGCGTTAAGGTCGGCGTCAATCGCCATCTGCTTACCCGGCATACCATCGAGAACAAAGCGCGCGCCCACTTCCGCGATACGCCCAGCACCTTTGGTAATGACCATAAAGTTGATGATCACGAGAATGACGAACACCACGATACCGATAGCGAAATTGCCACCAACGAGGAAGTGACCGAACGCTTCGACCACCTTTCCAGCCGCCGCCGCGCCGGTATGCCCTTCCATCAAAATAATACGGGTTGAAGCTACGTTAAGAGCCAGACGCAACAGCGTGGTGAACAGCAGGATTGTCGGAAAGGCGGCAAACTCGAGCGTACGCTGGGTAAACATCGCCACCAGCAACACCATGATCGACAACGCGATATTAAAGGTAAACAGCAGGTCGAGAATGAATGCAGGCAATGGCAGCACCATCATCGACAAAATCAGCAAGATCAAAATCGGTCCGGCAAGGATCTGCCATTGTGTCGATTTCAGATTTGCAGGCAGGCGCAGCATCGCGGCCAGATTACTCATGGGTCGGTTTCTCGTTAATAAAATCCAGGGCTTCCGGCACCGGAAGATGAGTTGGTTGTACAGGGCGCTGTCCACCAGCCAGACGCCAACGTTTCAGTTGCCAGACCCAGGCCAGCACTTCCGCCACGGCGGCATAGAGTTGACCAGGTATTTGTTGACCGATTTCAGCATGTCGATACAGCGCACGCGCCAGCGGAGGCGCTTCGAGGGTCGGGACGTTATTTTCAGCGGCTATTTCACGAATGCGTAATGCCACCAGCCCCGCGCCCTTGGCAACGACTTTTGGCGCACTCATTTTGTTTTCGTCGTACTGCAAAGCCACTGAGTAGTGAGTTGGGTTATTGACGATAACGTCCGCTTTCGGCACATCGGCCATCATCCGCCGCCGCGCCGCAGCTCGCTGCATCTGACGGATTCGCCCTTTGACATGAGGGTCGCCTTCGCTTTGTTTGAACTCATCACGAATATCCTGCCGTGACATACGCAGCTTTTTCAGGTGGCTGAAGATTTGGAAAAAGACGTCAAATCCCACCATCGGAATAACGCCAAGCACCACCAACAACGCGCATAGCCCAACCAGATCCATGGCGTTTCCCATGGCGGTAATCGGAGACTCGGCCATTAAGCGCATCATCTGCGGCCAGTGGTGCCAGAGATAAAACCCCGTCACACTGCCGACCAGGATGGATTTCAGTATCGCTTTCAGCAACTCCGCGCCAGTCTGTGCCGAGAACATCCGTTTAATGCCCGGTAGCGGGTTGAGTTTGGAAAACTTCGGCTGCAAGGATTTGCCGCTAAATACCAGCCCACCCAGCATCACCGGAGAAATGAGCGCCACCAGCACCACGCCGCTAATCAGCGGCAGCAGCGCCAGCATGGCTTCTCTGATCAGCAAAATAATCTGCCCGAGGATCAGGTTCGGGTCATTGATAATACTGTGATCAAAATGCAATCCCGCGGAGAGCATGCCCGACAATCGACGAGCCAGCGACACACCGCCAAACCAGATAACACACACGCCCACTAACAAAATCAGCAGCGACGTTAATTCACGGGAACGCGGGATTTGCCCCTCTTCCCGCGCTTTTTCAAGTCGGTGAGGTGTGGGGGCTTCTGTTTTGTCGTCGCTCTCGTCAGACACGTCGCCAATCCTGGAAAGAGTAATAAGCGTGAATGATGCCAGAGCGCAAAGCGTTCAATGGTTTGAGTAAGGGGTAAAAAAGGCGGGATTTAGGGCTTTTGCCACAGCACATCAGGCATGGTGACATGTTTGTCGGGTACGGCGTAAACGCCTTATCCAACCTTGAAGATCGATGTGACGCGGCCGCGTCACATCAGGCAATACAAATCAGAATCCAAGGCTATCCAACAAATCGTCGACCTGGTCCTGACTGGCTACCACACCGGCTTTGCTGGTATCTACCTGTGGTCCATTCAGCAAACTCTGGCTTTCACGTTTCGGACGTGCATCCTGTTCCGGGATATTTTCCAGCAGCACCATTAGCAACTGGCGTTCAATCTCCTGAATGACATCCATCATTCGTTTAATGACCTGCCCGGTGAGGTCCTGAAAATCCTGCGCCATCATGATTTCCAGCAACTGCGCATTGGTAAAACTGGTATGCGTCGGCACATCCGCCAGAAATTGCCGTGTATCGGTCACCAGTTCGCGAGCGTCGGCAAGATCAATGGGATCGGCAAACCAGCCATCCCAGCGTTGGGTTAACGCTTTTGCTAATTTCTCCATGTGATCCTGATGCGGTTGTGAAGCTTCAACACTGTTGAGCGCCCTTTCCGCAGCCTGGGCAGTCATCTGCACAACGTAGTACAAACGATCGCGGGCATCGGGGATGGCTTCCGCCGCTTCTGCTATGGCCTGGTCCAGCCCCAGCTCCCGCAGACTATCGCGCAGCATACGCGTCAGGCTGCCGATGCGCGCAATGATATCGCCAGCAGAATTTTCATCAGCAGGTTTAATTGATGGTTGCATCATAGTCGCATCCTCACATGCCCAGTTTCTCAAAGATTTTGTTGAGTTTTTCCTCCAGCGTCGCGGCGGTAAATGGCTTAACCACGTAGCCACTGGCCCCCGCTTGTGCTGCGGCAATAATGTTTTCTTTCTTCGCTTCTGCAGTCACCATTAACACCGGCAATGCTGACATCGCGCCATCAGCACGAATCGTTTTCAGCAATTCAAGGCCGTCCATGTTGGGCATGTTCCAGTCGGAGATAACAAAACCATATCCTCCCGCCTGCAACTTATTGAGAGCATCGGCGCCATCCTCCGCTTCCTCAACATTATTAAATCCAAGCTCTTTCAGCAGGTTACGCACGATGCGTCGCATGGTGGAAAAGTCATCCACAACCAAAAATTTAAGCTCTTTATCCGCCATCTCACACTCCTGATTTAAATACGTATCGCCTGTCCGGCACTGATTTTTGCCAGCATTTGCTGGCTTACCTGGCTAAGATCGACCACTTCGCAGACGCCACCCATATTGATGGCCTCGCGCGGCATGCCGAACACCACGCTGCTTGCTTCATTTTGCGCAAGAGTCCATGCCCCCGCCTGACGCATTGCTAACATTCCCGTCGCGCCGTCGTTGCCCATGCCCGTCAGAATCACCCCAACCGCATTACGCCCCGCCTGTTTGGCCACAGAATGAAACAACACATCTACCGATGGCCGATGGCGATTAACCGCCGGGCCATCGTGAATTTTGATTTGATAATTCGCGCCGCTACGCGCCAGTTCCATATGCCGATCGCCCGGGGCGATATAGGCATGCCCCGGCAAGACGCGTTCTCCGTCCTCGGCTTCTTTCACGCCGATTTGGCACAGCTTATTAAGTCTGTCGGCAAAAGAGCGGGTAAAACCGGGCGGCATATGCTGGGTAATTAACAGTGCCGGGCTGGAAAGCGGCAACGGTTGCAATACGTGACGAATCGCCTCAGTTCCCCCCGTTGAGGCGCCAATCGCAATCAGCTTTTCTGAACTCAAGAGCGGTCCGGTCTTCAGCGTTGTCGGTGCCGATAACGGTTTATGCGCAGTAAGGCTTGCCCTTGCTGCCGTACGCACCTTTTCGGCAATCATTTCGCTATACGCCAGCATTCCTTCGCGGATCCCCAGTTGCGGTTTGGTGACAAAATCTATCGCCCCCAACTCCAGAGCACGCAGCGTGACTTCGGAACCTTTGCCTGTCAGAGAAGAAACCATCACTACTGGCATCGGTCGCAAACGCATTAATTTTTCGAGGAAATCCAGTCCGTCCATACGCGGCATTTCGACGTCCAGCGTCAGCACATCAGGATTGAATTTCTTAATCAAATCACGCGCGACCAGAGGATCGGGAGCCGTCGCTACCATTTCCATGTCACTATGACTATTGATGATTTCTGTCATTATCTGGCGCATCAGTGCCGAGTCATCGACCGACAACACCCTGATTTTGCTCATCGTTAATCCTTACTTAGCGCATACACCGTCTGTCCACGCAATGTGAAGCTGCGCTCAAGGTGGCTAAAGTTTTCAGAGTGACCCGCAAACAATAATCCGTCGGGTTTAAGCAGCGGTACAAAGCGGCGCAAAATCTCCTGCTGGGTCGCTTGATCGAAGTAGATCATGACGTTACGACAGAAGATCGCATCGAACGGCCCCGGCGCAGCGTACTGTTTCGCCAGCAAATTCAGCGGGGAAAAATCGATGTAGTTCGCCAGTGCCTTACGCACACGCACCAGCCCTTGATGCGGCCCCGTACCGCGCATGAAGTAGCGCTGGAGTTGTTGCGGCGTCAGGTTTTTCAGCTCTTCATGGCGATAAATGCCGCTTCTGGCTTTCTCCAGCACTTCGGTGTCGATATCGCTGGCGAATACTTTCCAGCGTCCGGGCGCGGTGCCCAGCGTATCCGCCAGCGTCATCGCAATGCTGTAGGGTTCTTCACCTGTCGATGCCGCCGCACTCCATACGCGATACTCGCCAGAGCTGTGGCGGGCGTGCTCCGCGAGCAATGGGAAATGATGCCCCTCGCGGAAAAATGCCGTCAGGTTTGTGGTCAGCGAATTAATAAACGCCTGCCACTCGCCGCTGTGCTGATTAGATTCCAGTAAATTCAGATAATGGCCGAAGTCTGCAAGCCCCAGCGAGCGCAAACGGCGCACCAGGCGGTTGTAAACCATGTCGCGTTTGTGGTCCGCCAGGACTATCCCCGCACGTTGATAGATCAATTGACTTATCCGCCGAAAATGCGCGTCGGAAAGCGCCAGGCGCTCGGTCATCTGTAACAATAAAGACGTTTGCCCGCAGGGCAGAGATGATGTCATAGCGCCTTCTCAGTCACTTCAGGAAACCACTGATTCACCCGTTGTGCCGTTGCCGCCGCTTCTTCTGCCAGTGCGACGTTTTGTTGCATCACCTGATCCATTTGGCTGAAATGACCGAGTGAGTAAATACTCATCAAAATGTTTCCCAGTTTGGATCTTGTTCAGTAATACGCAGTCGCGGCTGTGCGGGTGGTTGTTCAGTGGTTGGACGGGATTGTGGTTTAATCGTTTGCGAGCTTGCAGCCAGACGGAATGTGGAAACTGCTTGCGTTAAACGGCTGGCCTGCTCTTCAAGGGCCGCCGCCGCCGCGGCAGACTCCTGCACCAGCGATGCGTTTTGTTGGGTGACGCGATCCATTTCCGACACTGCCAACGCCACTTGATCGATACCGCGACTCTGTTCATCCGATGCAGAGGCAATCTCGCCCATAATGTCGGTAACACGGGTGACGGCATTGACAATATTCGTCATGGTTTCCCCGGCACTTTCTACCAGCACCGAACCGGTATCAACGCGGGAGGCGGAATCTTCAATCAGCGCTTTGATCTCTTTTGCCGCCTGGGCGCTGCGACTGGCGAGATTACGCACTTCGCCCGCCACCACGGCAAAACCACGCCCCTGTTCCCCTGCTCGGGCGGCTTCAACAGCCGCGTTCAGTGCCAGGATATTGGTCTGGAAAGCAATGCCATCAATAACGCTAATAATGTCAGCAATTTTCTGCGAACTGTCGGCAATTTCGTGCATGGTTTTCACCACACCGTCCACGACTTTGCCACCATGCTGAGCAGTATCGGAGGCACTTTGCGCCAGTTGCGAGGCTTGACGGGCGTTATCGGCGTTCTGTTTCACTGTTGCTGTGAGCTGTTCCATGCTGGCGGCCGTTTCTTCCAGCGCCGATGCCTGCTGTTCAGTACGGGAGGAAAGATCGGTATTCCCCGCAGCAATCTCACGAGTACCAGCATAGATAGCGTCTGAACCTTCTCGCACATGGTTGACCGTGTCAGTCAGAGAGCGTTGCATATGTGAAACGCTCTGTGCCAGGTCGCCCATTTCGCTGCGTCCAGCAATGCTGAGGGTATGCGCCAGATTGCCACCAGCAATTTCCCGGATGTGAGAAATGATCTTCGCTAACGGGTTAAGTAGCATGCGGCGGATGCCGTACCACGCCACCAGCAGAATCAATACCACCACCAGCGCGATAACCGCCAGTTGCCACTGGGCAAATCGGTAATCATCCGCGTTGTCAGTGACGATATCTTGATACCGTTTTTCACTACTGAGGGCGTACTGGGCAAAGGCTTCGCCCATCGCATTTTGCATTCCCTGGGTTGGCTGAGCGAAATAGGCTCCGGTATTGCCATAATCAAGATAATCAATCAGTTCTGTTAATGCTGTGTGATAGTTTTTATATTTTTCGTCGATATTACGACTGGTAGCGACCATTTCAGGTAACGGTGCGATGATTTTGAATTTTTTATAATGGATTGCAGCCTGGGCCAATGTTTTCCTGGCGCTATCAAGCAATTCAACTTTAGCGTTACTTTGTTGATTGGATGAATCCATCATCATCCGCACCGCTGAACGACTCAGGTTAATGCGCGTTTGCAGCATTAAATCCCAGGTTGAGGTCAGCTCGCTTTGTTGTTCCCGTAATTGATTGGAAACCACAAAACTTTTCTGGCTATGGTGAAGAGAAGAAAAAAACAGACTTCCGGAAATAAGCTGTAACAGTGCGAATACCCCCAGCACCATTACCAACAGCGTGACTACGCGGATACGGTTAATCATAAGGCACCTTCCTGAAAACAAGTTGGTTTCGTTATCGGCAGGAAGGAGGGAAACTTTATTTCTGATGCCAGTCATGGCGATATTAAAATGAAAAACCCAATGCGCAGGGCATCGGGCTCATTTCATTTGAGTACAGCTGGATAAATTATGCGACTTCTGATGCCGTGCTATCCAACAGCGCCATCTCTTCGCTATTCAGAAGTTTTTCGATATTAACCAGAATTAGCATGCGATCGCCCAGCGCACCCAGGCCGGTGAGGTATTCTGTGGAAAGCGTCACAGCAAATTCCGGTGCCGGGCGAATTTGTTCCGTCGTCAACGAAAGAACATCTGAAACGCCATCTACCACAATACCGACCACCCGCTGCCCAAGGTTCAGAACGATAACCACCGTGTTATCGTTGTACTCCACATCCACCTGGCTGAACTTAATACGCAAATCGATAATTGGCACAATCACGCCGCGCAGATTAGTGACGCCTTTGATAAACGCGGGTGTATTGGCAATCCGCGTAACCTGATCGTAGCCACGGATCTCCTGCACTTTCAGAATATCGATGCCGTACTCTTCGTCACCGAGGGTAAATACCAGAAACTCCTGGCCTGACGGTTCGCTGGCCAGCTTTGTTACATTTGTCATACCGGTCATATTTATTCCCTTTTTACTCAATCAGGCGGCGGTATTCGCCATACGTTGTTCGCGGTTTATCGCCTGTAAGGCGGAGACATCAACAATCAGTGCCACGCTGCCGTCGCCAAGAATGGTTGCAGCAGAAATGCCAGGAACTTTGCGATAGTTACTTTCAAGGTTTTTAACCACCACCTGATGTTGACCAATTAACTGATCCACCAGCAAGGCGTAGCGGCGACCGCCACTTTGCAGAATGACAACAATCCCCTGTGTAGCTTCGGTTTTCGCGCCTGCGACGTTGAACACTTTCCACAGTTCGACGATGGGCAGATATTCACCACGCACTTCCAGTACTCGCTCGCCGCCTGCCAGTGGATGGAGATCGGCTTCACGAGGTTGTAGTGATTCCATGACGGCGTTCAGCGGCAGAATGAAAACTTCGTCAGCGACGCGTACCGACATGCCATCGAGGATCGCCAGCGTTAGCGGCAGTAAAATGCGGATTGTGGTGCCAACGCCCTGCTTCGACTGGATTTCAACGTGGCCCCCCATCTCCTGGATATTACGTTTGACGACATCCATGCCGACGCCGCGCCCGGAGACATCGGTGACCTGCTCCGCCGTGGAAAAACCAGGGGCGAATATCAACATCGCCACTTCGTCGTCAGTCATGTTGTCGCTAACGCTCAGACCTTGCGAGGCGGCTTTTGCCAGAATCCGCTCTCGATTAAGCCCCGCGCCATCGTCGGTCACTTCGATGCAGATGTTGCCGCCCTGATGTTCGGCAGACAGGATTAAATTTCCAACGCTATCTTTACCCGCAGCGAGTCGTTTTTCTGGCAGTTCAATACCGTGGTCGAGGCTATTGCGTACCAGGTGGGTCAGAGGATCGATAATGCGTTCTATCAGACTCTTGTCGAGTTCGGTGGAACTGCCCACCAGCGTCAGTTCCACCTGTTTGCCAAGTTTACCCGCCAGGTCGCGCACCAGCCGGGGATAGCGGCTAAAGACATATTCCATTGGCATCATGCGAATCGACATCACTGATTCCTGCAAATCGCGGGCGTTACGTTGTAACTGCCCCATGCTGGTAATCAAATCCCCATGATTCACCGGGTCCAGTTCACTGGAGCGCTGGGCCAGCATCGACTGAGTAATCACCAGTTCGCCAACGAGGTTAATCAGCTGATCAACCTTTTCAACCGCCACGCGGATGCTGCTAGATTCGCTGCCGCGCGACGTTTTTTCCCGTTCCACTCGCCCTGCTGGTGCTTGTTCGGCTGCCAGTTTAAGTACCGGTGGCGGGGATATTTTGGGCGCGGACTCTACTTTTTCGAAGGTAATCTGATCGGCCTCAATCACAAAACAGAGCACCGCTTTGATGTCATCTTCGGCGATGTCGCCCGGTAATATTGCCGAGAGAGAATCCGCCCCCTTCACCACATCAGTTAACGTTGTCAGATGCCCCAGCTCTTCTTCCAGTAGATCGACTTCTCCCGCCTTCAGACGCGAAATTAGAATTCGTCGCGGCGACTCACTGTTACCCTGTTCATCTTGCGGTTCACTTTTGGCAACCACACTTAACCGGGCCATGGCGGGTGTCGATTCGCCTTTCGCTTCTATTGCCAGTTGACGTAAGGCCTGGCAGATATAGTCAAAGCTGGCGGCATCCGGCTCTTGCGACTGTTTATAAGCGTCGAGCTGTTCCTGCATGATGTCCTTCGTTTCCAAAAACAGATTGATAATGTCGGTGTTAAGCAGCATTTCACCGCGTCTGGCTTCGTCGAGCAGGTTTTCCATCAGATGCGTGGTTTCCTGCAATACGCTAAAGCCAAAGGTTCCCGCCCCTCCTTTGATGGAGTGGGTCGCACGAAAGATGGCATTCAATTGTTCGGCATCTGGCGCTTCTGGCTGTAAATTCAGCAGATGCTGCTCCATATCGGCCAACAGTTCGTCCGCTTCATCAAAAAATGTCTGGTAAAAATCGCTTATATCCATGCTCACGCTGTCACCTCGATTCGGCTGATGGCATTGTGGAAACACTGACCTGCGGTGTTACCCCAGGTTTTTCCAGGACGCTTACCGGCTCATTCTGACTTTCGGCGTTTTCATGCAAAATGGCCTGTTCGGCTTGTTTATTCAGTACCAACAGACTGATTCGACGATTAACGGCATCATCCGGGCCGCGATCGCTTAAGCGCATGGTCGCCGCCATGCCGACAACGCGTAAAATTTTGCCATCAGCCAGACTTCCCACCATTAGCTCACGGCGCGACGCATTGGCGCGTTCAGTGGAAAGCTCCCAGTTGCTGTAACCTTTCTCACCATTGGCGTAAGGGAAATCATCGGTATGACCGGAAAGGCTGATACGGTTAGGAATACCGTTCAGCACCGGCGCAATGGCGCGCAGAATGTCGCGCATATAGGGCTCGACATCAGCACTACCGGTTTTAAACATCGGGCGATTCTGGCTATCAATTATCTGGATACGTAAACCTTCCTGTACCAGATCGATTTTGAGATGTGGACGCATCGCCCGTAGTTTCGGGTCTGATTCAATAAGCTGGTCGAGATCGCCACGCAATTTCCGCAGCCGACTTTGCTCCATGCGTTTTTTCAGCTCTTCAATGTTCGGCTGCTTATTCACTTCCCCCTGGCTTTGGGTGAAATCATCACCGCCGCCGGGAATTGGGCTTTCGCTATTAGAAATTCGATCGCCGCCCGTTACCGCTGTCGCCAGCGGCGTACGGAAGTATTCCGCAATCTGAATCAGCTCTTTTGGGCTGGAGATGGAGATAAGCCACATCACCAGAAAAAAAGCCATCATCGCGGTCATAAAGTCAGCATAAGCAATCTTCCACGAACCATGTGCTGCGCCGTGGGATTTCGCTTTGCGTCGTTTGACGACAATAATCGGATGCGCTTGATTCTTCATGCTTCCTCGGTTGTCGTCTGTTGTTGCGGATTTTTCACCGCGCGCACATGCTCTTCCAGTTCAACAAACGACGGACGTTCACTGGAATAGAGCGTTTTGCGACCAAATTCAACGGCGATAGGCGGTGCGTAACCGTTCAGATTAGAAAGCAGTGTAACTTTGACGCACTGCATCATTTTGCTGGTTTCGGCGCTTTTCTGGCGCAAAACACTCGCTAACGGGGAAATAAATCCGTAAGCCAATAAGATACCGAGGAAAGTCCCCACCATCGCATGTGCGATGAGCGCCCCCAATTCGGCAGCAGGACGATCGGCTGATCCTAATGCGTGCACCACTCCCATTACGGCCGCAACAATCCCAAACGCAGGAAGAGAGTCTCCGACCAACGCCAGGCTGTTCGCCGGGACTTCCGCCTCGTTTTCGTGCGTTTCTATCTCTTCGTCCATCAGGGCTTCAATTTCGAAGGTATTCATGTGGCCGCTGATAATCAGACGCAGATAATCGACGATAAAATCCAGCATAACGGCATCCGCGAGGATGCGCGGATAACTGGCGAAGATCTCGCTCTCTCGTGGATTTTCAATATCGCGTTCCAGTGAGAACATGCCCATTTGCCGCGATTTCGCCATCAGACGGTAAAGCAACGCCAGCAAATCCATATACATTGCTTTGGTATATTTAGAGCGACGAAACAACAATGGCAGCGCCTTAAGCGTACCTTTGATTGCTTTGCCATTATTGCCGACGATAAACGACCCAATGCCTGCACCGGCAATAATCACCAGTTCAGCGGGTTGATAGAGTGCTCCAAGGCTTCCACCGGTCATCAAATAACCGCCGAAAACTGTACCGAGAACAACCAGGTAACCTAATAAGATAAGCACGACATCATCCTTTCACTGTTGACCATGACAGGATGTTCAGTCGGCAGACGTTACCTTACGGCTGGAGAAAAATAAGCAGCGGCAATTAATTACCGCTGCTGGAGTGTTTCGCCACACCGTATGGGTTAAACAGCCTGTATTCTCTGTTCATCCAGCAGTTGAGGGATAATATCGGCAGGGTTCTGAGAAAGTTTACGTCTTTTTACGGCGCGCGATGGCGGTTGACATAAGCTGCAGGCAAAACTGCCGACAGGTTGATGAGCATGAGTGATAAAATTACCGCCGCAGCAGTTGCAGCTGGAAAGTTGCAGTAAATCGCTTTCGACAAATCGCACCAGAGTCCAGGCGCGGGTTAGCGCCAGCAGTGGTCCGTTTTCGGCTTGTGGGCACTGTTCAAGGTATAAACGATAGGCTTTGATTACCGCATCGACGCCATTACATAACCCGGTTTTCAGTAAAAACTGCCATGCATTACAGAACATCGACGCATGGACATTTTGTTCCCAGGTCATAAACCAGTCGGTAGAGAACGGCAACATCCCTTTCGGCGGCGGGCTTCCGCGCAGCTCTTTATAGAGCTTGATCAGGCGTCCGCGACTTAATTGTGTTTCACTTTCCAGCATCTGCAAACGAGCGCCCAGGGTTATCAACTCCATGGCGAGTTGAATATCACGGGCTTCCTGAACAATGCTTTTTTCACTCATGATCAGGCCCTTTTCTTACGTTGTGCTTCTTCGGGCTGATTAACATCATTCAATAAACGCGTGGAGAGCATAATGCCGGTATGAATTTGCTGGAGATCGTCAACACGGGAATCCTGCGTCAGTTGGTTAATAGTCTGGTGGCTGTCAAAGCGGAATTGACAAATCAGTTGATTGGTTTCGGCCAGTTTAACCATTTGCGGAAGAGTCAGCGTCGCCAGCGTTGTAGCCATTTCTTCATTAATACCGAGACGAAACATGGCGGACGCTTTGTCCTGAACGATCAGACGCTGTGCAAGAAGTAAATATGACAAGTTAATGTCATAAATATGTTTCAGCAACTCGGAGGTATGCATTATTCCCACCCAGAATAACTAACTTTATTTTTTATGCGGTATCACCGCATCCCGTGATGTCGCCGGGAAATCCCGGTAAAAAGTAAATAAAAATGGAATAGTAGCGATCAACGAAAAAACACACAGACATCATAAGAGGTGAAACACGTCTTACACAGAGTGATGCTTTTTACACTTATCTAAGATTTTTCCTAATTCGACGCAACTGTACTCGTCACCACTCATACATACAACGGAGCGGAGCTGCGATTTTCGACAATGTGTGACACGGATCACACAAAACACTCAATTACTTAACATTGATGTATAAGTCATACTTTTGTTTTGCGTATATTTCATTCTGTTAAAAAGTTTTTCAGCTTATCTGTGAGCAAAAATGATGTGGCGGGATAAAATTGAGATGTTGCGCACTGTTAATATAAATCACCGTGAATAACCATATCCCGGATATGGGATAAATATCTATGATCTCTGTAAATCATTAAAAAAACAGCCAATTAAATAATAATATGCCATTTAAAAAAAATTAAGGCTGCCAACAATATCAATGTTAACAAGATGTTTTATTAATATTAACCATTTGTTTAGTGAGAGAAATCAATTTCTCCACTTCCTCATCATCACCCGCATGACTACATAGTAACACTACAATATTGATTAATTATCTTTATTAATGATCATGCTAATATTTGCGTTTTTGACAAAGTTGTTATTGCATCTATAGCTCATTCAGGGTAAAGCTGTGATCTCACCTGAAGTTCATAGAATAAGGAGCAGGTTATGAGTTACGCCAATATTCTTGTTGCCGTTGCTGTCTCACCGGAAAGCCAGCAACTGTTAGCAAAAGCGGTATCTATCGCCCGTCCCGTTAATGGGCGTATCAGTTTAATCACCCTCGCTTCCGATCCAGAAATGTACAATCAATTAGCCGCGCCGATGCTTGAGGATTTACGCAGTGTGATGCATGAAGAAACACAAAACTTTCTGGACAAATTAATTCAGGATGCTGGATATCCCGTTGAAGAAAAGTTTATAGCTTACGGAGAGTTGAGCGAACATATTCTGGCGGTATGCCGTAAACATAAATTCGATTTGGTGATTTGCGGTAATCATAATCACAGTTTCTTTTCGCGAGCATCCTGCTCTGCGAAAAGTGTGATTGCCTCAAGTGAGGTTGATGTGCTGTTGGTTCCGCTTAAGGGAGATTAAGCGCAATTACGCCAGCTTTGGAAAGGTCGCAACTTTATCGCGCTGCTGGCTTTCTGCGCTGCGCGGAACTATCAGCTTTAGGTCGCTAATAAAGCACTCCTGCCAGTGGTTAATATCGTTTTTCACGATAATTTCCAACATTTCTGCATGACGGGAAATACGTTCTGCCAGCGACATAGTCAATGCCCGATTCAACGCCGCCGCGACTTCATCACGATCGTATGGGTTAACGATTAACGCTGACGTCAGTTCATTCGCCGCCCCCGCAAATTGTGAAAGTACCAGTACACCGGGATTGGCAGGATCCTGGGCGGCGACATATTCTTTCGCCACCAGATTCATCCCGTCACGCAGCGGCGTCACTAATCCGACATCGGAATAGCGGAAGATTTTCATCAGTAATTTACGGTCGAAATGCTGGTTCAGATAATAAAGCGGTGTCCAGCCTAATTGCCCATATTTTCCGTTAATTCTCCCAGCTTCATTTTCCAGCTGATGACGAATATCCTGATACGCCTGCACATCACCACGCGAGGTTGGCGCTATCTGGGTATAACGTATTTTGCCATGATGTTGCGGATATTTTTCCAGCAAGGCTTCATAGGCGAGAAAACGCTCAGGCAGACCTTTGGAATAATCCAGTCGTTCGACAGAAAAGATATTTTGTACGCTTTTCAGCTCCGCTTTTAATTGCGCCAGTTTGGGCGGCAGCGGTCCGGCAGCCTGTTTGGCTATTTCATCCGGTTCAATACCAATAGGGTAAACTTCGGTGCGAAATGCCTTGCCCCAGGCCGTATGATTGCGCGAACTACGCGTCGTGACTCGCGTCAGGTTGGAAAGGCAATCCAGAAACGCCAGGCGATCGTTTTCTGTCTGAAACCCCAGCAAATCATAATCACAAAGCTGTTCAAGCAACGTGTTATAAGTCGGCAGCGCGTTGAAAATTTCCGGCGTCGGGAAAGGAATATGCAGGAAGAAACCAATACGATTATTCACGCCACGTTTGCGGAGTTCATGCGCAAATGGCAACAGGTGATAATCGTGGATCCAAATAATGTCATCGTCTTCCAGCAACGGCAGTAATTTATCTGCCAGCAATGCATTCACGCGTAAATAGCCTTCCCAGGCGGAACGCTGAAATTGCACCAGATCGAGTCGATAATGAAATGCGGGCCAGAGAACAGCATTGGAGAATTGGTTGTAGTATTCGTCGAGATCCTTTTCACTGAGGTTAAAAGAGGCCCAGGTGATATTTCCTTTTTTCACCTTTTTTAGCGGCTGATCCTCATTCCCTGTTTCGCCACTCCAGCCAAACCACAGTCCACCTGCGGCTTTCAGCGCCCCCAGTATACCGACAGCAAGGCCACCGGCACTGGCGGCGTGCTCGTCTGGTGGTGCAATCCGGTTAGATACTACGACTAAACGGCTCATAGTCATCACTCCTGTTATTGTCTCTTTTTAGTTGTTGTAATGCGTTGGTTATCATTTCAAGCCAGCGCCAGACATCCGGCACGCCCGCCAGCCGCCATGATGCCTGAGTTGCGCCTGTGCCAATTTTCACTGACATTCCGCCCAGCCTGTTAACGACCGAGAAGCCAGATTCATCGGTTAAGTCATCGCCTAAAAAAATAGGCTTGCGGCCAATAAAGGGAACTTCCTGCATAAATGCGGCAATCGCGTCCCCTTTGCTGGTACGTCTCGGTTTTATCTCAACGACACACTTTCCCTGTTGTAACTCCATTTGCGGCCAAATCTGGGTAATGCGCTGCGCTAATGTCAATAAGGCGTCCTCATGCTGCGGTGCCTGACGATAATGCAGCGCAAAGGCCATCCCTTTAGCCTCAACCTCTACACCGGGAAGCCTGGCGATAGCCGTATGCAGTTGAACGCTAATATCCCGGGCAATCGCTTCCGGCAAATGAACAATATGCGTTTTACCATTGATGTCACGGCGCTCCGCCCCATGCACACCCGCTAACGGGAAGCGATAAGGTTTCGCCAGCGCGTCAAGCTCTACCATTGAGCGCCCTGATATCAATGCCAATGCACCATCACTTGCGGTTGCCAGCAGCTGGAGTCCTTGCAGAATATTTTCAGGTACGACGACCTGATCGGGATGCGGTTTGATTTCCGCCAGCGTTCCATCGAGATCAAAAAACCAGGCATAATTCGCGGATAGTTCAGGGGGTTCGGTTAACGGTTCTGTCACCCGGTACTCCTCCTTATCTTTTTATTGTTCGCGCAGAACGCGCTTTACAGACATGTAAGTATAGACAGTGTGACGAGGCTCGCCATTGGCAAAAAGAACAGCCAACCGTTGTGGCGGTTGGCTGTGGAGGATTTTGGAACTAAATAATGTTCAGATGAAGCATTAAACAGTGCGTTTCGCTTTTTGCTTATAACGGTCGAAGATCACCGCAGCCAGCAGGATTAAGCCACGAACAACATACTGTGCAAACGGAGAAATATTAAGCAGGTTCATGGCGTTTTCCACGGTGCCTAAAATTAAGATACCCGCCACTACATATGAGATTTTTCCGATGCCGCCTTTCAGAGAAACGCCACCTAAAACGCAGGCAGAGATAACAATCAGCTCATAACCAATAGACGTCATTGGCTGGCCGCTGGTCATACGAGAAGCCAGAATGATCCCGGCAATCGCCGATACGAGACCAGAGAGAACGAAGATAATAATTTTGGTACGGACTACCGGTACACCCGCGAGGCGTGCCGCCTCTTCGTTACCGCCAATTGCCAATGTATTACGACCAAACGTGGTTTTGTTCAGCAGCAAACCAAAGACGACCAGGCAAGCCACAGTGAGCCAGATTGGCGCAGGCAGGCCGAACCAGTTGGCGTAACCGAGTGCAAAGAAGCTTTCATCTTCGATGCCCACCGCTTTACCGTCAGAGATAATATACGCCAGACCACGGACAATCTGCATCGTCGCCAGCGTGGTAATCAGGGCGTTGATTTTCAATTTAGCGATAACAAAGCCATTCACCAGGCCGCAGAGAACGCCCAGCAGTAAACCTGCCGCCACGCCAATCCACAAACTTTCGGTCAGGTTAATAACCACCGCAGTGGTTACACCTGCGCAGGCAATCACCGAGGCGACAGAAAGGTCAAAATCACCTGAGGCCAGGCAAAACAACATACCGCAAGCCACCATCCCCGACATGGAGATTGCCAGTCCCAGCCCTTTCATATTAATAAAGGTGGCAAAGTTCGGCACGAAGATGGCACAGGCGATAAAAAGCACTGCGAACACCACCAGCATACCGTACTGATCCCAGATACGCCCGAGGCTGAATGACGACTTAGGTGCGCCAGAACCCGATGTAGAAACAGAAGACATCTTATTCTCCTTACTCAGGCAACTGCCTGGCTGACTTTAGGCATAGCAAGGCTTAGTGCCTGACGCTCATCTGCCTGCTCGTGTAGCAATTCACCGGCGATTTCACCTTCCCGCATAACTACGATCCGGTCGGCGACACCAAGGACTTCGGGCAGGTCACTGGAGGCAAACAGTACCGCCACGCCCTGCGCGGCCAGCGCATAAATCACGTTATAAATTTCATGTTTAGCCCCCACATCGATGCCGCGCGTAGGTTCATCAAGCAAAATGACTTTCATCTCTTCGGATAACCAACGCCCCAAAATGGCTTTTTGCTGATTACCGCCGGAAAGATTCATGATCAATTGCTCTGCACCTGGCGTTTTGATGTTGAGAGAACGAATGTGGTGATCGGCATTATTGGCTTCCCAGCCGTTGTTGATCACGCAACCGCCGTGCACATGTTTGCGACGAGCGCTGATGTTGATATTGTCGCGCACCGAATGCACTGGAATAATGCCCTCCGCTTTGCGATCTTCCGGGCAGAGCATCATGCCAGCGGCAATGGCGTGGCCCGGTTTACGGATATCGATCGGCTGTTGGTCGATATAAACCTGCCCAGCGGTAATTTGCGTACCGCCAAACATGCCTTTCATTAATTCGCTGCGCCCTGCCCCCACCAGACCAAACAGGCCGACGATTTCGCCACTGCGAACAGCCAGGCTTATTGGCGTACGCACACCTGGCGCCTTTACCGCATCCAGACGCAAGCGCTCCTCGCCATAGTTGCGCGGTTGCCAGCCGTAGATATCGCCGATGTCGCGACCAACCATTGCCTGTACCAGCGAGTCATGATCTACCTGCTGCATGTCGGTAAAGGTTTTGACGTAACGACCATCTTTAAAAACAGTGATGGCATCGCTGAGCGCAAAAATTTCTTCCATACGGTGAGAAACGTATAAGATCACCCGCCCCTCTTTTCGCAGTTCACGAATGACGCGAAACAGATTGTCTATTTCACGCGCGGATAAGGAGCTGGTTGGTTCATCAAAAGCGATAATTTTGGCGTTACGTGCCAGAGCTTTGGCAATTTCAACCATCTGCCATTGCCCGATGGAGAGATATTTCAGCGGCGTATCCGGGTCAATATCCATACCCAGATGTTTGAGCTGTATCCCAGCTTCATAATTCAGCAGTGAACGATTCACGATGCCGCCTTTATGAGGAAGCTGGCCGAGATAGATGTTTTCCGCGACGGTCATTTCCGGCACGAGATGCAGTTCCTGGTAAATAATCGCGACACCCGCATTCAGTGCTGCGGTGGTATCGGAAAAGGACATTTCCTGCCCATTAATCACTACAGAACCCGTGGTTGGCGCATAGTTTCCACTAAGGATTTTTAAAAGTGTTGATTTTCCGGCGCCATTTTCACCCATCAACGCATGAACCTGACCGGCATAACAGTCAAAACTGATATCCGTAAGCGCCTTAACGCCTGGAAAGGTTTTACCAATGCCGCGAAATGAGAGATACGGGGTAGACTGTTGCATAACGTCTCCGTGAATCACTGGTCGTTTTACACCCCCTCTGCATAACGCAGAGGGGAATTTTTCCGGCAGATTACTTACCGCCTAAACCTTTTTTCTCCAGTTCTTCTTTAAAGTTGTCACGCGTGATCAGCACCACGTCGGTAACTTCAGTGAATTTTGGCGGTTCAACGTCTTTTGCTACCCAGTTGTAAAGCATTTCGCTGGATTTATAGCCATGAACGTCCGGGCTTGGCAGCAGTGAACCATAGAAACCCGTAGCCTGTGCCTTTGACAGTTCACTCACCGCATCCACACCGTTAATACCGATACCGATAATATCTGCGGCTTTAAAGCCCTGACCTTCCGTCGCGCGTACGCCACCCAGCACGGTGCTGTCGTTCATACCGACGATCAACCAGTGTTTAACTTCAGGATGCTGAACCAGCATAGAGTTGGCGGCGTCAAACGCCCCTGGAATGTCGTTAGATTTGGTAGGAACTTGATAAATTTGTTTTTCCGGGAATCCGGCGGCTTTCAGCGCATCCATAGAACCGGTGGTACGACGACGGGCGGTATCCAGTTCGTTGGCAGTAATCGCCATTACGGCGCTTTCTTTCACATCCCAGCCACGTTTCTGCATCTCTTTATACAGTTCCTGGCCCTGACGTTCGCCAATTTTCGTCGCCGCCATCATCACCAATGGAACGGTATCAACCGGCTTACCTTTGGCATTAACAAACTGATCATCCACGGCAATAACTTTCATATCGTAGCCACGCGCTTTCGCCACGATGGCTGCACCCAGTTTCGGGTCCGGAGTACAGATAACAAAACCTTTCGCGCCACTGGCTGCCAGGCTATCAATAGCGTTCAGTGTTTTTTCGCCATCAGGTACGGCTATCTTAATAACTTCAAAGCCTAAATCTTTCCCGGCTTTATCGGCAAACTTCCATTCAGTCTGAAACCACGGTTCTTCTGGTTGCTTCACCAGGAAACCGAGTTTCAAATTTTCCGCCATAGCGGATTGTGACATAACGGCAGCCAGACCGATGGCTGCAAGAGCTTTAGTAAATTTGTGCATGGTTATCTCCAGCTTTAGCATCATTTTGTGTAGGGCAAAACCTAAGAACTTTCGTTAATTCAATCGGAAAACAAAGCATTACCTTTGGCGAAAAGATAAGTGACTGTGTTGGCATAGTTTTAGCGAGAAATTAATTCTCCATAGGAGAGCAATATCACACCGCAGAATTACAGTGAGAACGTGCATGAATTTAGCAATAAAAGACATACGGAAGACGTCAATTGTATGACAAATGAGAAATGACTTAGCAGATTAGTCCATAAGATTAGCCTGGAAATCCTTGTGGCATCATTTGATAGCTCTGGCGTGTCTTCTTTTTAATCTAATTTGCTCGGGCAAGAAGCTGCTCATTACAGCTGAATGGTGAATGATGTAAGAAGAATAAAAATTCCAGACAAAATTCCTTTCGCTGTTAATTATCACCACCTTCATTAATGAAGGATAAATCCATAATGCGAGCATCATCGCAAAACTGAAAAAATACCTAAAAATATAAGAACAGCATCATGAAATTGATAAATTCATTTAATATCAATAACATCCAAAAATTCACAACATTGAGAGTTATTGCAAATCAATAACTCTAATCAATGAAATGTAAAAAAATATAAACTTGGTGATTTAAGGATTTTCTTATAATGCTTCAGACGTTATGCTTATTTCAGATCATCGTCAGAATTGACTCCAGGATCACATTTCGGACCCGCAGAAAGGAATTATTCTGCAAACAGTAATTACGGTGTTTTGATTTATCTTGCACCTCTCGTCTTCTGGATATAAGGATATTAGGTATGGCAACCACTGGAATGCTTCTCAAACTCAACACTCAAATGAACCGCGAGTTTTATGCATCCAATCTCTACCTCCACCTGAGCAACTGGTGTTCTGAACAAAGTCTGAATGGCACCGCGACTTTTCTTCGCTCCCAGGCACAAAGTAACGTGACTCAAATGATGCGCATGTTTAACTTCATGAAAAGCGTCGGAGCGACGCCCATCGTTAAAGCCATTGATGTACCTGGCGAAAAACTGAACTCTCTGGAAGAACTCTTCCAAAAAACGTTGGAAGAATATGAGCAGCGTTCAAGCACGCTGGCGCAATTAGCAAATGAAGCTAAAGAATTGAATGATGATTCTACTGTCGATTTTCTGCGCGATCTGGAAAAAGAACAGCAGCACGATGGTCTCTTACTGCAAACCATTCTTGATGAAGTGCGCAGTGCGAAACTGGCCGGTATGTGCCCTGTCCAGACCGACCAGCATGTTCTGAATGTCGTGTCGCATCAGATACATTAATAAAATCGGCGCATGAAAAGATGCGCCGAATACACAAAAAGTGGTGAAAACCGCTGCCTCACATCGCTGAGGCGGCGGTTTTTTAATGGGATTCGTTTTGTGGGGTAAACTTTAGCTCAATCAACGCGATGGCTTTTTGAATAGCACGCATAGTGACTGGGTCAGCAGCAGCCGGATGGTGGGTAAAATCAATATTCTTCAGCTGGCTGGACATTTTTTCACGAACCTCAACAGGCGCGATCACATCGAGCACGTCGAGAATTTGTTTGATCACCAACTGGCAAGCAACAACATCAGAAACCAGTTCCTGATCGGCATTCAGCGGCTGGGACATCCTAAACTCCTGATAGCATTTTGAAAGCCGTTATAGTAGCGGCTTCCCTTCCTCAACGATAGTCACATCAGCCCGCATCAGGGTATAAAAAAACCTGCCGGAGCAGGTTTTTTTATTATCTGAACATATTGCCTGGCGGTACGTCTTTGAACGTCTTGCAATAATTATTGAACATGCTTTTCAGGATCTTACGCAGTTTCATCGCGCCACTCCGATTATTTGTTATGCAGGTGTTATTGTTCTTGCTGCTTATAATATGACATCCATCACAAAAATCAATCTTTATGTGATGCAAATCACATAAATACCCCTTTAATGTTACATAAATGATAACCACAAGATGTGTGCGTTCTGAAGAAAGCAAGGAATAGCGCTAATCCGTCGTCTTTTCTGTCCATAACCTGGCTGTGTCCACAAGTACAATACCTGTTTCTTCTCCCTCTTCAGGCTGTGACATGAAACATCTGATAATTGTTTTTTCACTTTTAACAGTAGCGGGCTGTACCGTAACTCGTCAGGCTCACCTCAGCGATGTTGATGCCACGAGTGGCATTGTACGCCTCGTTTATAATCAGGCTTTTTTACAACACGCCCGCACTGACAACTATCTCGATCAGGGAATCGCGAACCGCGCATGTCAGCAGGTTGGATTTACCCGCGCCTTTGCGTTTGGGCAACCTGTAAGTAACTGTAGTTTGTTTGCAGGATCATTATGTCTGAATACGCAATTTACACTGTCGTATCAGTGCCGATACTTAACCCCCTCGGCTTATCAATAAAGATTTTAATCAGCGAGGGAGGCTTCGCTGGTTAATTACCATCTCAAATAGCGTTAATGCGTTTTATTCACATTCGCATTTTTAATAATTGACTTTAATATTTTACCTTTTGCAAATAATAAAATAACAAATTATAGTGGCGCCACAGCAACAAATATAACCTTTGTGGAGCACTATCATGCTGAAACCAGAAATGATTGAAAAACTTAATGAGCAGATGAACCTGGAACTCTACTCTTCACTGCTTTATCAGCAAATGAGCGCATGGTGCAGCTATCACACCTTCGAAGGTGCTGCCGCGTTTCTGCGTCGCCACGCCCAGGAAGAGATGACGCATATGCAGCGTCTGTTTGATTACCTGACCGATACCGGAAATTTACCGCGAATTAATACCGTTGAATCACCGTTTGCTGAATATTCTTCACTTGATGAATTATTCCAGGAAACTTATAAACACGAACAATTAATTACGCAAAAAATTAACGAACTCGCTCACGCTGCCATGACTAATCAGGACTACCCAACGTTCAATTTCCTGCAATGGTATGTGTCTGAGCAACACGAAGAAGAGAAGTTGTTCAAATCTATTATTGATAAATTGAGCCTGGCGGGGAAAAGCGGCGAAGGACTTTATTTCATCGATAAAGAACTCTCTACCCTCGACGCACAAAACTAATCTTCTCTGGCGGCAGATTTTCTGCCGCCGTTTCAGATCAGTGACGACAAATCTTACTTTTATCGGTTGAGAACCCCTCTTCGCAGGGAATAAATTTGCCTTTTTCCGCCAGAAAAGCCACCAACTCTCCCGCTGTCATCCCTTCAGCCGAGCAAGTATGAAAACGTGTCTGATCACCAAAACGCGCTTTGATCGCCGCTTCCAGGCTGGCGTGCGTATATTGCTCACCTGATTCAATCATCATATTTAACACTTCATGACCGTGAATCGATTCCATCGTTCCTCCTCAAAAAAAACATAGCGTAACGATCCCCGCGCCTTATGGCTTTGCGCCAGCTCAGTTCTGAATGCATTTATCGTACATTTTTATTTACACCAAATGTAACGTCGATTTGACGAAATATGGATAATGCCTTAACCTGCGCCGCAGATATCACTCATAAAGATCGTCAGGACAGAAGAAAGCGTGAAAAACAGAACTCTGGGAAGTGTTTTTATCGTGGCGGGAACCACAATTGGCGCAGGTATGCTGGCAATGCCGCTGGCAGCGGCTGGCGTCGGTTTTACCGTCACTCTGACATTGTTAATCGGCTTGTGGGCCTTGATGTGTTACACCGCGCTGTTACTGCTGGAAGTGTATCAGCATGTCCCTGCAGATACCGGCTTAGGCACACTGGCAAAACGCTATCTGGGCCGCTACGGTCAGTGGCTGACCGGCTTCAGTATGATGTTTTTAATGTATGCCCTGACCGCAGCATATATCAGCGGTGCCGGTGAATTACTTGCCTCCAGCATCAGCGACTGGACAGGCATTTCAATGACCACAACCGCTGGCGTGCTGTTGTTTACTTTTGTTGCCGGTGGTGTGGTTTGTGTTGGGACATCGCTGGTCGATTTATTTAACCGTTTTCTGTTCAGCGCCAAGATTATTTTCCTGGTACTAATGCTGGTATTGCTGCTACCACATATTCATAAAATCAATCTGCTAACGCTGCCACTGCAACAGGGTCTGGCATTGTCTGCAATTCCGGTGATTTTTACCTCGTTTGGTTTTCACGGTAGCGTACCGAGCATCGTCAGCTATATGGATGGCAACATTCGTAAATTGCGCTGGGTGTTTATTACCGGTAGCGCGATCCCTCTGGTGGCATACATTTTCTGGCAACTGGCGACACTGGGCAGTATTGATTCAACAACCTTTATGGGACTGCTGGCGAATCATGCTGGATTAAATGGGCTGTTACAGGCATTACGCGAAGTGGTGGCCTCGCCGCATGTCGAGTTGGCAGTGCATTTATTCGCTGATTTAGCCCTCGCCACATCTTTCCTGGGCGTAGCGTTAGGCTTATTTGATTATCTGGCGGATTTGTTTCAGCGTTCCAATACTGTTGGTGGAAGACTGCAAACCGGTGTAATTACCTTTCTGCCGCCACTGGCGTTCGCGCTGTTTTATCCACGTGGTTTTGTAATGGCGCTCGGGTATGCTGGCGTAGCGCTGGCAGTATTAGCGTTGATAATTCCTTCACTGCTGACCTGGCAGAGCAGGAAGCATAATCCACAAGCAAGCTATCGGGTGAAAGGTGGACGTCCCGCACTGGTGTTGGTGTTTATCTGTGGCATTGGCGTGATTGGCGTGCAATTTTTGATTGCGGCAGGATTGTTGCCAGAAGTGGGATAAATGCTTTGCCGTGTATATGGACATAGTCCAGATTTTTGTCCGCATCCTTAAAACATGGGTGCCAGAGTTAATTCTGACACCCAATATAGCCTCTTAATGCAGGCAGCACTGCTTATATTTCTTGCCACTACCACATGGGCAAGGGTCGTTACGACCAGGTTTTTCTTCAGCTTTAATCGGTTGCTGAACAGCTTTTTCCTGAGGATGCGTCATCCAGTAAGCATGCAAATCAAGCGCCGCCAGTCGAATGGCATCCACGCTTTCTTCAAACGCTTCTGGCGACATCTTCTCTACGCGCTCGAAGTTTTCCTCAGTACCGTGCAACGCAATCGCTTCAAGCGCTGGTTTTAATGAGTCAGGCAATGCTGACCAGTCAGAAAGCGCAACGCCACGCATATAGCCAAAGCACCACTCTTCGACAATCGTCAGCTCGCTACCGTCAACTTCTCGTAGACCAAATAACGGTTCAAACTGTTCAGGAAACTCGTTGAGGCGCTCTGCAGTATCGGCCATATGTTGAAACGCCAGGTTCATAAAGCGCGTCATCTCTTTCTCTGACGCCCAGCGCGGCACATAATCCGCCCCACCCCACACAGCAACCAGCCACTGTTCTGGTTCAATTTCTTGCGGAGAACTCAACACCGCCGTCAACAAACCGTCCAGCTCTGCCACATCAAGGATGGCGTGGTCTGTGTTGTATTTGGTCAAGATATCATCCAGCCATTCCAACTCACTTTCGTTTAACGGTCCAGTTTTCATACGCTTTTCCTTGTGGATCTCGACTCGCCAGCACCTATCTTACATGTCGGTCTGGCATAGAGATACTTTTCGAGTGGATTACCCGGAGATTAAAAATCAGAGAGGGTGTAACGACAAGTTGCAGGCACAAAAAAACCACCCGAAGGTGGTTTCACGACACTGCTTATTGCTTTGATTATTCTTATCTTTCCCATGGTACCCGGAGCGGGACTTGAACCCGCACAGCGCGAACGCCGAGGGATTTTAAATCCCTTGTGTCTACCGATTCCACCATCCGGGCTCGGGAAAAATTGGAGGCGCGTTCCGGAGTCGAACCGGACTAGACGGATTTGCAATCCGCTACATAACCGCTTTGTTAACGCGCCAAATTCTTCAGGCTTTTCAGCCAGACACCCGCTTAATGCCGATGTCGTTTAAACTGGAGCGGGAAACGAGACTCGAACTCGCGACCCCGACCTTGGCAAGGTCGTGCTCTACCAACTGAGCTATTCCCGCAATCATCAAGCAATCAGCTAATTACTTGATTTTATTATCGTCTGGCAATCAGTGCCGCCGTTCGATGCGTTGCATTCTACTTACCTGACGCGTTGAGTCAACGATATTTTTCATCACTTTTGATCGTTTGCTGAAATTTGCGTCGAAACGATCACTGATCAAGCAAATCTGCGCGAGCAGCGCTCAAATATTGCAACATTGACCAGAGTGTCAGCACCGCAGCCACAAAGAAAAGGGCAATACCGGCGTACTCAACCCAAATATTCGGGCGCCACAGCAACCAGGCCAGCGCGACCATCTGGGCAGTCGTTTTGACTTTACCAATCCAGGATACGGCCACACTGCTACGTTTACCGAGTTCAGCCATCCATTCACGCAGAGCAGAAATGATAATTTCACGGGCAATCATCGTTGCCGCCGGTAAGGTCACCCACCAGCTATGATAATGCTCGGTTACCAGCACCATGGCGATGGCGACAAGCACTTTGTCTGCTACTGGATCAAGGAAGGCACCAAAACGGGTACTCTGGTTCCAGCGACGCGCCAGAAAACCATCGAACCAGTCAGTCACCGCCGCGACGCAGAAAATGAGCGCGGCAGCAAACGGCGACCAAGTAACAGGTAGATAAAAAACCAATACAAAGAATGGGATAAGGATGACACGGAACAGTGTGAGCAACGTAGGGATATTAAATTGCATAATGACGGGTAACTATCTGTTGTCAGTAAGATTACCCCTATGTTGCTACAGAGACATCAATGTTTCAACGACCAGAAGATCTTTTCTGCCAGACCTTGCGAAATACCCGGCACTTTTGCAATTTCTTCGACGCTGGCGTTACGTAAACCTTGCAAACCGCCCATATATTTCAACAACATTTGTCGACGTTTTGGCCCGACGCCTTCAATGGTTTCCAGGGTGCTGGTATTTTTTACCTTCGCCCGTTTTTTGCGATGTCCGCCAATCGCATGATCGTGTGATTCATCGCGAATATGCTGGATGACGTGCAACGCAGGCGAATCTGGCGGTAAGCTAAAGCCCTCTCCTTCAGGCTCGAAGAACAATGTTTCCAGCCCAGCCTTACGGTCGGCCCCTTTGGCAACGCCAAGTAACAACGGATGGTTTTTATCCCAGGGGACGTCCAGCTCGGCGAAGACATTTTTCGCCTGCGCAAGTTGTCCTTTGCCACCATCAATCAGGATCACGTCCGGAATCTTACTGTCATCGATGGCTTTACCATAACGCCGACGCAACACCTGATTCATCGCCGCATAATCATCGCCCGGCGTAATGCCATTGATGTTATAGCGCCGATACTCCGCACGCAGTGGACCATTAGCATCAAACACCACGCACGAGGCAACGGTTTGTTCGCCCATCGTATGGCTGATATCGAAACATTCCATCCGTTTCACTTCCGGCAATTTCAACACGCTGGCAAGCGCTGTCAGTCGCTGATGAACGGTTGATTGCTGCGAAAGTTTGGTGGTTAACGCTGTTGCTGCATTCGTCCGCGCAAGTTTCAGGTAACGCGCCCTGTCGCCACGCGGTTTGGTCTGAATGTTTATCTTGCGCCCCGCCAGTTCTGATAATGAATCGGCGAGCAGCGTTTTATCGCTAAGATTAAAATCGAGCAGGATCTCACCCGGGAGAGTGCGCATCTGGCTGCCCTGTAAATAGAACTGACCAACAAAGGTTTCCACGACTTCGCCCAGTTCCGTACCGCCCGGCACCTTCGGGAAATAGCTACGGCTACCGAGCACTTTGCCCTGACGAATAAACAAAACATGGACACATGCCATGCCAGCATCGAACGCCACGCCAATAACATCAAGGTCGTCGCCCGTATTAGAGACAAATTGTTTTTCGGTGACGCGTCGCACCGCCTGAATTTGGTCGCGAATACGAGCTGCCTCTTCAAACTCCAGATTCTGGCTGGCTGTTTCCATGCGGCTAATCAGTTGCTTAAGCACCTGATCGTCTTTACCCGATAAAAACAGGCGCACATATTCAACCTGCTGGGCATACTCTTCTTCGCTAACCAACCCGGCCACGCACGGCCCAAGACAGCGCCCTATCTGGTATTGCAGGCATGGACGCGAGCGATTGCGATAAACGCTATTTTCGCACTGGCGAATGGGGAAAATCTTTTGTAACAACGCCAGAGTTTCACGCACCGCATAACCATTCGGGAACGGGCCGAAATACTCTCCCTTGGCGTGCTTTGCACCGCGATGCATCGCCAAACGTGGATGTGTATCGCCACTGAGGAAGATAAAGGGGTAAGATTTATCATCGCGTAACAAAACGTTGTAACGCGGCTGATAGAGTTTGATGTAGTTGTGTTCCAGCAATAATGCTTCGGTTTCAGTATGAGTCACCGTGACATCGATTTGCTGGATCTGGGCGACCAACGCTTCCGTTTTGCGCGAAGCGAGATTGCTACGGAAATAGCTGGAAAGCCGTTTTTTCAGGTCTTTCGCTTTACCGACATAAATAACCGTACCACCAGCATCATACATGCGATATACGCCCGGCTGGCTGGTGACGGTTTTTAAAAACGCTTTTGCGTCAAACTGAACACTCACTGACTTGTTAACGTCTCCGCATTACACAAACCATGGCGAATAGCCAGGTGAGTCAGCTCAACATCGCCATGAATGTTTAATTTACTGAACATACGGTAGCGATAGCTGTTCACCGTTTTCGGGCTGAGATTAAGCTGTTCTGAAATCTCATTGACCTTCTGGCCTTTGGTAATCATCAGCATAATCTGCAATTCGCGTTCAGACAAACTGGCAAATGGGCTTTCTGTTTTTTCTGGTTCGATCTGGCTTAACGCCATTTGTTGCGCAATGTCAGAAGCAATATAACGCTGCCCAGAATAGACAGAACGAATCGCGCTCACCACCTCCTGCGGGGCCGCACCTTTGCTTAGATAGCCCGCAGCGCCAGCCTGCATGACTTTTGCTGGTAAAGGGTTTTCGGTGTGAACCGTAAGCATGATGATTTTGACATCTGCGGTTGAACGGGCGATTTTACGCGTCGCCTCAAGGCCGCCAATGCCAGGCATACTCATGTCCATTAGCACCACGTCGACGGAATTTGCCCGGCACCACTTAACGGCATCTTCACCACAGGAAGCCTCACCAACGACTTTAATACCCTTTATATCTTCCAGAATGCGTCGTATCCCTGCGCGCACCAGTTCGTGGTCATCAACAAGTAGAACGTTGATCAAAGGAATATCTCCAGAAATAGGGATAACGCTACTGATAGTTAGTCATCCGTATATTAGCGGGTTTTATTGCAACTTTGAAACGTTAAAAATGGTGGGTATTCGATTTTTCTCTCATTTTTGATAATTCGATTGTCCACAGTTATGATCACGTCCGTCACCAAAAAGCTTCCGGGGCGTTGTAACCTATCTGTTAGACTGAAATGTGACAAAAATTGACTTCATTCAGCACAAATGAAAAATCATCAGCATGAATATGTAACATTAATTAACTCAATAAATACGCACAAAAAACATTCATGATATAAATATTTATTAACCACTATATTAACTAATTTAATATCAATGATGATTCAGCGACCAAAAAACAACCACTGCTATTTTTAGCAAAGCTTATGGTATACTCCGCTGCCTTAACATTTTTTACTGCAAATTTTCATTGCAACATGACGAGGAAAATAAATGAGTACGCCTGATTTTTCTACTGCCGAGAATAATCAAGAACTGGCAAATGAAGTCTCCTGCCTGAAAGCGATGCTGACGCTGATGCTGCAGGCGATGGGACAAGCTGACGCGGGCCGCGTGATGTTAAAGATGGAAAAACAGCTTGCGCTGATCGAAGACGAAACCCAGGCTGCGGTATTTTCCAAAACGGTTAAGCAAATTAAACAGGCCTACCGCCAGTAATATAAAACCGGCTGAAAGCACACCTTTCAGCCGGTTTTACACCTGGCACGCAGAATGTAATAGAGGTCATATTAAGCCAGTTGCGGCAGCGTAGCAGGCAACCTGGGTCTTATTCGGCGCGTTGATTTTTTTCTGCATGTTTTTCTGATGAAAATTAACCGTGTTCTCGGAGATTGACAAGATCATCGCAATCTCTGCCGATGTCTTACCTTCCGCGGTCCATTTCAAAATTTCCTTTTCCCGCTTACTGAAATTCATCTCCGGCGTCATCACTATTTGATCATTTAAACGCATCAGCGCCATCAGACTTTCGCGCACCAGTAACTGCATTTTTAATTGCAGCTCATCACTAAGAACAGGTATTTCGCGCGTACTGCTACGAGAAAATGACAAAAATCCCAACGCCCGGTTCGGTAGCATTAAATACTGAGTGACTCCCCTGCGTAAACCATGCGCACGCGCAGCCTCCCATAATGGCTGGGCTTCACTGAATAAGTCATCATTCCACAATAAATGGCCCTGACTGAAGTTTTCAGGATTGAGCACGGGATCAATAGCGAGAAAGTTTTTTGCCTGATAATAACTAACCCACGACTCAGGGTAATTGGTGTAGAAAGCCACTTTGGGTCGCGTGAATGGCACCGGGTGGCGAACACATAACGAATAGTAATCGTACTCAAGCTGCTGAGCCTGAAGCTCTATTTCATGGTAGACCTCTTCTGCGGCCTCCATCCTCTGAAAGCGCGACAGCATTGTGCGACGCCAGCTAAAAAAATCCGTATCCTGCATAGTAAACCGCAATGCCCCTGAGAGTGAGTATCATTTATACTGAAAACTCAAGCTATCACATAAATAAGATTTATATATAATTTATATTATTCAGATAATGAATTACTTTTGCAAGACATCGCATTCTCTTATGTTATTAATGAGTTATGCTGATTTATTGACCGTTTATTGAGTCTTCAAAAGAGTGGTTCGCCCCGGTCACTAACTCACCGGGGCTGATTTTTTCTTATTATTGCAGTAGAAACTTCTCGAGAAACTGGCGGGTACGGGGCTGCTGTGGATTAGCAAATAACGCTTTCGCCGAGCCCTGCTCTACTATCCGCCCCTGGTCCATAAAGATCGCGCGGTCAGCAACGTCACGGGCAAAGCTCATTTCGTGCGTAACAATGACCATTGTGCGCTTTTCCTGTGCCAGCTGGCGGATAGTATTCAGGACTTCGCCCACCAGCTCTGGGTCCAGTGCCGACGTTGGCTCATCAAACAAAATCACCTCGGGGCGCATCGCCAGCGCCCGGGCAATCGCCACACGCTGCTGTTGACCGCCAGATAAACGACGTGGATAGCTGGTTTCTTTGCCTGCAAGGCCAACTTTCGCCAACAACTCACGTGCGCGCGCCGTGGCTTCCTCTTTAGGTTCACCTTTGACAATCACCGGCCCTTCAATAATGTTTTCCAGCACCGTACGATGCGGAAACAAATTAAAGTTCTGGAAAACAAAACCAACGTGCTGGCGCAACTGACGAATCAGGGATTTTTGCTGACTTAACGAACGCGCGGTATCAATGGTGATATCCCCGACGGTAATCGTCCCCGCTTCTGGTTGTTCCAGCAAATTTATGCTGCGTAGCAACGTGGTTTTCCCGGAGCCGCTTGGACCTATAATCGCCACTACTTCGCCGGTTTTAACCTCCAGATCTATGCCATGCAGCACCGTCTGACCGTGGAATTTTTTCACCAGGTTTTTAACGTCAATGGCACTCATTTTGGATCCCTCTCCTGGCGATTAAGTTGATTCTCAAAATGGTTCTGCAACGTCGATAACACCGTCGCCATTATCCAGTAGATGAGCGAAGCCGCCAGATACATGGTGAAAACTTCCAGTGTGCGTGAAGTAATCAACTGCGCCTGACGGAACAGCTCTGGCACCTGAATCGTCGCAGCCAGAGAAGTATCTTTTACCAGGCTGATAAAACTGTTCGACAGCGGCGGCAGTGCTACCCGCGCGGCCTGTGGCAAAATAGCACGACGCATGGTTTGCCACGGCGTCATGCCGATACTGGCAGCCGCCTCCCACTGACCTTTATCAATGGACGAAATCGCTGCCCGCAGCGTTTCGGCTGCATAGGCGGCGGTGTTCAGTGACAGGCCAATCATCGCTGACGGAATCGGGTCTAATTCAATGCCAAACTGCGGCAAGCCGTAGTAGATCATAAACAGCTGTGCGATGAGTGGCGTACCACGGAAAATGGAGATATAAAAACGCGCCAGCCAGCGCACTGGCCAGACGGGCGACAGGCGCATCAGCGCGAGAATAAATCCCAGCAGTAAGCCAAAAAACATGCCGCCGATGCTGAGTTGCAGCGTATACCCTGCCCCTTTCAACAGGAACGGCAGAGAATCAATAACCAGTTGTATACTTTCTTGCATGAGCATTTCCGGCGCTAAACGTGGGGATGATAGGCGAACAGTGCAGGCGCGCCCCCGGTATGAATAAACAGAATCGGTCCTTCATCTTTGAAGCGTTTCTGACTTATACCATCAATCAGCCCCGCCATCGCTTTTCCGGTATACACGGGATCAAGCAGAATGCCTTCCAGACGCGCCAGCAGTTTCACCGCCTCCATGCCTTCGTCATTCGGCACACCGTAACCAGGCGCAAAATAGTCATCCCAGAGTAAAATTTCCGCTGATGCAGTCAGCTCCAGTTCTTTCGCGATCGTCTGTTGTAGGCTAACCACCTTCGGCAACTGGTCAGCAACAGAACGTGAAACAGTCACGCCAATCAGTTCTGTTTCAGGCATCAGTTGTTCCAGCCCTACAGCAAGCCCGGCGTGAGTTCCGGCACTGCCTGATGCCACCACCACCGACGATATATTAACCGCCCCTTCACACTGCTGGGCAATTTCCAGCGCACTCTCCACATAGCCCAACGCCCCTAAAGCATTGGAACCGCCAACCGGAATGACGTATGGGCGAAAGCCTTGCGCTTCGACGCGAGTCGCTAACTCTTCCAGTTGGGCATCAGGATCGGTCAGCGCATCGCACATTTCAATCTGAGTATTGAACAGATCCAGCAACAAGCGGTTGCCGTTGGTTAAATAGTTTTCTGCGGCAGTACCAATGGGATTTTCCAGCAGCGCCACGCAGTGCAGACCAAGTTTTGCGGCTACTGCGGCAGTCTGGCGCACATGGTTAGACTGAATCGCTCCGGCGGTAATCAGTGTATCGGCACCTTCGCGCAAGGCGTCTGCTGCGAGAAATTCCAGTTTGCGTAACTTATTTCCGCCCATTGCCAACGGGGTGACGTCATCCCGTTTGATGAAAATGTCCCGCCCGAGATAATCAGAAAAACGTGGCAGATATTCGAGCGGTGTCGGTGCGCCGATAAACTCCAACCGTGGAAAACGAGTTAAATTATGCAATGGCATAAAAGCCTCCGATGTGTGTTGTTGTGATCTTGTTATTATGCACGCTGGAAACGTATAAATAAAAAATGCACCGATTAAAGCGCCCTTTTTTGTCATTATGCCCGTCCAGAATAGCGTTGACACGTTCCCGACTGTGAGTTCAACCGAGGGATGCAACACACTGGTTGAACCGTTCTGTGAGTGATTCGTACTCTGGAGTTTTCTCGGTCTTTCGTTGAGCATATGGCAACTGTAGTACTCATGGATTCCGGGCGATAGCAGGTAGTGTGTTAATAGAATCAGATTTGTGGTCCCGTGATGCTGTTGAATATCCGATGGGTCATCAGGAACGTAACGGTGTAAAGGCTGCTTATGTCCATAAAGCAGAAAATCTGATGTCCCCTGGTTGCGGGGATAACTTCTCCTGGCATCTTAGGTTGATCAAGCCTGGTTATCCATACCCATTCATTAATAAGGAAACCATTATCTTTATATTAATTATTATTTATATCCATGTCTGTTTTTAGGATAAAAATATTATATTCCATGACGGTATTTTCAGGCACTTTTCTTATAAAAAAGCAGAGAAACACTCACTATCTAAAATTACACCGACCAATAAACAAACTAACATCCAGAAAACATTACAATTTCAAATTACTCGCCAAAAAAAATCGACCTGATTGCTTGAGATGGATTTTCTCTGTTTATTTGCAATAATGCTCGCATCGATCATTTGTATGATGATTGGATGATGCATATTACTTCCCAATGACATTACACAGTCAAAACATTTAACCCACCATTCTTAAACAAAAAAATGGAGCTTTTGTGAAAATCAGAATTAATAAAAAAGAAATGTTTAATATATATATAAACAACAGAAAAACATTCGGCATAACGCAAGAGGGAATGAAGACAACATTACTATTCAGCCTTATATCTGCCACTCTGGCCATTCAGCCTGCTTTGGGAGCTAAAAAGGAAGTTACTCTTTCTGAAGGAAACCCTGCTGAAATATCTGAAAATATCATTGGTGCTGATGGCGTGCGTCACCCCCCGGGTAATGATGATGGGGAAGCCGGTGAAGATGCTCTCATTGTTAATGTTGTACCTGGTTCGTTACAGGATGAAAATATCCTGACAATTAACAGCGGAACTCGCATTAGTGGCGGTGAAGGCGGATGGGCTGGTGATGATGATGTTACTAAGATGGGGTCTGCAGGAGGCCAGGGCGGCACAGCTATTACTGGAAATAATTTTACTCTTGTTAATTATGGTGATATTTCCGGTGGTAAGGGTGGTTGGGGAGGTTATGGTAATGGCGGGGGCGATGGAGGTGAAGCGGGTACCGCTATTTCCGGAGATGATCTTACCATTACGAACAACGGAAGCATTAAGGGTGGCAATGGCGGAATGCCTGGAGCCAGTGGTTATGGCGATAAGAGCGGTGGTTTAACGGGGACTCCTGCTGTTGGTGGGGCTGCCATATCTGGCAATAATCTTCAAATAAGCAATAACGGAAATATCACTGCCGGGCAAGGTAGTAGTGGTGCCTGGTGGGCGGTATGGGGGGCTTCTGCCGGCACCGGAGGGAACGGAGGCACGGCAATATCCGGAAATAATATGGAGATAACAAATAATAATCACATTACAGGTGGCCAGGGGGGGGATGGTGCTCGCGGTGGTGAAGGTAGTGTCGAATTTTCTACCGTTCCGAATATTAATGGGAGTACCGGTGGTAGTGGTGGTATTGGAGGGTCTGCTATATATGGTAATAATATTAAGATAAATAATACGGGAGATATAACTGGCGGACAGGGAGGCACTGGTGGTGAAGGTGGTAGCGGTGGTACAGATGAATATGATTACACTGACTCAGCGCCCCTTGGTTCTGGTGGTACGGGAGGTATTGGTGGCACCGGGGGGATTGCCATATCTGGAAATAATATGGAAATAAATAATTATGGAAATATTATTGGTGGAAATGGCGGCACTGGTGGTGATGGTGGCGATGGATGGCGTTCCCTTGAAAATAATAAAACTGGTGCCGGAGGTAATGGTGGCAACGGAGGTAATGGTGGTACTGCTATCTCCGGGAGTAATATCACGATAAATAATCATGGCAGGATATTGCCTGGGAGTGGCGGACAGGAAGGTGAAAGTAACGTTATCTTCTCCGGAGGAGTATCTGGTAACAGAGGGCAAGATTGTGATACCGCAATATCTCTGAATGGTGGAACTAACTCGTTGAATCTCTTCGCTGGTTCTGTCATTCAAGGTGATATTGTTTTGAATAATGTTGAAAATAATGCTGATGGTAATTCTCTGTCCATTACAAATAAAGACTCCGCCAGCTCTGAGATCAAAGGCAATCTGAGTGCGGGTACAGGTACACATATTTCCGTTTCGGGAGCTGATGTCACCTTTAGCGGAAGTTCGGTATTTGACAGAGATTCATCGCTGAGTATGAGTACAGGTTCCAGTCATTTAACTGCCAACAATATCCAGTTCAATAACGGTGCAGTGCTTAATGTTGATACTGCCATGACAATATGGAAGCAAAATGAGTACGGCTTGTTGACGACCTCCGACGGCATAACAGGGCTCTCTGAAAATAATATTTATCAGCATAATAATCTACTGAGTGATGGTGCTGAAGACTATGTTTTAACATCACTTAGTGGTAACGGGCAGACAGTAAAAGAGGTTAGTTCTTCCCTGAAGTGGAATGACCCCTCAGGAAATGGATATGGCACGTTTGATCTAAGGAAAGGCGCGGTGTTAGAGCTGAAGGTGCGACTTGCAGATAACAATGCTGTTCAGTTATCTCATGGCTGGGATGGAAAAACGCTGACCAAAGCAGGCGAAGGAACACTGATTCTGTCTTCCAAAAACACTTACACGGGTGTAACAGACATCCGCGGCGGCAATGTCCGCATGAACAGCAACAGTGCTCTGGGGCAGACCAGCGAGATTCGCCTGGCAGACGACACCATGCTGGACATGAACGGTCACAGCCAGACCGCAGGTAAACTGAACAGCGCAGCAGGTTCCATACTGAACATTAATGGCGGTAATCTGACCCTCACAGGTGGAGGCCTGTCTGCAGGTACCCTCATCGGCTCTGGCTCCCTGAACATCAGCGGTGGCGTGTTCGATATTACTGGTACCAGCCGCGCCCTGAATGCCACCACCACTATCGCAGAAAAGGCAATGGTGAAAGTGCTTAATACTGACGGACTGGGAACAGGCTTGGTTAACACTGCCGGCACACTGATTCTGGGCAAGGCTGATGCACCTGTCATGCTTGCCAACAGCCAGGTCACCATCGCTCAGCAGGGGACACTCTCCGGCTCTGGTGGTGTCGCCGGGAACGTAACCAACAGCGGTACTCTTGACCTGAGAGCCGATGCTCCGGGTAATGTACTGACGATCGGAGGTAACTATACCGGTAATAATGGCTTACTGCTCATGAACACCGCTCTGGGGAATGACAGCTCCGCAACAGACAAACTGGTTATTAAAGGCAATGCTTCCAGTCAGACCCGAGTGGTTGTTATAAATGCAGGTGGTACCGGAGCACAGACACTGAACGGTATTGAGTTGATTCATGTCGACGGAAATGCTGACAGTGCTGCATTTATTCAGGCCGGGCGTATTGCCGCCGGGGCTTATGACTACACGCTGGGACGTGGTCAGGGAAGCAACCGTGATAACTGGTATCTGACCAGTGGTAAAAACACTCCGTTCCTGCTGCGCGCTCTGAAAGCAATGCAACCCCCTGCCCCTGAACCTGCTCCGGGTGGTCATGACAACGACCTGCGCCCGGAAGCTGGCTCCTACACGGCGAACATTGCTGCCGCAAACACTCTGTTCGTGACCCGTCTTCATGAACGCCTGGGGCCAATGCATTACACCGATGTGATTACCGGTGAGCAGAAAGAAACCAGCATGTGGATGCGCCATGAAGGGGGACACAACCGCTGGCGTGACGGTACAGGTCAACTGAAAACACAGGGTAACCGTTACGTCCTGCAGATGGGCGGTGACCTGGCCCAGTGGCGCCGGAACAGATCTGACCGCTGGCATCTGGGGGTTATGGCTGGTTACGGTAATGACCATAACAATACAGATTCTGTACGTACCGGATACAGTTCAAAAGGCAGTGTGAAAGGATACAACACAGGTCTGTATGCCACCTGGTATGCTAATGATGAGATACATAGCGGGGCTTATCTGGATAGCTGGGCACAGTACAGTTGGTTCGATAACGATGTGAAAGGTGACGGACTACCGGGGGAATCCTGGAAATCAAAAGGTCTGACAGCCTCACTGGAAACCGGTTATGTCTGGAAAACCGGTGAGTTTACCGGTAGCCATGGCAGTCTGAACGAATGGTATGTCCAGCCTCAGGCTCAGGTTATCTGGATGGGCGTAAAAGCTGATGAGCACCGCGAACGCAATGGTACCCGTGTTGAAAGCACTGGTGACGGTAACGTCCATACCCTTCTGGGCGTGAAAACCTGGATTAAGGAACACAACAGAATGAATGACGGCAAATCCCATGAGTTCCGTCCGTTCGTTGAGGTGAACTGGCTGCACAACACCCGTGATTTTGGCACCCGCATGAACGGTGTGACGGTACATCAGGACGGCGCCAGCAATATCGGAGAAGTAAAAACCGGTGTTGAGGGACAGATTAATGACCATCTGAACCTGTGGGGCAATGTGGGTGTACAGATCGGTGACGAGGGATACAGTGACGCCTCTGCCATGCTGGGAGCGAAGTATACATTCTGAACCGGGTAGTGGAGTAGCCAGCGCTTTATCAGTCAGTGCATGAGAGAAACGGGATAACCTGCTCAATGACCGTTGGTTATGACTGCGACCAGAATGCGCTGGCTGAACGAATAAACGGGCTCCTGAAAAACTCGCGTCCTGCAGGACCGGATAATAGTAAAAAATCCGTGGCAATTTATAACCATGAGCGGCCACACCTGGCACTGAAAGACAAAACGCCCGATGAAATTCATCAGGCGTTTTACAGACAGAAATCTGTCAACTTATAGCAGGACCAGTCAATACGTTGATTATTTGCTCACATCAGCACCAAACCATTTTTCGGAAAGGGCTTGCAAGGTTCCATCTTTTTGCATTTCTGCAATGGCATCGTTAACTGCTTTCAGCAAGTCTTCGTTACCTTTACGCAGCGCGACACCTGACTCCTGGCGGGAGAAGGCTTCGCCAGTTACTGCCAGCGTATCATTGGTTTTCTTCACCAAATCCAGCGCCGCCAGACGGTCAACCAGGATGGCATCAATACGGCCTACGCGCAGATCCTGGTACTTGGTCGGGTCGTCATCATAAGTGCGCACATCAACACCCTGAACATTCTGACGCAGCCACTCTTCATAGTTGGTGCCTAAACCAACACCAACTTTTTTACCTTTCAGGTCGTCTGCGGTTTTTATTGTGCCTTCATTACCTTTTTTCACCAGCGCCTGAATACCGGAAATGGTGTAAGGGGTAGAAAAATCGTATTTTTTCTTGCGTTCATCAGAAATGGTGACCTGGTTAATCACCACATCGATGCGTTTAGAATCCAGTGACGCCAGCATCCCGTCCCATTTGGTCGGTTTTAATGCGGCATCAACGCCCAGATGTTTTGCCAGTTGTTGGGCAAATTCCACTTCAAAACCAGTCAACTTGCCGTCATCGCCCTGAAAGCTAAACGGCGGGTAAGTCCCTTCCAGTCCCACCAGCAACGTGCCACGCTCTTTTACTTTATTGAGCAGGCCTTCGTTGGCAAAACTTTTCACGCTCATACCCGCAACCAGCGCCACGGCCATAACGCCCATCAACGCCTGATGTCCCAGATGTGCTAGTTTCATATTCACCCCGAATGTTGTTTTGTTGGTTTGCAGTGTAGAGCCATTGTTTGTAAACACAAAAACAACTCTGCTACATCTTATTCTTATTTAATATATATCAGAAGCTGACATGCAGGGGGATATCTGCGCAAGATCACCGCGGGTTTGCGTCTGGTAACACTGATACTTACGTAATGCGATGCGGTAATTATTGGTGCTTGTGGTGGGTAGCCAAGGCGCCAGGTTTTCATCAAGAAAACCATCCTGCAGCAGGTCGGTGGAAATATCTTGCTCGCTTAAATAATTACCCAAACGACGCAGACGTACCACATACTCGCGCACAGTACCGGGGCTCATTTCAGTATGGTCAAAGAGAAACTGCTTGAAGCCGATAATATCAAAAAAATCACTCTGCGTTTTGCAGTGTAAATCGCCGCAAAAACGACACAACGCGGACCATGATTTTTGTTCTTCCTGCCAACCATTTTCATCAAGCAGTGTATCGAGACGGGAAATCTCGATTTTATTCACTATTTTGCCGTCGCGAACCAGCGTAATGCGATCAAGTAGTTTACGGCAAAATGCGCAATGGGTTTGACTGTGTTTAAAGTCTTTAAGATAGCGACTCAATGGCCGCCTTTTCTGGTGCTGCATCATTATTAAGAACTCCTGGTATTCAAAATTAATGTGCGGCATTTACTTAAGTTATAACTTACCCAGTTTGGTGCGTAACCGTTTAATGGCCTGACTGTGTAACTGACTGACCCGCGATTCACCGACTTCCAGCACCGCGCCAATCTCTTTGAGATTAAGCTCTTCCTGGTAATAGAGCGTTAATACTAACTGTTCACGCTCCGGCAACATTTCGATGGCTTCCATTACCCGTTGACGCAAATTACTTTCCAGTAATTTTTGTAACGGGTTTTCGCGCTGATGATCGTCACTTACCAGTTCAATACTATCGCCGTGCTCTTCACGCCACTCATCGTAGGAAAAGAGTTGGCTGTTATTAGTATCAAGCAACATTTGTCGATAATCGGCGATTTCGATCCCTAAACGTTCTGCCACTTCAGTTTCTGTGGCGTTACGGCCAAGTTCCTGCTCCAGTTGCCCCATTGCCTGCGCCACTTCACGCGCATTGCGTCGCACGCTTCGTGGCACCCAGTCACGGCTGCGAAGTTCATCCAGCATAGCGCCACGGATTCGCTGCACTGCGTAAGTTGTAAATGCCGTTCCTTGCAGGGCGTCATAACGTTCAACGGCATTAAGTAATCCAATGCCGCCCGCCTGTAGGAGATCATCAAGTTCTACACTCGCGGGCAGTCGGACCTGCAGGCGCAATGCTTCGTGACGCACCAGCGGGATATAACGCTGCCACAGCGAGTATTTATCCATTACACCTTCAGCGGTATAGAGTGATTTCACGATAAACAACCCTGCGTTATATAAGTAATCGGCATAATTATCCGTTTCTGCAGGTTTTTTAATCGGACGATTAATGGGTGAAATAAGCGGTTATTTAGAGTGATCGGTAAATAATGAGCAAAATAACCCCGCCGGACGCGGGGTTAAGAGATCTGACAACGTACGCTTCATCTTGCCGGATGCGGTGTAAATGCCTTATCCAGCCCAGACGAATATGCAAATTTAATTAATTGCGATTCACCTCGTAGGCCTGATAAGCGTAGCGCATCAGGCAATTTGGCGTTTGCTGTCACTATCGGTTAGTCAGGTTTTGGTGATTAACCCTGCAGCAGAGACAGAACTTGCTGCGGCACCTGGTTAGCTTTAGACAGCACGGAGTTACCCGCCTGCTGGATGATCTGCGCTTTCGACATGTTGGACACTTCGGTCGCATAGTCGGCGTCCTGAATTCGGGACTGCGCTTCAGACAGGTTGGTGGTGGTGTTGTTCAGGTTAGTGACCGCAGAATCCAGACGGTTTTGTACGGCACCGAGGGAGGAGCGGAATTTGTCGACTGATGCAATCGCTTTGTCTAAAAGTGCCAGTGGATCAGCAGAAGAAGCCCCTGAGAACTGTGCAGTCGGAGTTGCTGTAGATAATTCAACTTCAACCTTGTTCTCTGTGGCTGTTGCTGCAGTGTCATCATCAAGCGCCGTTGAAACCGTTGTAGCGTAGTTTTTACCCTGGAATGTTACATAACCCGCAGCCGCACCTTTAGAGTCAGCGGCAACTTTAATCAGTTGATCTTTCTGAGTAGCCGCAGTCGTTAGTCCATTATCGGTGTCTTTGTATTCGACATCGGCTTTATTCAACGTGACTTTACCGTTTGAATGATCAATCGACGCGGAGTAGAAATCACTGCCGGATTGTACGACGAACTGTGCAGTGGCAGCCCCTTCCGCATCCAGTGTATTGTGTAACGTCAAGCTAGAAACATCGACTGTTTTACCTGTCGCAGTAGTCAGATCTTTCGCAACAGCAGTGAAATCAACACCAACGGGTTCCGTTCCTGCATCACCCGTAATTTGAGTAATGGAACTGCTAACATTCAGCGACTGACCCGAAACGGAGAAACCATTCAACCCTAATGTTGAAGAATCAATTTTCTGCAAATCGATAGAGATGGTCTGCCCATCATTCGCGCCAACCTGAATCTTCATCGAACCGTCTTTCGCCAGCACATTCACGCCGTTGAACTGGGTCTGACCGGAAACACGGTCAATTTCATCCAGACGGGATTTGATTTCGTCCTGAATAGAAGACAGGTCGGAATCAGAGTTAGTCCCGGTCGTCGCCTGAACGGTCAACTCACGCACACGCTGCAAGTTGTTGTTGATTTCAGACAGTGCGCCTTCTGCGGTCTGCGCCAGAGAAATACCGTCATTGGCGTTACGCGCGGCCTGAGTCAGCCCTTTAATGTTAGAGGTGAAACGGTTAGCAATCGCCTGACCAGCGGCGTCGTCTTTCGCACTGTTAATACGCAGACCAGAAGAGAGGCGCTCGATAGAAGTCGACAGCGCAGACTGGTTTTTGTTGATGTTGTTCTGAGTGATCAGCGAGAGGCTGTTGGTGTTAATGACTTGTGCCATAATTTTTATTCCTGTTTTTTAGCTCTACGGTTTAAGTATTGGGCTTCCACCCTTCGGCTTCGTCGCCGTCAACCCTGTTATCGTCTGGTCACTCACAACCTTTAGAATTTTTTTCTAGCCGTCGAAATACTCCCCTTCCTCGTTGCTGTTCGTGTCATTAGGCCCAAAAATAAATCGTAAACTTTGCCCCGCTTGCGCCGATAACCCCGGTATTCGTTCTACATGTCGCATGATTAAGGAATATATATGGCTAGTATTTCAACGCTCGGGGTTGGGTCGGGGCTGGACTTAAGCAGCATCCTCGACAGTCTTGAGGCGGCAGAAAAATCTACCCTGACGCCGATATCAAAACAGCAAAGCTCGTACACCGCGAAACTGAGCGCCTACGGGACGCTGAAAAGCGCGCTGGAGAGTTTTCAGACCGCCAACACGGCACTGAATAAAGCCGACTTATTTACTGCTACCTCAACCACCAGCAGTTCCTCAGCTTTTAGCGCCACCACCACGGGCAGCGCAATTGCCGGAAAATACACCATAAGTGTCAGCCAACTGGCACAGGCACAGACGCTCACGACCCAAAACAGCCAAAAAGACAACAAAGCCGCCATCGCCACCAGCGATAGCGTACTGACCATCCAGCAAGGCGGTGGAAAAGATCCCGTCACGATTGATATCAGCGCGGCTAACTCGTCACTCTCTGGCATCCGCGATGCAATTAACAACGCCAAAGCCGGCGTCAGCGCCAGTATCATCAATGTGGGTAACGGCGAGTATCGTTTGTCTATCACCGCCAATGATACCGGTAGCGATAACGCCATGAAACTGAGCGTCAGCGGCGACAGCGCCCTGCAAAGTTTTATGGGTTACAACGGAACGTCGGGTGATAGCAGTAATGGCATGATTGAAAGCGTCACCGCGCAGAACGCCAAACTGACGGTTAATAACGTTGAGATTGAAAACAGCAGCAACACTATCAGTGACGCGCTGGAAGATATCACTCTCAACCTGAATGACGTCACCACTGGTAATCAGACCCTCACCATCAGCAAAGACACCTCCAAAGCTGAAAATGCGGTTAAAGCGTGGGTGGATGCCTATAACACGTTACAGGATACGTTCAGCAGCTTAACAAAATACACCGCAGTCGATGCCGGGGCAGAGAGTCAGGACTCCAGCAACGGCGCGTTACTCGGTGACTCCACGCTGCGCACCATCCAGACCCAGTTAAAAACGCTGCTTGCCAATACGCATAGCAGTTCGGCCTATAAAACATTGGCACAGATCGGTATTACCACCGACGCCAGTACCGGTAAGCTGGAAATAGCGACTGACAAGCTGCAAACGGCCCTGAAGAAAGATGCCACTGGCGTAGGTGAAATGTTTATTGGTGACGGTAAAAGCACTGGCGTAACCACCAGCATTAGCAGCAACCTGACCAGTTGGCTCTCCTCCACCGGGATAATCCAGGCTGCAAAAGATGGCGTAAGCAAAACGCTGAACAATTTGACGGATCAGTACAACGCTGCCAGTGAACGTATCGATACATTAATGGCGCGCTACAAAGCCCAGTTCACCCAACTGGATGTGTTAATGAACTCGCTTAACTCCACCAGTAGCTATCTGACACAGCAATTCGACACCTCAAATAGCAGCTCGAAATAATCTTCAGGAGAGACTATGTACAGCGCAAAAGGCACGCAGGCCTATGCACAAATTGGCGTTGAGAGCGCCGTGATGAGCGCCAGTCCACAGCAACTGGTTACCATGCTATTTGACGGCGTGTTGAGTGCGCTGGTAAGAGCACGCCTGTTTATGCAGGACAACAACCTGGAAGGTAAAGGCGTTTCTTTATCGAAAGCTATCAACATCATTGAGAATGGGCTGAAGGTGAGCCTCGAAGAAGAAAGCCAGGATGAATTAACCCAGAATTTAATTGCGCTCTATAGCTATATGGTCAGGCGTTTGCTGCAAGCGAATTTGCGTAACGATGTCTCCGCAGTCGAAGAAGTGGAAACGTTGATGCGCAATATTGCCGATGCCTGGAAAGAGACTTTACTCTCCCCTTCTTTGATTCAGGACCCTGTCTGATGAACCATGCACCGCACTTGTATTTTGCCTGGCAGCAACTTGTCGAAAAAAGCCAGCTCATGTTACGCCTGGCGACAGAAGGACGATGGGATGAACTCATCGCCAGCGAAATGGATTATGTGAATGCGGTGCAACAAATCGCACACCTGACGGAAGAGATGGCACCCTCTGCCATGATGCAGGAACAACTCAAACCGATGCTACGCCTCGTCCTGGACAACGAAAGCAACGTTAAGCAGTTATTGCAGGGGCGAATGGATGAGCTGGCGAAGCTGGTTGGTCAGTCATCGATGCAAAAATCCGTATTAAGTGCTTACGGCGACCAGGGCGGCTACGTACTGGCGCCGCAGGAGAATATCGTCAATTTTTCTCCCCATCTGCATTTTGGCAAAGCATAAAAGTTGGATTACTCGCGAATAACCTGATTACGGCTACGCTTCTAATGTTCCCCTCATGTGGAGTCGAAGAATGCGTAATCCCACGCTGTTGCAATGCTTTCACTGGTATTACCCTGAAGGCGGCAAGCTCTGGCCCGAGCTTGCCGAGCGCGCCGACGGTTTAAATGATATTGGTATCAATATGGTCTGGCTACCACCTGCCTATAAAGGCGCATCGGGCGGATATTCTGTCGGCTACGACTCCTATGATTTATTTGATTTAGGCGAGTTTGATCAAAAAGGCACTGTCGCGACGAAATATGGTGATAAAGCGCAATTGCTGGCGGCCATCGACGCGCTTAAACGCAACGACATCGCCGTACTGCTGGATGTGGTGGTGAACCACAAAATGGGTGCCGACGAAAAAGAAGCGATTCGCGTTCAGCGAGTTAACGAAGAGTGTCGCACGCAAATTGATGATGAAATTATCGAATGCGAAGGCTGGACCCGTTACACCTTCCCTGCACGAGCCGGAAAATATTCACAATTTATATGGGACTTCAAATGTTTTAGCGGTATCGACCATATCGAAAACCCGCATGAAGATGGCATCTTTAAAATCGTCAACGATTACACTGGCGAAGGCTGGAATGATCAGGTCGATGATGAATTAGGCAATTTCGATTATCTGATGGGCGAAAATATCGATTTTCGTAACCATGCCGTCACCGAAGAGCTCAAATACTGGGCGCGCTGGGTAATGGAACAAACTCAGTGCGATGGTTTTCGTCTCGACGCGGTAAAACATATTCCGGCGTGGTTCTATAAAGAGTGGATCGAGCATGTGCAAGAAGTTGCGCCGAAACCACTCTTTATTGTGGCGGAATACTGGTCGCGCGAGGTCGAGAAACTGCAAACGTATATTGACCAAGTGGAAGGTAAAACTATGCTGTTTGATGCACCGCTGCAGATGAAATTCCACGAAGCGTCTCGTATGGGGCGTGATTATGATATGACTGAGATTTTTAGCGGCACATTGGTTGAAGTCGATCCTTTCCACGCTGTGACGCTGGTCGCCAACCACGACACCCAGCCGTTACAAGCCCTTGAAGCTCCGGTGGAGCCGTGGTTTAAGCCTCTGGCTTATGCCCTTATTTTGCTACGGGAAAATGGCGTGCCTTCGGTGTTTTACCCTGATCTGTACGGGGCTCATTACGAAGATGTCGGCGGTGACGGACAGACCTATCCAATCGATATGCCAATAATCGAACAACTTGATGAGCTAATCCTCGCCCGCCAGCGTTTTGCCCACGGTGTACAGACGCTATTTTTCGATCATCCGAACTGTATTGCCTTTAGTCGCAGTGGCACCGATGAATATCCTGGCTGCGTTGTGGTTATGTCGAACGGCGACGATGGCGAAAAGACGATAAAACTGGGTGAGAACTACGGCAATAAAACCTGGCGCGATTTTCTCGGTAATCGACAAGAGAGCATAGTTACCGATGAAAATGGCGAAGCGACATTCTTTTGCAACGGCGGCAGCGTCAGCGTTTGGGTTATCGAAGAGGTGATTTAAAACCGATCGCTGACAATACACGCATCGTTATTGCGGCGCCGTTACAGTTCCAGGCCCGATAAGCTTGCGTATCGGGCACTTTTTTTGACATGAAAATCCCCCAACGCCAGGGGGATTTCATTACGGCAGCGGCGTCGGTAACGGCGCTTTTTCCAGCGCGGCGGCACACTCTGCCGTCGGACGAGCCACGCGTTCCATCGTCATGCCATCATACTCAATGGTGTTACCGTCACGCTCAATCTCGTACAGCTCACGTTTCACAGTAACGTTTGTGAGAGAATCAGACATCAGCGTCAGCTTACCCGGTAACGCAATCACTCGCTGCCATTGACGGCAATCCAGGGTATCACCCTCTTTAGTGACAATCAGGCTACCAATCGCTTCTGGGCTGACCAGCGCACGTTGCGGCCCTTTGGTCTGCCAGTACCCTGCCAACCAGTCTGGCGCAGGGGTTTTTACAACATTATTATAGTTTTCGACTTCGGCACAGCCCGCCAACAACATGAGTGCGCCTGCAATTGCGAGTTTTTTCATCATTCATCCTGCATGAGAAGAAAAGTGGATTGTGGCATTAAAGCCCTGACGCTGCCAGCCTTTCCAGGCCCAAAGAGAAATTTGATCTAACTATTATTTTTGTGAATTATTACCACGCAAATAAATTCTCCTGATGTATGATTCGCGACTCTTGTTTAAACCTTCTGAGTTCAGAGGCTACATACATGTCATGGCAGCAATTCAAACAAGCCTGGTTGATTAAATTCTGGGCGCCAATCCCTGCGGTCATCGCGGCGGGCATTCTCTCCACTTACTATTTTGGCATTACCGGCACTTTTTGGGCAGTTACGGGTGAATTTACCCGCTGGGGCGGTCAGCTCCTGCAACTGTTTGGCGTCCATGCTGAAGAGTGGGGCTATTTTAAAATCATCCATCTGGAAGGATCGCCATTAACCCGCATTGACGGGATGATGATTCTCGGTATGTTCGGCGGCTGTTTTGCCGCGGCATTATGGGCCAACAACGTCAAACTACGCATGCCGCGTAGCCGTATCCGCATTATGCAGGCCATTATTGGCGGGATTATTGCTGGTTTTGGTGCGCGTCTGGCGATGGGCTGTAACCTGGCGGCGTTCTTTACCGGCATTCCTCAGTTCTCGCTGCACGCCTGGTTCTTTGCCATCGCTACCGCCATCGGCTCATGGTTTGGCGCGCGCTTTACCCTGCTGCCTGTCTTTCGTACCCCCGTGAAAATGCAGAAAGTCTCTGCCGCCTCACCGTTGACGCAGAAACCAGATCAGGCGCGGCGCCGTTTTCGTCTCGGGATGCTGGTCTTTTTCGGCATGCTTGGCTGGGCGCTGCTGACGGCGATGAACCAACCAAAGCTGGGGCTGGCGATGCTGTTTGGTGTCGGCTTTGGCTTGCTGATAGAACGTGCACAAATCTGCTTTACTTCGGCGTTCCGCGACATGTGGATCACCGGACGAACCCACATGGCGAAAGCGATCATTTTCGGTATGGCGGTAAGTGCCATCGGGATTTTCAGTTATGTACAGTTAGGCGTAGAACCTAAAATCATGTGGGCGGGTCCGAACGCGGTAATTGGTGGATTACTGTTTGGTTTTGGTATTGTGCTGGCGGGCGGCTGCGAAACGGGATGGATGTACCGCGCGGTGGAAGGCCAGGTACATTACTGGTGGGTCGGTCTGGGCAACGTTATTGGCTCCACGATTCTGGCGTATTACTGGGATGATTTCGCCCCGGCGCTGGCAACCGACTGGGACAAAAGCAACCTGCTAAAAACCTTTGGTCCAATGGGCGGCCTGCTGGTGACATATTTACTATTGTTCGCTGCGCTGATGTTGATTATCGGTTGGGAAAAACGCTTCTTCCGCCGTGCGGCGCCGCAGACAGCTAAGGAGATCGCATGAAAAATATCGTTCCTGATTACCGTCTTGATATGGTGGGCGAGCCCTGCCCTTACCCGGCGGTTGCAACCCTTGAGGCGATGCCGCAGTTAAAAAAAGGCGAGATCCTAGAAGTAGTCAGCGATTGTCCACAGTCGATTAACAATATTCCGCTGGATGCGCGTAATCACGGCTATACGGTACTGGATATTCAGCAAGACGGGCCGACCATTCGTTATCTAATTCAGAAGTAATCTTTTCTCCCGCTGTTTCAGGCAGCGGGAGTCACTTGCTACGAATACTCCGTTGTCTATTTTCCGTACCGCAGTTAGATTATTATTGATTCACACAGACACAGCATTAAGTGATCGGACCAGATTGAAGGAATAACACCGATCATGCAAACTACTCTCCCTCACAACTGACGAGAGATTATTTCCCTGATGGATCAGGTTGCTAATTTTCAAAAGATGTTTGAGCAAGTGAGAACGGAGCTAAACTTTTCCTGGTTTTATGCTGAGTTAAAACGTCATCGTATTGCACATTATATTTACTATCTTGCCACAGATAACATCAGGATCGTCACGCACGATGACAATGTTTTGTTAATCAGAGGGAGCAGAAGTCTATTAAAAGTCAGTGCCATCAAGGATCCTGAGCAAGTCAAAAAAGCAGCCCGGACTCACATTTCAAGACAGTCAACATTTCGGGAATATTGTATAACGCTTGCAAAGGCTGGCGTTTTCCGGTGGGTTACTGACGTTGGTGATAATAAGCGTCGTTACTATTCTATCGATAATACACTTTTATATATTGAAGATATCGAGAACAACAAACCACTTATTTAGCTGTTCTCGCCAGCTCAGCTCTGACAGTGACTGGTTATTAATAAAATTTTTTAAATGAACGGTTCCGAAATAGCGATTAACTAACACCTTCATGTTCATGCCTGTGACCATGTATTTTTCGTTGATGACAAAGAAAGCCCTGGGGCGCACCAGATAACAGGCAGTCAGAGTTGACTGAAACATCAAGCATCGTAGTTCGCCGTAGATATAACGATGTGATTTACCCCATATATGCCCCACCACTCAGCATCGAAGAGCACAAAGCCTTGCAATCCAGTGCAAAGCTTTGTGTGCCCCCCACTACGACCTGCATAACCAGTTAGAAGATAGCAGTGATGTCAAACGACGCAGCTGTCTTCTTTTCTTTCACGCTTTCCCCCACCCAGCCTGCCTGCCACAACTGAAGTGAATGTCTGTTATGAGCGAATCGCGGAAGTTGACGGTTCCGGGATGAACATTGATGTTGTCGTGATTCAATGCCTCCTTTAATGACATGAGTGTAAAATAAGATTATTCTCATTAGGCGATTTTCTTAACTCCATGAGAATTCAATGAATAAAATTACAATTGCTGCAGTCATTCTTTCCTCTGTGCTTCTGGGGGGGTGTGCATCGGTTCCTCTGGCCAGTAATACTGAAAACGAGACAGCTAAGTCTTTCCCGATCCCGGAAAATGGTAAAGCCGGTCTATACGTTTACAGAGACAGTTTTGTTGGTAAAGCGTTAAAAAAGGATGTTTATCTTGACGGCCGTTGTCTTGGTGAAACGGCTGACAGAGTCTTTTTCTATCAGCAAATATCGACCAGCCAACCACATACGCTGGGAACTGAATCTGAGTTTTCACCTAATAATCTGACAATCAATGTCACGTCCGGGAAAAACTACTTTGTTCGCCAGTACATCAAAATGGGCGTTTTTGTTGGTGGAGCTGGACTTGAACAGGTTTCCGAAAACGAAGGTATCCGCGTCGTTTCTAAACCTGAAGTTAAGTTAGCAGTGCCAGGTCATTGCGATAACTGAGCGGCGGAAATTTAATATCCAGCCCGCATCAGGGCCGGATATCATTCGCTTCTCGGTTTGGCTATATTGTTAAGAATTTGCGGGCACATTCCCCACTTTATCTTTTTTGGCTTTCGAATTATCAGCTGCCTTTGGTTTCTGGCTGGAGGAGCATTTTAGGTCAACTGTGCTTTTTCCAACCTGCATGCCGGAGAGTTCGCTTTGCGGTCAGAATCTGTACACAACTGGTGGTTGTGTTGGTGATTTTAACAATGCTCGCCTTAGTGCTCACTTGTACCCAGGAACGGCGATAAACAGCTGACAAGCAATGCCGGGGGTTTAGCTCTTTATGACCCTCGGCCACTTCCGCTCCAGGTATGGAACGGACAATCTGCTGGTCTGAAGGTCCGCTGTGAGCGAGAAGCAGACAAAGGAGTGCTTTTAAAAGTTTAATACTTGTCTCAGTCCGAGATTTTGGTGAGTATTGATTCACTATAGTTTTCCTCCAGCATAAAGGGAGGCCCATATAGCAGCCCCTGCCAAGATAAGAACTAAAAATCTCTCAACCGTTTTGATAACTTTATATCTATATGTTGACTTGAATCTAAAGTCATTAAAAATAAGGTATTGCCTATAAATATAATTGCTCATATTGGAAGCAGAATGCTGTGCAGTGGATGTACAATACCTACAATATATGGAAAAATGTTTTTTTATGTGTTTGGGTGTTATTTGGGATGGGTTTTGATACTTACCTATTATTATTTCAGTTTCATTGATTTTCCCAGCATTAGATTGATAAGGCGCAACAAACACAAGAACATCACCGGATGGTCCCTGCGAATACCATAATTGAGCATTCCTTTCGAATGCAACTTCTAATCTTTTGTTGTCAGAGGATGATATGTTAAAACCCAAGAATCTGACCCCAGTAAAAATATGAGTCGAATTAATATATTGTGAACTAATAAGATTAGATGATTTGATTGGTTCATCATCTTTTGATCTGCTAATGTAAAGGCTTCCAAAGATATCGGCACTATGAGTGTCAGCATTTAAAATTTCAAACTCCCTTTGAACTCGATCGTCCATAAACCTCCAATTTATGCGTTTAAAATATGCATTTAAACTATCTCTTCTTATTCTCTCTGCAGCAGACTTTAATTTCAAAGTAAATCCTTAAATATAAAAATAGTTCATCATATATTCCTAGGTAAACTAGGAAGTTATTATGCTGAAAAGCATCACAGGAAATAAAATCAAACAAGTTCCAAGCATACTACATCGACAAACATCGATGCGCTCACATTCAGTATGAGAAACTTCGTTACGCGTGCCGACCTACTCCCCTTAAACTAATGCAGCATGATGTTAGGAACTTCCGCCTCTGGCACAAAGCAGTCCCCATGTGATAGTGCCGCGCTGCCATGGGGTCTTGTAGATAAATCCTCTCGTAAAAAACTACATTTCTCAGTCAAACAGTAGATATCTGCAGATACATGAAATTAGCATATTGCATTATAAGTGAACAAATATCGACCATGTAAATTACAGAAATGCATATGCTATATTTCAACTAATTGCAAACTTACATTAAATAGCAAACAAATCCCTGCAGTAAATTATAACAAATGTTACAAACATCTTTTCTACCTTAATAGATAACTATTTTTCCTGCCTTAACGCAAATTAACCACTTATTATCTGTTACTACTCAGGTTATTAATATAATGACTTGACACATATAATTATTCATTTTTTACATCAGAAAAATGTGAGCCATATCGAATTAGGCAACATTTTATTTGTTTTTATTATCCGAATATAATTTATTTCTTTACTTTTTTGAGATTAATCCTAAAAATACGCGCTTTAACAATTTTACCTAAAAAGGAGAAACGTAATGTTTACACACAAAAAATCAATAACTATCATCATGTTATGCCTATCTGCCGGCATCTCTGGATGTCAATCAAATGCTGATGAGTATGCTGCTGACGTTTACGAAGCCAATCAATTAAATTCAAAGCAAGAAACTAAAACAGTTAATATCATTTCTGTTCTTCCCGCTAAAGTTGCTGTTGACAACACTGCAAATAAACAAGCAGCTCAAACTTTCGGAGCTATTTTAGGCGCCGTTGCTGGGGGGGTGGCTGGACATAACGTTGGAACCGGAAGTAATCTGGGAACCGCAGCAGGAGCTGTGGGTGGGGGAGCAGTTGGAGCAGCTGCGGGTACACTTGTAAAAGATAAATCTATTGTAGAGGGTGTTTCTTTAACCTACAAAGATGGAACAAAAATGTTTACATCAACCCAAGTGGGCAAATCTTGTCAATTTACCCCAGGTTTAGCTGTAGTCATTTCGACAAAAAATAATGAAACCAGAATTCAGCCTAATGCCTCTTGCCCTGAAAAAGCATAACACACAGTATCCATCATGAAAAAAATACTCATAGCTCTTGTTGCTATACCTTTCTCTCTCAGTTTTGCCAGTTCCTTACAAAGTCAACTTGCGGCAGTAGCTGAAGCAGAACAACAAGGAATCGCTGAAGAAAAAAGAGCAAATGACGCACATAAGGAAAATCTAGAGCGAGAAGCCCGTCTGGAGCAGCAACGACGTGCTAGTGCAATTGAAGCACAAAATAGAAAAGCTGCAGCTATTGCTGCAGACAGAAAAGCCGCACGCGAAAAGTTAGAATCTGAAATTAAGGAAGATAAGAAACGAGACATCGCATATGAAAATGAATTACGAAGCTTAGAGATTCAAAAACTAAAATTGGCTTTAGCTCGAGAAGAAGCTCGAGTCAAAAGAGAGAATGACTTTATAGATCAAGAACTGAAGAACAAAGCTGCACAGACAGACATCCTTCAATCCAACGCAGATGCAAATAGAAATATTTCTGAAGGTGGAAAGGAGTTAATGAAAAGTACTGGAAAAGCCAAAGAAAAAGAAGCTAGAGGATTCTTTAACTAATTTCATTCATGGTTATAATCAGTGCACATAAAATATATTCTTCTGTTAATGGAATATATAAAAGGCTGTCAAACCATTGGCAGCCTTACAGCAATCATAAAATTGCGTGAACTTCCGGTATCATAGTTGCATGTTGGTCTTTGACCGCTGGAGCTAACCCTAACTTCATCGCGAAGCAAATGGGACACTCTGATGCTCAGATGGTTTATCGCGTTTACGGATCGTGGATGGCAGAAAACAATCAGGATCAGGTATCAATTTTAAACCAGAAATTGAGTGAGTTTGCCCCATCCATGCCCCACGCTGTGGGATCGGATGTAATTAAACAAGCATAGTCAACAGGTTACAAAACCTACACCTGCATGGACATCATTTCCTGGTACGCCGCCACCAGCTTATTACGCACCTGAATCCCCATTTGCATTGAAACTGAGGCTTTTTGCATATCGGCCATCACATCGTTTAGCGCTACGCCGGGTTCGCCGAGGGTGAATTTTTCTGCCTGGGTGCGGGCGGCGGTTTGCGTATCACTTATACGATCGAGCGCGGCATGAAACTGTCCGGCAAAACTGATGCCAGGTTGTGGTAGTGATTCCTGCGCACGGGCACTCATCGCCGTAGCCTGTAACTGGCTGATAACCCCTTCAATCCCCTGTATGGCTGACATATTCATCTCCTGGACCATTTCTGGTAGCAGAGATTAACAGTAAGTCAATAAGATAAAGGCGTTAAATAACGATAAAAAACCGGGTTAATTGGCGCATAGAAAAAAATAAAACCACAAATAATGAGGCCGTCAATTTTTCGAGTTTGCTGACCCGGGAGTGCGTCTTGTTCCACTTTGCCAATAACGCCGTCTTTCATCTGCCGCGAGGTGCGCGATGAATACGACTGCAGCCCAGACAAAATCTCTTGAGTGGCTTAATCGCCTACGCGCGAATCCGAGAATCCCTTTGATTGTTGCTGGTTCCGCTGCAGTGGCAGTGATAGTCGCGTTAGTTCTATGGGCAAAAGCCCCTGATTACCGCACGTTATTCAGCAACCTTTCCGATCAGGATGGTGGCGCGATTGTCAGCCAACTGACGCAGATGAACATCCCTTACCGCTTTAGTGAAGCCAGTGGTGCAATTGAAGTTCCGGCGGATAAGGTTCACGAATTGCGTCTGCGTCTGGCGCAGCAAGGCTTACCTAAAGGCGGAGCGGTCGGCTTTGAGCTGCTCGATCAGGAAAAGTTTGGTATCAGCCAGTTCAGCGAACAGGTGAATTATCAGCGAGCGCTGGAAGGCGAACTTTCTCGTACCATCGAAACTATCGGCCCGGTAAAAGGGGCGCGCGTGCATCTGGCGATGCCGAAACCGTCTTTATTTGTCCGTGAGCAAAAATCCCCTTCCGCATCGGTAACGGTGAATTTATTGCCAGGACGTGCGCTGGATGAAGGGCAAATTAGCGCCGTTGTGCATCTGGTTTCCAGTGCAGTAGCTGGGCTGCCACCGGGTAACGTTACACTGGTGGATCAAGGTGGGCATCTGTTAACCCAGTCCAACACCAGCGGGCGCGATCTCAATGATGTTCAGTTGAAATATACCAGCGATGTCGAAGGCCGCATTCAGCGTCGTATTGAAGCAATTCTGTCGCCTATTGTCGGCAACGGCAATATTCATGCGCAAGTCACAGCGCAGCTAGATTTCGCCAATAAAGAGCAAACAGAAGAGCAGTATCGCCCTAATGGCAATGAGTCACAGGCAGCACTTCGTTCCCGTCAACTGAATGAAAGCGAGCAAAGCGGTTCCGGTTATCCGGGCGGCGTGCCGGGGGCATTATCTAATCAGCCCGCGCCCGCAAATAACGCGCCGATCAGTACGCCTCCGGCAAATCAAAACAATCGCCAACAACAGACGAGTACCACCAGCAATAGTGGACCGCGCAGCACACAGCGTAATGAAACCAGCAACTACGAAGTCGATCGCACCATTCGTCATACCAAAATGAACGTCGGCGACGTTCAACGTCTGTCTGTCGCGGTAGTGGTGAATTACAAAACGCTGCCGGATGGCAAACCGTTGCCACTGAGCGCCGAACAGATGAAACAAATTGATGATCTGACCCGCGAGGCAATGGGCTTTTCGGAAAAACGCGGTGATTCGCTCAATGTCGTCAACTCGCTGTTTACCAGTAGTGATGAAAGTGGTGGTGAGTTGCCGTTCTGGCAACAACAAGCGTTTATCGATCAGTTACTGGCTGCCGGACGCTGGTTGCTGGTGATACTGGTGGCGTGGCTGCTGTGGCGTAAAGCGGTGCGTCCGCAATTAATCCGCCGCGCTGAGGTGGTGAAAGCCGTTCAGCAACAGACACAAACTCGCCAGGAGACGGAAGATGCAGTGGAAGTACGCCTGAGCAAAGACGAACAACTGCAACAACGCCGCGCTAACCAACGTCTGGGGGCTGAGGTAATGAGCCAGCGCATCCGCGACATGTCTGATAACGATCCGCGCGTAGTGGCGCTGGTCATTCGCCAGTGGATAAATAACGATCATGAGTAACCTGACAGGCACCGATAAAAGCGTCATTCTGCTGATGACCATTGGCGAAGACCGGGCGGCAGAGGTATTCAAGCACCTGTCCCAACGAGAAGTGCAAACCCTGAGCGCGGCAATGGCGAACGTCTCGCAGATCTCCAACAAACAATTAACTGAAGTACTGGCAGAGTTTGAACAAGAAGCCGAACAGTTTGCCGCACTGAATATTAACGCCAATGATTATCTGCGTTCAGTGCTGGTCAAAGCGCTGGGCGAAGAGCGTGCCGCCAGTCTGCTGGAAGATATTCTCGAAACCCGCGACACTGCCAGCGGTATTGAAACGCTCAACTTTATGGAGCCACAGAGCGCCGCCGATCTGATTCGCGATGAACATCCACAGATTATCGCCACCATTCTGGTGCATCTGAAACGCGCTCAAGCCGCCGATATTCTGGCGTTGTTCGATGAACGTCTGCGCCACGACGTGATGCTACGTATCGCCACATTTGGCGGCGTACAACCTGCCGCGCTGGCTGAACTGACAGAAGTGCTGAATGGCCTGCTCGATGGCCAGAATCTCAAACGCAGCAAAATGGGCGGCGTGAGAACAGCAGCGGAAATTATCAACCTGATGAAAACTCAGCAGGAAGAAGCGGTTATTACCGCCGTGCGTGAATTTGACGGCGAGCTGGCGCAGAAAATCATCGACGAGATGTTCCTGTTCGAAAATCTGGTGGATGTCGACGATCGCAGCATCCAGCGTCTGTTGCAGGAAGTGGATTCCGAATCGTTACTGATCGCGCTGAAAGGTGCAGAACAGCCACTGCGCGAGAAATTCCTGCGCAATATGTCGCAGCGTGCCGCCGATATACTGCGCGACGATCTCGCCAACCGTGGTCCGGTGCGTCTGTCGCAGGTGGAAAACGAACAGAAAGCGATTCTGCTGATTGTGCGCCGCCTTGCCGAAACCGGCGAGATGGTGATTGGCAGCGGCGAGGATACCTATGTCTGATAATCTGCCGTGGAAAACCTGGACACCGGACGATCTCGCGCCACCACAGGCGGAGTTTGTGCCGCTGATGGAGCCAGAAGAAACCGTCACTGAAGAGGCCGAACCCAGCCTTGAGCAGCAACTGGCACAACTGCAAATGCAGGCCCACGAGCAAGGTTATCAGGCGGGGATTGCCGAAGGTCGCCAGCAAGGCCATGAACAAGGCTATCAGGAAGGTCTGGCTCAGGGGCTGGAACAAGGACTGGCACAAGCAAAATCCCAGCAAGCGCCGATTCATGCCCGGATGCAGCAACTGGTCAGCGAGTTTCAGACCACCCTTGACGCGCTGGATAGCGTGATTGCTTCACGCCTGATGCAGATGGCGCTGGAGGCAGCGCGTCAGGTGATCGGCCAGACGCCAACGGTGGACAACTCGGCACTGATCAAACAGATCCAACAGTTGTTGCAGCAAGAACCGTTATTCAGCGGCAAACCGCAGCTACGCGTGCACCCGGATGATCTACAACGTGTTGATGAGATGCTCGGCGCAACCTTAAGTTTGCATGGCTGGCGCTTGCGCGGCGACCCGACCCTGCATCCTGGCGGTTGTAAAGTCTCCGCTGATGAAGGCGATCTCGACGCCAGTGTCGCCACCCGCTGGCAAGAACTCTGCCGTCTGGCAGCGCCAGGAGTGGTGTAATGACCACGCGGCTGACTCGCTGGCTAACCTCGCTGGATAACTTCGAAGCCAAAATGGCGCAGTTGCCTGCGGTGCGTCGCTACGGGCGATTAACCCGCGCCACCGGGCTGGTGCTGGAAGCCACCGGATTGCAACTGCCGCTCGGCGCAACCTGTGTCATTGAACGTCAGAACGGCACTGAAACGCACGAAGTAGAAAGCGAAGTGGTTGGCTTTAACGGTCAACGGCTGTTTTTAATGCCGCTGGAGGAAGTGGAAGGCGTGCTGCCCGGCGCACGCGTTTACGCCAGAAATATCTCCGGCGATGGGCTGCAAAGCGGCAAGCAGTTACCGCTCGGTCCGGCGTTATTAGGTCGCGTTCTGGACGGCGGTGGTAAACCGCTCGATGGTCTGCCCTCCCCCGACACGACTGAAACTGGCGCCCTGATTACCCCGCCGTTTAACCCGTTGCAACGTACACCGATTGAGCATGTGCTGGATACGGGCGTGCGCCCAATTAATGCCCTGCTTACCGTTGGGCGCGGGCAGCGTATGGGGCTGTTTGCCGGATCTGGCGTTGGTAAAAGTGTGCTGCTGGGAATGATGGCACGCTACACGCGTGCCGATGTGATCGTCGTTGGTTTGATTGGTGAACGTGGGCGAGAAGTAAAAGATTTTATTGAGAATATTCTCGGTGCCGAAGGGCGTGCGCGCTCCGTGGTGATTGCCGCTCCGGCGGATGTTTCTCCGCTCCTGCGAATGCAGGGTGCCGCCTATGCCACGCGCATTGCCGAAGATTTTCGCGATCGTGGTCAGCATGTATTGCTGATTATGGACTCCCTCACCCGCTACGCGATGGCCCAACGTGAGATTGCGCTGGCGATTGGCGAACCACCCGCCACCAAAGGTTATCCACCGTCGGTATTCGCCAAATTACCGGCGCTGGTCGAACGTGCCGGAAACGGAATCAGCGGCGGCGGCTCGATTACCGCGTTTTATACCGTGCTCACCGAAGGCGATGACCAGCAGGATCCGATTGCCGACTCCGCGCGGGCGATCCTCGACGGTCACATCGTGCTTTCTCGTCGTCTGGCTGAAGCCGGGCACTATCCGGCAATTGATATTGAAGCCTCAATCAGCCGTGCAATGACGGCGTTGATCAGCGAGCAGCATTACGCGCGGGTACGCACATTCAAGCAGCTGTTGTCGAGTTTTCAACGTAACCGCGATCTGGTCAGCGTCGGCGCGTATGCCAAAGGCAGCGATCCAATGCTCGATAAAGCTATCGCCTTGTGGCCGCAGCTGGAGGGCTATTTGCAACAAGGCATTTTTGAACGCGCGGACTGGGAAGACTCTCTCCAGGGGCTGGAACGTATTTTTCCGACGGTGTGATTACGCAGGAGATAACAGCAGATGGCAGAACATGGCGCCCTGGCGACCCTGAAAGATCTGGCAGAAAAAGAGGTGGATAATGCGGCCCGCCTGCTGGGTGAAATGCGTCGCGGATGTCAGCAGGCGGAAGAACAACTCAAAATGCTGATCGATTATCAAAACGAATATCGCAGTAACCTGAACAACGACATGAGTGCAGGAATGACCAGTAATCGCTGGATCAACTACCAGCAGTTCATTCAGACGCTGGAAAAGGCCATTACCCAGCACCGCCAGCAGCTTAATCAGTGGACGCAGAAAGTTGACATTGCTCTGAACAGCTGGCGAGAAAAGAAACAACGTTTGCAGGCCTGGCAGACCCTCCAGGAACGGCAATCCACGGCGGCCCTGTTAGCAGAAAACCGCCTCGATCAGAAAAAGATGGACGAGTTCGCCCAGCGCGCCGCCATGAGGAAAACTGAATGATTCGTTTAGCGCCCTTGATTACCGCTGACGTTGACACATCCACATTGCCCGGTGCTAGCGCCACTGACACGGCACAGGATTTTCTTGCGTTGTTGAGCGGGGCATTAGCAGGAGATGCAGCACCAGGCAAAGCTTCGCCATTGCTTCAGGTTGCAGTGGATACCCCACACGCGCAAGGTAAAGAACGCGCCAGCGAAATTCTGGCCGGGGTATTGCCGTCTGATTTACACATCGCTACTGACGAAACGCTGGCTGAAATAACCGCAGCACGACCCGATACAACGCCGCTGACGACGGCTCTGGTTAATACGCTGGCAGCCATGCCAGAAAAGGAGACGGTCGCCGACGATAAAACTGATGACCTTAATGAAGATGCTGTCGCCAGCCTGAGCGCCCTTTTTGCTATGCTGCCCGGTTTTGACAATACCCCCAAAGTGACTGATGCGCCTGTCACAGCGTTACCGACGCAGAAGCAAGCACTCTCAACAAAACTGACTACCGCGCAACTCGCAACAGCACAACCTGACGACGCCCCTGGTGCGCCAGATCAGCCATTAACAACGCTGGTCGCTGAAGCCCAGAGTAAAGCGGAGATCATCAGCACGCCTTCACCTGTTACTACTGTCACCAGTCCGCTAATTACTCCGCACCAGACGCAGCCACTGCCCACCGTCGCAGCGCCTGTTTTGAGCGCACCGCTGGGTTCCCACGAATGGCAACAATCCTTAAGCCAGCATATTTCGCTGTTTACCCGCCAGGGGCAACAAAGTGCCGAACTGCGTTTGCATCCGCAAGATTTAGGCGAAGTGCAAATCTCCCTTAAGGTGGATGACAACCAGGCGCAAATTCAGATGGTTTCACCGCATCAGCACGTGCGCGCCGCTCTGGAAGCGGCTTTGCCGGTACTGCGCACACAACTGGCAGAAAGCGGAATTCAGTTGGGGCAGAGCAATATCAGCGGTGAGAGTTTTAGCGGTCAGCAGCAGGCAGCTTCCGAGCAACAACAAAGTCCACGCACAGCAGGCCATGAACGCCTGACAACCGAGGATGACGATGCATTGCCAGTTCCAACAACTCTTCAGAGAGTTTCATCGGGCAATAGTGGCGTCGATATTTTCGCCTAACGTCAGAGGTAGCACCTTAATCCGCGTCTTTTCCCCGCTTTGCCACACTTAAGACGCAGGATAATTAGCCGATAAGCAGTAGCGACACAGGAAGACCGCAACACATGACTGATTACGCGATAAGCAAGAAAAGCAGGCGATCGCTTTGGCTCCCGATCCTGGTATTCATCACTCTCGCGGCTTGTGCCAGCGCGGGTTACAGCTACTGGCATTCGCAACAAGTGACCGCTGGCGACAAAGTGCAGCAACACGTCGTGCTCTCACCTGTCTTCTATGCGCTAGACACTTTTACGGTCAATCTTGGCGATGCAGATCGCGTGCTTTATATCGGTATAACGCTGCGACTGAAAGATGAAGCCACCCGTTCGCGGTTGAGCGAGTATTTGCCGGAAGTCCGCAGTCGTTTGCTGTTACTGTTTTCGCGCCAGGATGCCGCCGTGCTGGCAACGGAAGAAGGCAAGCAACAACTGATTGCCGCAATTAAAGCCACACTTTCCCCCCCGCTTGTTGCCGGGCAACCGAAACAGGATGTCACCGACGTGCTGTATACCGCTTTTATTCTGCGATAACGACATGGGCGATAGTATTCTTTCTCAAGCTGAAATTGATGCGCTGTTGAATGGTGACAGCGAGGTCAAAGACGAACCGACAACCAGTGTTAGCGGCGAAAGTGACATTCGTCCGTACGATCCTAATACCCAACGACGGGTTGTGCGCGAACGGTTACAGGCGCTGGAAATCATCAATGAACGTTTTGCCCGCCATTTTCGTATGGGGCTGTTCAACCTGCTGCGCCGTAGCCCGGACATTACCGTCGGGGCCATTCGCATTCAGCCGTACCATGAATTTGCCCGCAACCTGCCGGTGCCAACCAACCTGAACCTTATCCATCTGAAACCGCTGCGCGGCACAGGGCTGGTGGTGTTTTCGCCGAGTCTGGTGTTTATCGCCGTGGATAACCTGTTTGGCGGCGATGGTCGCTTCCCTACCAAAGTAGAAGGTCGTGAGTTTACTCATACCGAACAGCGCGTCATCAATCGCATGTTGAAGCTGGCACTTGAAGGCTATAGCGACGCGTGGAAGGCGATTAATCCGCTGGAAGTCGAGTACGTGCGTTCCGAAATGCAGGTGAAATTTACCAATATCACCACCTCACCGAACGACATTGTGGTTAACACGCCGTTCCATGTGGAGATTGGCAACCTGACCGGCGAATTTAATATCTGCCTGCCATTCAGCATGATCGAGCCACTGAGGGAATTGTTGGTTAACCCGCCGCTGGAAAACTCGCGTAATGAAGATCAGAACTGGCGCGATAACCTGGTGCGCCAGGTTCAGCATTCACAGCTGGAGCTGGTTGCCAACTTTGCCGATATTTCGCTGCGCCTGTCGCAGATTTTAAAGCTGAAGCCCGGCGATGTCCTGCCGATAGAAAAACCCGATCGCATTATCGCCCATGTTGACGGCGTTCCGGTACTGACCAGCCAGTACGGCACCATCAACGGTCAGTATGCGTTACGGATAGAACATTTGATTAACCCGATTTTGAATTCTCTGAACGAGGAACAGCCCAAATGAGTGACTTGAATAATCCGGCCGATGACAACAACGGCGCAATGGACGATCTGTGGGCTGAAGCGTTAGGCGAACAAAAATCAACAAGCGGCAAAGGCGCGGCTGAGGCCGTGTTCCAGCAGCTTGGCGGCGGCGACGTCAGTGGAACATTGCAGGATATCGACCTGATTATGGATATTCCGGTTAAGCTGACCGTCGAACTGGGCCGCACACGAATGACCATCAAAGAGTTGTTGCGTCTGACGCAAGGGTCAGTCGTGGCGTTGGACGGTCTGGCGGGCGAACCACTGGATATTCTGATCAACGGTTATTTAATTGCTCAGGGCGAAGTTGTCGTAGTCGCTGATAAATATGGCGTGCGGATCACCGATATCATTACCCCGTCCGAGCGGATGCGCCGCCTGAGCCGTTAGTGATGAATAACCACGCTACTGTACAACCTTCCGCGCCGGTTTCTGCTGCTCCGCTCCTTCAGGTGAGCGGAGCGCTAATTGCCATTATTGTCCTGATCCTCGCTGCGGCCTGGCTGGTAAAAAGGCTGGGATTTGCTCCCAAACGTAATGGCACGAACGGGCTGAAAGTCAGCGCTAGTGCCTCGTTGGGGGCGCGTGAACGGGTTGTGGTGGTCGATGTGGAAGATGCGCGACTGGTGCTCGGTGTTACTACCGGGCAAATCAATCTGCTGCATAAACTTCCCCCTTCTGCGCCAACGGAAGAGTTACCTCAAGCCGATTTTCAGTCGGTCATGAAAAATTTGCTTAAGCGTGGCGGGAGAGCCTGATGCGTCGCCTCTTGTCTGTCGCACCGGCCCTTCTCTGGCTGCTTACTCCCCTCGCCTTTGCTCAACTGCCTGGCATCACCAGCCAGCCGCTGCCTGGCGGTGGACAAAGCTGGTCACTCCCGGTGCAGACGCTGGTGTTCATCACCTCGCTGACTTTTATTCCGGCAATTTTACTGATGATGACCAGCTTCACCCGCATCATCATTGTTTTTGGTTTATTGCGTAACGCACTGGGAACGCCCTCCGCGCCGCCCAACCAGGTTTTGCTGGGGCTGGCGCTGTTTTTGACCTTTTTTATTATGTCTCCGGTAATCGACAAAATTTATGTCGATGCGTACCAGCCATTCAGCGAAGAGAAAATTTCAATGCAGGAGGCACTGGAAAAAGGGGCGCAGCCACTGCGTGAGTTTATGCTGCGCCAGACCCGCGAGGCGGATTTAGGGTTGTTTGCCAGGCTGGCGAATACCGGCCCGTTGCAGGGACCTGAAGCAGTACCGATGCGCATTTTGCTCCCGGCCTACGTGACCAGCGAGTTGAAAACCGCCTTCCAGATAGGCTTCACGATTTTCATTCCGTTTTTGATTATCGACCTGGTTATTGCAAGTGTGTTGATGGCATTGGGGATGATGATGGTTCCCCCCGCGACCATTGCCCTGCCGTTTAAACTGATGTTGTTTGTACTGGTGGATGGCTGGCAATTGCTGGTCGGCTCGCTGGCACAAAGCTTTTACAGCTAGAGAGGCCAAATGACACCCGAATCGGTCATGATGATGGGGACAGAAGCGATGAAAGTCGCGCTGGCACTGGCTGCCCCGCTGTTGCTGGTGGCGCTGGTCACCGGTCTTATCATCAGCATTTTGCAGGCCGCCACGCAGATTAACGAAATGACGCTGTCGTTCATTCCGAAAATCATCGCCGTATTTATCGCCATTATTATTGCCGGACCGTGGATGCTCAACCTGTTGCTGGATTACGTTCGTACCTTATTCACTAACCTACCGTATATCATCGGGTAATCGATGCAATGTTGCAGGTAACAAGCGATCAATGGCTTTCCTGGTTAAGCCTGTATTTCTGGCCATTACTGCGCGTGCTGGCGCTGATCTCCACCGCGCCCATTTTGAGCGAACGCAGCGTGCCAAAACGGGTAAAACTGGGCCTCGCAATGATGATCACGTTCGCCATTGCTCCGGCAATACCCGCCAACGATGTTGCCGTTTTTTCGTTCTATGCCCTATGGCTGGCGGTGCAGCAAATCCTGATTGGCATTGCTCTCGGCTTTACCATGCAATTTGCCTTCGCCGCTGTGCGCACCGCTGGCGAAATTATCGGTCTGCAAATGGGGCTGTCATTTGCGACGTTTGTCGATCCTGGCAGTCATCTCAATATGCCCGTCTTAGCGCGCATTATGGATATGCTGGCGCTACTGTTGTTCCTGACATTTAACGGTCATTTATGGCTGATTTCGTTGCTGGTCGATACATTTCACACTCTACCCATTGGTGGCGAACCGCTGAACAGCAATGCATTCCTGGCACTCACCAGGGCAGGGAGTTTGATTTTTCTTAACGGGTTGATGCTGGCGTTACCGCTCATTACCCTGTTGCTGACGCTGAATCTCGCATTAGGTTTACTGAATCGTATGGCCCCGCAATTATCAATCTTTGTTATTGGTTTTCCATTAACGTTGACTGTCGGCATCTCATTAATGGCGGCATTAATGCCGTTAATTGCTCCTTTTTGCGAACATTTATTTAGTGAAATTTTTAATTTGCTGGCAGATATTATCAGCGAATTACCTGTAATATGATTCCCTAATGTTTATCTTGTTATCCTAAGGATTATCCGAAAAATAATACCAGCGAACATCTTCCAGGATACTCCTGTGGCGAAATATTTGTTTTAACCTCACTCACATATCGCAACATTTACTTTACTTTAAGACAATTCCAGGCAAATTATACAACGCTTTACGGGATAGTAAGTCCGCCTGAAAATTCGCGAGAGTGGCGCATTAGGTGACCCATGTCGTTCCGTTTAGTCATGATGAAATATTCAGGTAAGGGGAATTATCGTTACGCATTGAGTGAGGGTATGCCATGTCAACGATTATTATGGATTTATGTAGTTACACCCGGCTGGGTTTGACCGGGTATCTGTTGAGTAGAGGGGTGAAAAAAAGAGAAATCAACGACATTGAAACCGTTGATGACCTTGCCATCGCTTGTGATTCACAGCACCCTTCAGTGGTGTTTATTAATGAGGACTGTTTTATCCACGATGCTTCTAACAGTCAACGTATCAAGCACATCATTAATCAACATCCCAATACGTTATTTATCGTTTTTATGGCAATTGCCAATGTTCATTTTGATGAATATCTATTGGTCAGAAAAAATTTATTGATCAGTTCAAAATCGATTAAGCCGGAATCTCTTGATGATATCCTTGGCGATATTCTGAAAAAAGAGACAACGATGGCCAGCATTTTAAATATGCCAACGTTATCATTAAGCCGGACCGAATCAAGTATGTTGCGAATGTGGATGGCTGGCCAGGGAACGATTCAAATATCCGACCAAATGAATATTAAAGCCAAGACCGTTTCATCGCATAAAGGCAATATTAAACGTAAGATCAAAACGCATAATAAACAGGTTATCTACCATGTCGTCCGACTGACGGATAATGTGACAAATGGTATTTTTGTTAACATGCGCTAAGGCATACTGACTGGTGGGATACCACCAGTCAGGCTGGCAGAAATTACTCGGCTTTCTCCACAAAGATACCATCCTGATGCCCTGCTTCATTAAAGAACCAGATGCCGAGCGGGTAGTCTTCCAGCGAAACCAGGTACATTGTGCCTTCACTAAACTCCTCAACTGCCAGTACCACGCCAGGACGACGCGGACCGCCATCCGTTTTGACTGTTACCCGATCATTCACCTTCATCGTTTTCCTCCTGTGGCTTTGTGCCAGTTTAGAACAATTTCGTTTTTCTGACAGCGCCGGGCGCGTGCGAGTGCTGATTTTCTCAACGGTCTATACTTAAGAAATGCCTGGCTGACTTGACGTGTCGGCAGCAACATATAAGCAACGGTTGCGAGGAAAGATGATGAAAACCGCAAAAGAGTACAGCGATACCGCAAAACGTGAGGTCAGCGTCGATGTCGATGCCCTGCTGGCGGCGATCAATGAAATTAGCGAAAGCGAAGTTCATCGCAGCCAGAACGATTCGGAACACGTTAGCGTCGATGGCCGTGAATATCATACATGGCGTGAATTAGCCGATGCCTTTGAACTTGATATTCATGACTTTAGCGTCTCTGAAGTGAATCGCTAAATGCGTGATAAAAAAATCCCGACCCTTGTTGGGGTCGGGATCAAACTTGCTTAAGCAAGAAGCACTTAAAAAATTCGTTACACCAGGAAATCTGATGCGTTCATCACCTTATCCGCAATTTTTTAGGCTGACAAGAAAATATTCTTGATATGAATGATTAACGTCACTAATGAATGGAAGTGTGATCCGCGTCACCCCTTGGAGGCTCTGGCGTTCACGTGATCGCTCCCAAAAAACGATTTTTTATAATTCGTGCTGTTTTAAGAAATATCCGGCAAAGGGAGTACTGCGCGATCATGCTTTCAATTCATCAACCGCTGCTGATTTTCACCGATCTTGATGGCACCCTGTTGGACAGTCATAGCTATGACTGGCAACCTGCCGCCTCCTGGTTAATCCGCCTGCGGGAAGCGGAGATCCCCGTGATCCTGTGTAGTAGTAAAACCTCGGCTGAAATGCTGTACCTGCAAAAGATGTTAGGTCTGCAAGGGTTGTCACTCATTGCAGAGAACGGCGCGGTGATCCAACTGGATCAACAATGGCAGGATTTGGACGATTTTCCGCGCATCATCTCGGGTATTGCTCATAGTGAGATCAGCCAGGTATTAAATACGCTGCGTGAGAAAGAACACTTCAAATTCACCACCTTTGATGACGTCGATGATACAACCATCGCTGAATGGACTGGCTTAAGCCGCAGCCAGGCCGCACTGACGCAGTTGCATGAGGCTTCGGTCACGCTTATCTGGCGCGACAGTGACGAGCGGATGGCACAATTTACCGCTCGCCTGAATGAACTGGGCTTGCAGTTTGTGCAAGGTGCGCGTTTCTGGCATGTGCTGGATGTCTCAGCCGGGAAAGATCAGGCAGCCAACTGGATCATTGCGGCATATCAGCAATCGCGTGGAAAACGTCCGACCACGCTTGGCTTAGGCGACGGCCCAAATGACGCACCATTACTGGAAGTGATGGATTATGCGGTGATCGTAAAAGGGCTAAACCGGGAAGGCGTGCATTTGCAAAATGAGGATCCGGCCCGTGTCTGGCGGACACAGCGAGAAGGACCGGAAGGATGGCGCGAAGGGCTGGATCACTTTTTCACGGCCAGTTAAAGGCTATCACTCGCGCAGACCTGATTGCGCCCCGCTTGTTTTGCGAGATACAACCGCCGGTCGGCCAGAGACTGTAATTGCTCAAAATCATAATCGCCGGTTTCCTCGCTGCTACTCACCCCCAGCGAAGCACTGATGCGTAGGGTCGTGCTCTTGGCGATCAACATCTCTTTTTCATTCAGCTTCAGGCGAATACGTTCGGCCACTTCCGTTGCCTGCGCCAGGTTAGCGCCAGGCAGAATCACACAAAACTCCTCGCCGCCCACGCGGCCTGCAACGTCCTGTGAACGCAATGAACGACTGATTAATCCGGCAGCATGCGACAGCACACGATCGCCTGCCTGATGACCAAAGCGGTCATTAATCGCTTTAAAATGGTCAAGGTCGACCTGTATGACAGAAAACGGATGTTTGTGTATCTGACACAATTCGGCAAGCGGACGCGCTTTTTCGAACAATGCGCCACGGTTATACAAGCGCGTTAAGGTGTCATGCCACGCCTGCCACTGCAACGAGCTTTGCAGGACATACATATTGCTGACCATCTGGCGAATCACATACCAGGAGATAAGTAACATCGTCGTAAAGAGCGCCCACAGAAGGGTTAACGCAATGCTGATGCTGCCGAAATCACCACGCACACCTTCACTAAGCGTATGAATGCGCACTAATGCGCCGTCAAAATGGTCCAGTCGCTCCCAGCTAACATAGCGACTGTTCATCCTAATACCACCGCGCGTATCGTGTTCCATAGCCTGCGCCAGAGATGCCAGCTCTCGAGGATCAAAAAGGTCCTCCGCCGAGTGTTCCGGGTTAGATGAAGTCAATAATTTTAGTTTGCTGTCGTAGAGCTGGTATTCGCCATCCAGTTTTTTATCAATAGCGTTTTTTAGAAATTGCTGCATCGAGCGCACAGGGATACTCATTCCCAACACGCCATACCAGTAATTATTACTGTCGACCGGTACGCTTACGGTGACCTGCGGTTCAGTAACATTGTTATGGTCATGCTGAGAGGTAAACCATCGTACGCCACGTTGACGATTTTCTCGTTCTGATTGGCCGATAAACCAGGGTTGCGTGACAAATTCGTAGTAACGCGTAGGGATATTTCGGGTAAACAACGTCGGCTGCGTCGAAACGTAGAATCCGGCGCGCGAGACATACATTGCCTGTTCAACCATCGAAGTAGAGTTGTGCGCCAGTCGTAGTAAGTAGCCGACTTCCAGTGCGGCAGTAATTTCATTGTCGAGTAATTCATTTTCGCGAGAAAGCTGATTTCCCTCGCTCACTAACGCATCCGAGACACCGTTTACTGACAGAGTGCGTCGTCTGTTGAGTTCGATTTGCCAGGCGTGCTCGTCGCGATGTTGTTCAAACTCGACAACAGCGTTACGCATAGAGGTGAAATCCAGCGGCGCAACAAGGGCTTCACGCATTCCATTACGCAAAAAAATCAGTTTATCGACGTTATATTGCAATTGCTTATCGAGCGCGTTGGCAACGTTTTCCAGATGATTACGCTGACTGGAGATATAGGCGTCTTCCAGCACCACGACTTCACGCCAGGTGAGCAAAGTGGAGAAGATCAACACCACGATAAAACACAGATTAACGACATGACCTGGCCCCAGGCGGCGCGCGAGTTTTTTTAGCCAGCTCTGGTTTTCCATTTTTGTCTCGTGCTGCACCCTGACGACTCCCAACCTGCTTTTTAATGATTCTGGCATAACCTGGCGATAGCGTACCGCCAAACAACGATAATTTTATAATGTTGGCATGATACGAGGCATCAGGCCTTCGATATTGACGCTGGCAGGACTGCCGGATGCGGCGTGAACGCCTTATCCGGCCTACTTTTGATTCTATCGCCAGATATCGATTATTTGTATAACCCAGGCATGATAAGACGCGACAGCGTCGCATCAGGCACTCCATACAGACGCTGGCACAACTGCCGGATGCGGCGTGAACGCCACATCCGGCCTGGTGTTAATTGCACATTTTCAAACTTCTTCCGACGAACAACTCCCCTCCCCCGGAACAAGCTCGGTTTCATGAAAAGCTTCCCGCTTGACCCCATAACCGTCATACCACCGGCACTCAACCATACCGCTGGAATACCCGGTGACAATCATCCGCGGGCCGCCCTCTTTTACCGTGACTTCCTCACTAACCATAAAGCTCATACTCGCCTCCTTTTTTCGAGTGAAACTTGTTCACCTTAGTCGAGGATGGCGAATTTTGCATAACAGCCAATGTGAATTTTAATGTGCCTGGCCGCGCATTTTCGCTACCACTTTCACTCCCAGCACCACGATGCCACCGATGATAAATCCAAGAATCAGATTTAAAACAGTCGGTAATATCATCGCCACCAGCGCGTTCTGCTGTCCGGCAAAATGTTCAATGGCATGATGCAGCGGCGCGATGCCATGCACCACAATGCCGCCACCAACCAGGAACATCGCCAGCGTGCCGACAACCGATAATGCTTTCATCAGCCAGGGCGCGATAATCAACAGCCCCTTACCCAACGCCTGCATCAACGTACTGGACTTTTCTGCCAGCCAGTAGCCCAGGTCATCAATCTTAACGATAATCCCCACCAGGCCATACACGCCTATCGTTACCACCAGAGCTATCCCTGAGAGCACCAGCACCTGATTAATCAGCGGCGCTTCCGCCACAATACCCAGCGTTATGGCGACAATTTCCGCAGACAAAATAAAATCGGTGCGAATGGCCCCTTTTATTTTGTCCTTTTCAAACTTGAGCGGGTCTTGCTCCGCCAGTTTTTCCAGACGCTGCTGACTCTGCGCCGGATCCTCTTTGTGTTTACGCGCCTCCAGCATATGTAGCACTTTCTCTACCCCTTCAAAGCAGAGAAACGCACCACCAATCATCAACAGTGGCGTAATTGCCCACGGGATAAATGCACTGATGATCAGCGCCAGCGGCACCAGAATCACTTTATTGATTAGCGATCCCTTCGCCACGCCCCAGACCACAGGAAGTTCCCGGTTGGCACGCACGCCTGAAACTTGTTGCGCGTTGAGCGACAAGTCATCCCCTAATACGCCGGCGGTTTTCTTCGCCGCCAGCTTGCCCATCACGGAGATATCGTCCAGCAAAGTGGCGATATCATCGAGCAACGTCAATAAACTACTCCCGGCCAAAAGCATTCCCTCTCATTTTTTCGTTGACGCGCTAAGTATGAAGCAAAATCGGCTTGCCTGATACTGTGCTTCACAGGTCAACATTTTTTTAACAATCAAGCACAATTATATCTCTCGCCAGCAGAATGATTTTCACGTTTACTATGAACCACCTTTTTATTTCCACCGTGAGGGATTATGCGTTTCCGCCAGTTGTTACCGCTTTTTGGCGCGCTGTTTGCGTTGTATATCATTTGGGGCTCGACCTATTTTGTCATTCGGATTGGCGTTGAAAGCTGGCCACCGTTAATGATGGCGGGGGTGCGATTTTTGGCAGCAGGTCTTTTATTGATGGCATTTTTACTGCTGCGTGGGCACAAATTGCCGCCGCTACGTCCCCTGCTCAACGCCGCGCTTATTGGCCTGTTACTGCTGGCTGTCGGTAACGGTATGGTGACGGTTGCCGAACATCAAAACGTCCCTTCCGGCATTGCCGCCGTGGTGGTAGCAACTGTGCCACTCTTTACTCTTTGCTTCAGCCGCCTGTTTGGCATTAAAACGCGCAAACTGGAATGGGTGGGTATCGCCATTGGGCTTGCCGGGATCATCATGCTCAACAGTGGCGGTAATTTAAGCGGTAACCCGTGGGGTGCAATGCTGATTTTAATCGGCTCAATTAGCTGGGCGTTTGGGTCGGTTTATGGCTCGCGCATTACCTTGCCGGTAGGGATGATGGCAGGCGCCATTGAGATGCTGGCAGCAGGCGTAGTGTTAATGATTGCGTCGATGATTGCGGGTGAAAAACTGACAGCAGTCCCTTCGCTTTCTGGTTTCCTTGCAGTCGGCTATCTGACGCTGTTTGGCTCGATTATCGCCATCAACGCTTATATGTATTTAATCCGCAATGTCAGTCCGGCTCTGGCCACCAGCTACGCCTATGTTAATCCCGTGGTCGCGGTATTGCTGGGTACGGGTCTGGGCGGCGAAACGCTGTCGAAGATTGAATGGCTGGCGCTAGGAGTGATTGTTTTCGCCGTGGTACTGGTCACGTTGGGGAAATATCTCTTTCTGGCTAAACCCGTTGTCGCTCCCGTCATTCAGGATGCATCAAGCGAGTAAATGAATCCCCAGAGTGTCGATCTGCGCGCTGGCGCCCTCGCCGCAGATCCACTCTTCCAGACGCTCGGTAAGTGCCGCGTCCGTTAATTTCTCCCGCCCGCGTAACGCACATTCCCAGACAATCAACACACGCCAGCCGAGTTCCTGCAAACGACTGATATCGCGCCGATCGCGCTCGACATTTTTACCTATCTTCTCAAGCCAAAAATCTGTTCGCGTGGCGGGGACGTTAAACAGATAGCAATGGTGATGGTGCCAGAAGCAACCGTGGGCAAATATCACACAGCGAAATTCATCAAGGACAAAATCCGGACGTCCGGGAAGACTGGCTTCCTGAACACGAAACGCCAGCCCCTGCTCAGTTAACAGGCTGGCGAGACGTTTCTCGATTGCCGTATCGCGCGTGGCAATCGCGCGCATATTTTTGCTGCGCGTGGCCTTATCGTGAACGTCGGCCATGTTGTGTTTCTCGCTGACGCAACGCCACCGCTTGTCTGATTTTTGGCTCGAGCAGTTTTGCCACCGCGGCAAAAACCGGTACTACCACCGAATTACCGAACTGACGATAGGCTTGCGTATCAGAAACCGGTATACGGAATTTTGCTTCTCCCGGCGCTTCAAAACCCATCAGGCGCGCGCATTCGCGAGGCGTTAATCTGCGTGGGCGATGTTGCTGATTCTGCGGATCGTCAAAGTCTTTCTCACCTGTCGCCATATCCCAGCCGCGATCGATTAAGATTTCCGCGCCGTCTTTATAATAACGGGCTGAAAGCGTGCGCGTGACACTTTGCGGATTGTTCGGATAAACCATCCCATAACCGAAGCCGTTACCGCGCGCCTGATGCTTTTTCGCATAGCGATAGAGATACTTCCATAGCACCGGCGTCAGGATATATTTCGCTTCGACCATCGGGTCCAGCAACTGCGCCAGCGTCACTCGCTGCACCGGGAAACAATCGCTAATATCACGCAGGGTGAAATCTTCTTTCAGATTAAGATCGCGACGGAAGCCCACCAGCACGATGCGCTCGCGGTGCTGCGGTAGAAAATGTTTGCCATCGATGATTTTCGGATCGTCCGGGCCGTTATCTTCTGCGTCGGCAACGTCATAGCCCAGTTCGTCCAGCGTCTGCATGATGATGCGGAACGTTTTACCCTGGTCGTGGCTTTTCAGGTTCTTAACGTTTTCGAGCACAAAAATCGCCGGACGACGAGCGTCGATGATGCGCACCACATCAAAGAACAACGTCCCCTGGGTATCGCAGGCAAAACCGTGCGCCCGCCCAAGCGAGTTCTTTTTCGATACGCCAGCCAGTGAAAACGGCTGGCAAGGAAAACCGGCCAGTAAAACATCGTGTTCAGGAATGTGCTGACGGATATGTTCCGCCGCCGCGTCATCACTTACGCCCTCTTTATGGCTCAGGGTAATGTCGCGGATATCTTCATTAAAATGATGAGTCGCCGGGTCGCAATAATGGTTGGCTTTATAGGTGCGCACCGCATGTTTATTCCATTCACTGGTAAATACGCACTGACCGCCAATTGACTCAAAACCGCGACGGATACCACCAATCCCGGCAAAGAGATCGATAAAGCGAAACGCATAATGCGGATGATGTGCTGGCGGTTTGGGTAGCAACGTTTGCAGGTGGGCGAACTCATTTTCACTTAAACGGTGCCATACCGAATCATTCGCCAGCGCACGTTTTAAAATCGCCGCGCTCCAGTGGTTCTCACCCACACCATTAAGTTGCGCCACCAGCGTTTTAACATCATAAATTTGCAGCAGTTTCTCCAGCATTGCCTGTGCGGCATTCCCGGTGCTGTATGAATCGGTTACTGAAATATTTTCCTGCATAGATTTAACCGGCCATATGAGATGGCCGACAGGTTAACATAATTACATCGGTTTAGGGCCACGCGCGCAGTCAGCTGGCGAAAACGCATCAATCACGTTGTGATCGATACCTTCATTCTCCCCCGCCAGTTCAGCACTAAGTTTGGCCATAAACTCCACCAGAAAACGGGCGTTGTGTTGCGCCAGTTGTTTACCTTTTGTGGTTTGCATCGTTTGAGGTAGTTTTAGCAGCTTGGTCTGGAAGTGGTCCAGCGCGTAACGTTTATCATCGAGCGGGCGATGCTGCGCGAACGGATCTTCGCCATCAAACAGCACCACACCTAACGCGCCTGAAACCGCAAACACACGCGCCAGGCCAATCGCGCCTAAGGCTTCCAGCCGGTCCGCATCCTGCACGATTTTAGCTTCCGCCGTTAAGGGCGTAATTTGCGCACTGAAACTGTGTGCGGCAATGGCATGACAAACGGGCTCTATTTTCTCCGCTGGAAATTGCGCAAACTCTTCACATAGCAGGCGACGCGTCTCTTCTGCTGCCAGCATTGAAGATTGCTGCCGTTGCGGATGATTTTTCGCCAGACTCACGATATCGTGAAAATAACAGGCGGTTAAAATCACCAGCATGTCCACGTCTTCATCTACCGCCAGTTTTTGTGCCGTCGCCCAGACGCGGCGAAAATGACACCAGTCATGGGCCGCGTCCTGATACTGATGATGGCTCTTCAACCAGTTCTCGAATTGTGCCTGCCAGTGTTGTAAGTCCATATGCGCTCCGCGGCCAAAGAGCCGCAACCTTAGCAGTTTTTACTCATAGCGTCTGCTACGTACGGGGCGAGGTCGCGTGTACCAGGCAATGCCGCCTAACAACGCACCGACCATGGCCATAAACAAAAACCCCACTAACGCACCTAGCCACTTCCCCGCAGTTGAACCTAAATCACTTTCAAATCCAGACACGGGGGCATCGGGGATGCGGCTCATTACCCAGATGTAACGCGCCATTACCCAGACAAAATAACCACACCAGGTATAGAAAGCCCATAAAGCCAGTTTGCCGCCAGGGCTACGAGAGAGTCTTTCTTCCATTGCTGTCGAACCATACTCCATTTTGAGATAACCCGGAAAAATCAGACTTATACTGTTATGTGATAAAAGTCACATTTTTCCACATCGGTCGAGCCAGTCAAGTCTCACTCATTTTTTGAACAAATATATGAATCTTAACCACTGACATTATGTGCAGAAAAAACAAGTCGGAAGGCATTTGTTTTTTGTTTGGGCATAATTGATTAATTCATATTTTGAATATATTGGCATTGAATACAATTATACCTTTTTTGTTTTCTGTGTCATGATGACTACGTTATTAGCCTTTTATCGTCTTGTTTATATTTTTTGGGCCGGCATGATGCCGGCTTTTTTTATGCGTTCATTAATGTGCAGTAGATCACACTCAGTCTTTAGTTCAACAATCATTGATGTAATCCATCCTTCCAAAAGAACAATAACCAATTGATATACAAATATAAATATGATGAATACTTATGTCTGAAATTCATAATTATGAATTATATTAAATAGAATAGAAATATTTTGAAATCTTTTAAATACATTTGTTACATGTAATCTTTAAAATAAAATGAACTTCATAGAATAGTATCCAAATGTGCTTTTTTTTGGATAACGGCACTTATTGATATATTCATGAAGATTATAATCACAAGGGAATACATAATGAAAAGAAAAGTTCTGGCAATGCTGGTCCCGGCGTTATTAGTTGCTGGCGCAGCAAATGCGGCTGAAGTCTATAATAAAGATGGTAATAAACTGGATTTATACGGAAAAGTAGCAGGTCTGCACTACTTCTCTGATGACTCAGGCAGTGATGGCGACATGTCATATGCCCGTATCGGTTTCAAAGGTGAAACCCAGATCGTTGACCAGTTCACTGGCTATGGTCAGTGGGAGTTTAACATTGGCGCAAATGGCGCTGAGAGCGACAAGGGCAATACCGCAACTCGTCTGGCATTTGCAGGCTTAGGTTTCGGTCAGAACGGTACTTTCGACTATGGTCGTAACTACGGTGTCGTATATGACGTTGAAGCATGGACCGATATGCTGCCAGAATTTGGTGGCGATACCTACGCTGGTGCCGACAACTTCATGAACGGTCGTGCTAATGGTGTTGCAACCTACCGTAACAATGGTTTCTTTGGTCAGGTTGATGGCCTGAACTTTGCTCTGCAATATCAGAGTAATAATGAAAGCAGTGGACCATTCGGTCAGGAAGGTTCTGGTAAGGGACGTAGCATTACCAAAGAAAATGGTGATGGTTTCGGTATGTCAACTTCCTATGACTTCGACTTCGGTTTAAGTCTGGGTGCTGCATATTCTAACTCTGACCGTACCGATAACCAGGTTCACAAAGGTTTGCATGATACTCGTTACGGGGATCGCTTCGATGCAACTGCTGGCGGTCAAACAGCAGAAGCATGGACCGTTGGTGCAAAATACGACGCTAATAACGTTTACTTAGCAGCCATGTATGCTGAAACCCGTAACATGACTGGTTACGGTGATGCTGATGCTATCGCTAACAAAACCCAAAACTTCGAAGTTGTTGCTCAGTATCAGTTCGACTTCGGTCTGCGTCCGTCCATCGCTTACCTGCAATCAAAAGGTAAGGATTTAGGCGGTGTAAATAGTGATAACTTTGACAGCCAAGGTAATCATCATTACACCAACAAAGACCTGGTTAAATATGTTGATATCGGTATGACCTACTATTTCAACAAAAACATGTCCACCTATGTTGATTATAAAATCAACCTGCTGGACAACGGCGACGACTTCTACAAAGAAAACGGCATCGCGACCGACGATATCGTTGCTGTGGGCTTAGTCTACCAGTTCTAATCAGCCAACGCGCCGCGGCACGTAACTGTAAAACATAATATCGGCCTGAGTTCGTCCCTCATCGAACTCAGGCTTTTTTATATCCCACATCAAATCACCAACAGCGGCACGCTAAACTGCCGTAGCATGTCGATAAACCCTAATTCCTGCGTAGCTCCCAGCACAATAACATCAGCCAGTTGTTGTTCAGCAAGTTCCTTTATCCCTTCCGGAAGAGTGCCGAAATGAACATATGTATGAATAAATCCTTCAGGCAAAACCAGTTGTTCTGCTATATGAGCTAAACGGCACACAGCCTGCCCACGTAGACCTTCTTTAAAACGATGCATATCAGAAATATACCCACGCTCGAGAACTCTTAAATATTCCGGTATAAAGCCAAGTAAGTGAACATGTCCAGAAGAAACATTGGCGAAAAATTGCGCGTGCAAAAACGCTTGCTCTCTATCATCCCGAGAAAAAACATTCACCGGAATAACAATATTTCGGTACATAGGTATTCCCTGAAAAAATTCAATATAATCAACTGCACTTGAATTATTAGTGCATATTTCTAATACTATATTTAAGTCGTTTTTTTGGAAAAGTTATCGTTGCTGCCCCACTTTAGTCTCCAGGCCATTCCCTCTGACAAATTGTGCAAAGAGTACATCTGATGACAAGTAATTAATCATATCTGTCATCAGTTAAACCTTAATCTGGATCATCATTCTTTCGCGATAATCTCTCGTGCCAGACAGTTTTACGATTATTTTTTTGCTAATAATCTCATTTTCTTAACTTACACTCTCATAGCATGGCCCGGCGAGATTCTTCGCTTCAGCATTTACCTGTTTTAAGCAGGCCTCAGGCGAATCCTCCTATTGTAGGCACATCTGGCGCCGCTCTAAACTTCACGTGAGCACAAAAAATCACCACAATTAAAAATTGTGCTACCGTGAATCAATATCCTGATTTCTGAAAAATAGACTAAAATAAATTAACACCAATTACGACCACTTTACGCAATAAGGAGAAATCGGCATGATTAATATTCGACACAAGTGCAGCATAATCATCGCACATTCCCCCCTTGCATACCGCTTTCGATATATTGACTCCAATTTACCACTTGGTTAAAAATAGCAACCAGCTCAGTCGCGAATATAGTGACTAACCTACATAAGTAACAACAAGGAATACACTATGACTGTTCAACAAAGTAAGAATCCGCAAATCGATATGGCTGAAGATAATGCTTTCTTCCCGTCAGAATATTCGTTAGGCCAATATACCAGCCCGATTTCTGATCTTGATGGGGTAGACTATCCAAAATCGTATAGCGGAAAGCAAAAAATTCTGGTAATCGCCGCCGATGAACGCTATTTGCCAACTGATAATGGTAAGCTCTTCTCAACAGGAAACCATCCGATTGAAACGTTGCTGCCGTTATATCATCTGCATGCTGCTGGTTTCGAGTTCGAGGTTGCGACGCTTTCTGGCCTGATGACAAAATTTGAATATTGGGCTATGCCGCGTAAAGATGAAAAAGTGATGCCATTCTTTGAGCAGCACAAATCTCTGTTCCGCAATCCGAAAAAATTGGCAGATGTTGTCGCCAGCCTCAACGCAGACAGCGAGTACGCAGCAATCTTTGTTCCTGGCGGTCACGGTGCACTCATTGGTTTACCAGAAAGCAAAGACGTGGCTGCCGCTCTGCGGTGGGCAATCGAAAATGACCGTTTTGTTATCTCCCTTTGCCACGGTCCGGCAGCCTTTCTGGCGCTTCGCCACGGCGATAACCCATTAAATGGTTATTCAATTTGCGCATTCCCTGACGCTGCAGACAAACAAACACCAGAGATTGGCTACATGCCGGGTCATCTGACCTGGTACTTTGGTGAAGAACTGAAGAAAATGGGCATGAACATCGTCAATGATGATATTACCGGCCGGGTACACAAAGATCGTAAACTTTTAACCGGTGACAGTCCTTTCGCAGCAAATGCGTTAGGCAAACTGGCAGCACAGGAGATGCTGGCCGCATACGTAGGTTAATCGGCTGACACTTACTGTGGAATAAAAGTGGGGGTAACTCTCCCCCACTTAACAAACATGAAAACGACCACCTCCAATTACTGACGTTTTAACGCTTCCCTTCACTTTATGCACCCCAGACTGAAGAATGCGACACAAGCTGTTTTTAAACAAAATGATAATTCTCGAAAATGATTAACACATAAACAATAAATATATAGTATATTCCACGTTATTATTTATCGATTTTAGAAATCAATCATTTCTGTTAAACTTCACCACGTTTTAACCAGAATGGAAGCGAGGTTGGAAATGTCATTTGTATCATTTTTCAGACGTATTGCATTTGCGTGTTATGATTATCGCTGCAAAAATACTGATATTGCTAAAAGTGAATTCGTAGTTATTCACATTCCCGATCAAATTGGGGATGCAATGGCTATTTACCCAATAATCCGATCGTTTGAAATGCATAAAATAAAACACTTATTAATTGTCACATCAACAATTAATAGATCTGTTTTTGATGCACTTCATCTGGAACAAACAAAATTAACATTGATCAGTATGACAATGCAGGATCATGCCAGTATTAAAGAAATAAAAAAATTAGCAAAAAACATCAATGAACAATATGGAACTCCTGATCTTTGTATTGAAGCAATGCGCAAGAAAAACCTGAAGACGATGATATTTATTAGCCATTTACGAGCCAATACAAATTTACAGGTTGTGGGTTTAACAATGAAATGTTATTCACCGATATGTAAGTCAGCGTCGAAAATGGATCAGTCACTACGCGCCCCAGTACCGCTGACATGGGCCTTCATGATGCGAGAAGTAGGATTTCCGGCGCCCCCGCCCATATTTGAATTGCCCCTCAGCGAAATAGTGCTAAAAGAAGTACGTTGTGAAATGCATTCATTAGGTTCATATATTGCTCTTAATTTAGAAGGTAGCGTGCAAGAGAGAACATTTTCATTAGCAATGGCACAAAGAATCATTGAGATGATTAAAACACAATCAGACATGCCAATTGTCATTGTTCATGGTCCGAAAGGTTCGGAAACAGCCCTGGAACTAACCCGGCTTTTTGATAACGTTTATCATTTGTCGTTATCACCTTCAATAATGCGGTCTGCAGCAATCATAAGAGATGCCTTCCTTGCAATAACGCCAGACACATCTATTTTACACATGGCAAGTGCTTATAATGTTCCTGTCATCGCCGTGTATGCTGATTATAAGACTCGCTGGCCTGCCATGGCCGGCATTTCAGAGACGATTGTGGTAGGAAAGGCTATTGATCATCTAAATTTGGATGAATTCAGCAATGCGCTGAAAAGGATTATCGCGAAAATTTCAGTCACAGCGTAATGAAAGCTCTAACAAAAATTCAAACACTAAAGTACGTTTGCAGAAAAGCAAAAAGCCCGCTCGAAAGCAGGCTTTTTTGAATTTGGCTCCTCTGACTGGACTCGAACCAGTGACATACGGATTAACAGTCCGCCGTTCTACCGACTGAACTACAGAGGAATCGTGAGAACGAGGCGAATATTACTTAGCAGCGCAGCGAGTGTCAACACTAAAATTCGTAAGTCATTTCAATCGGTTAATTAAGCAACAAAATTTATATTTAATGAACATTTGGTACTGAATTGGTGTCTCGCCCATTGGCATTTCGTAGCCGTTGTAATGGATCCTGCTTATAAAATTGGCAGAAACGTTGCCACAGCGAGGGGAAGCGTGGCGCAAAAAGTTCCGGTGCACTAAAAAAGTATTCGGAAAGTACGGCAAAACATTCTGCAGGGTCACTGGCAGCATAAGCATCGATGCTGGAGGCATTTTCGCCCACTAACTCAATTTCTTCCTGAATGTTATCCATCGCCGCATGAAGATCGTGTTCCCATCCAGCGACTTCACGCAAAGAAATGAAGGGAACCCCACTGGCGCGATCGCCATTTCGTGTATCCAGCTTATGTGCAACTTCGTGGATAATCAGATTAAAGCCCGAGGCATCGAAAGAATCTTGTATATCGAGCCAGTTCAGCACGATTGGGCCTTGCTGCCAGCTTTGTCCTGATTGAACGATACGTTGATTATGCACCAACCCTATATCGTCTTCCCATTCATCGTCTACCACAAATGGCGCAGGGTAAATTAGCACTTCATGAAAACCATCCAACCATTCCAGTCCAAGCTCCAGAACAGGCAAGCAGAAAAGTAAGGCGATGCGACTACTTTTCAATGCATCAAGTTCAAATCCTTGCAGCGGGACCAGTCTTTTTTGCTGCAAAAAACGTTCGGCAAGAGTGACTAGTTTGCTTTGCTCCTGCTCTGTCAGACATGTCAAAAGAGGTATCGCCAGAGCTTCCTTCCATGGCAGCGTATCTTCATGATCTGTTTCTTGTACTTTCCAGGGCCACTTAATCATCGTTTTGCTCGCAAACTCGTCACTTGAACAAAATTGCACGGACAGGGACTGTTAAAATGCCAAATTTCCTGGCATCATGGCAACCATCTGAACGGAGAGATGCCGGAGCGGCTGAACGGACCGGTCTCGAAAACCGGAGTAGGGGCAACTCTACCGGGGGTTCAAATCCCCCTCTCTCCGCCAATCATTCAAGCAATTAGCTCGCCTGGTGTCAGTGACACAAATCCCATTAGGAAAATTCAAAAAAATCCATCAGAGAAAAATAGCATCAGCCGAGCGTGCGTTGCGGCTTTAGCATTCACATTTTTCTGTTCAACGCGGTTGTAATATGTAACTGCCCCTCCCGGCCCTTCATCCTCAGTTCCTGGCATAAAAACATTTGCAGATGCTTTCTGTCGCGGTAGTCTCATAAGGTTCGTTTATAGATCGACGGCAATGTGAGTTACCTTTTCCATACTAATTATAAAAAGACAGTACAAACAGGATCACTATGGACTCCACGCTCATCTCCACGCGTCCCGATGAAGGAACGCTTTCGTTAAGTCGCGCCCGACGCGCTGCGTTAGGCAGTTTCGCGGGTGCCGTCGTCGACTGGTATGATTTTTTACTCTATGGCATTACTGCCGCATTGGTGTTTAATCGCGAGTTTTTCCCGCAGGTAAGCCCGGCAATGGGAACGCTCGCTGCATTTGCTACCTTTGGTGTCGGTTTCCTTTTTCGTCCGCTCGGTGGTGTCATTTTCGGCCATTTCGGCGACCGACTGGGGCGTAAACGCATGTTGATGCTTACCGTCTGGATGATGGGCATCGCCACAGCATTGATCGGCATTCTCCCTTCGTTTTCAACTATTGGCTGGTGGGCTCCAATTTTGCTTGTGATGCTGCGAGCTATTCAGGGATTTGCTGTTGGCGGAGAATGGGGAGGCGCTGCGTTGCTGTCCGTTGAGAGCGCGCCAAAAAACAAAAAAGCCTTTTACAGTAGCGGCGTGCAGGTTGGTTACGGAGTAGGTCTACTCCTTTCAACCGGACTGGTTTCATTGATCAGTATGACGACAACTGACGAGCAATTTTTGAGCTGGGGTTGGCGCATTCCTTTCCTGTTTAGCATCGTACTGGTGCTGGGTGCATTGTGGGTGCGCAATGGCATGGAGGAGTCCGCTGAATTTGAACAACAGCAGCATAATCAAGCGGCGGTGCAAAAACGCATCCCGGTTATCGAAGCTCTGTTACGACATCCCGGTGCTTTCCTTAAGATTATTGCACTGCGACTGTGCGAGTTGCTGACGATGTATATCGTTACCGCCTTTGCACTTAACTATTCGACCCAGAATATGGGGCTGCCGCGCGAATTATTCCTCAATATTGGTTTGCTGGTGGGTGGATTAAGCTGCCTGACAATTCCCTGTTTTGCCTGGCTTGCCGATCGTTTTGGTCGCCGTAGGGTTTATATCAGCGGCGCAATAATCGGAACGTTAAGCGCATTTCCTTTTTTTATAGCGCTTGAGGCACAGTCCATTTTCTGGATCGTTTTCTTCTCCATTATGCTGGCGAACATTGCGCATGACATGGTGGTTTGCGTGCAACAGCCGATGTTCACCGAGATGTTTGGTGCCAGTTATCGCTACAGCGGCGCTGGCGTCGGATATCAGGTTGCCAGCGTGGTAGGCGGTGGATTTACACCTTTTATTGCTGCTGCTCTGATTACTTATTTTGCAGGAGACTGGCATAGCGTCGCCATTTATTTGCTGGCAGGCTGCCTGATTTCCGCAATAACTGCGTTGTTAATGAAAGACAATCAACACGCTTGATAGCCTGGCGAAGATCGTCCGATCTTCGCCTTACACTTTTGTTTCACATTCCTGTGACATACTATCGGAAATGCGGTAATTGTATGGAACAGGAGAGACGTATGAATAATAAGGGCTCCGGTCTGACCCCAGCTCAGGCACTGGATAAACTTGACGCGCTGTATGAAAAATCTGTAGTCGCTTTACGCAACGCCATTGGCAGATATATTAAAAGTGGCGAACTGCCTGATGAAAACGCCCGAAAACACGGTCTTTTTGTCTATCCATCGCTGACCGTGACCTGGGACGGTAGCGCAACAAACCCTCCCAAAACACGCGCGTTTGGTCGTTTTACTCACGCTGGCAGCTACACGACCACCATCACCCGCCCTGCTCTCTTTCGTTCATATCTTAATGAACAATTAACTCTGCTGTACCAGGATTATGGTGCACATATTTCCGTGCAACCGTCAGAGCATGAAATTCCTTATCCCTATGTCATCGACGGCTCAGAGCTGACGCTTGATCGCTCAATGAGCGCCGGATTAACTCGTTATTTCCCGACAACCGAACTGGCACAAATTGGCGATGAAACGGCAGACGGCATTTATCATCCAACGGAATTCTCCCCGCTATCGCATTTTGATGCACGCCGGGTAGATTTTTCCCTAGCACGGTTACGCCATTATACGGGTACGCCAGTCGAACATTTTCAGCCGTTCGTCTTGTTTACCAACTACACACGTTATGTGGATGAATTCGTTCGTTGGGGGTGCAGCCAGATCCTTGATCCTCATAGCCCCTACATTGCCCTTTCTTGTGCTGGCGGGAACTGGATCACCGCTGAAACCGAAGCACCGGAAGAAGCAATTTCCGACCTCGCATGGAAAAAACACCAGATGCCCGCATGGCATTTAATCACTACCGATGGTCAGGGTATTACTCTGGTTAATATTGGCGTGGGGCCGTCAAATGCCAAAACTATCTGCGATCATCTGGCGGTGCTGCGCCCGGATGTCTGGTTGATGATTGGTCACTGCGGAGGATTACGTGAAAGCCAGGCTATTGGAGATTACGTACTTGCGCATGCTTATTTACGCGATGACCACGTGCTTGATGCGGTTCTGCCTCCCGATATTCCTATTCCGAGCATTGCTGAAGTACAACGTGCACTTTATGACGCCACCAAACTCGTCAGCGGCAGGCCGGGTGAGGAAGTTAAACAGCGGCTACGCACTGGAACTGTAGTAACCACTGATGACAGGAACTGGGAGCTACGCTACTCAGCTTCTGCACTGCGTTTTAATTTAAGTCGGGCCGTGGCAATTGATATGGAAAGTGCCACCATTGCAGCACAAGGATATCGTTTCCGCGTACCATACGGGACGCTACTGTGTGTTTCAGATAAACCGTTGCATGGTGAGATTAAACTTCCCGGTCAGGCTAACCGTTTTTATGAAGGCGCTATTTCCGAGCACCTGCAAATTGGCATTCGGGCGATAGACTTGCTGCGCGCAGAAGGCGACCGACTGCATTCGCGTAAACTGCGGACCTTTAATGAACCACCGTTCCGATAATGAGTTCAGATCCTTTGCGTCAGGAAAAGATGTGAAGGATTTGATTAAGTAACAAAGTAAAAAGCCCGCTATAAAAGCGGGCTTTTCAGAAATTTGGCTCCTCTGACTGGACTCGAACCAGTGACATACGGATTAACAGTCCGCCGTTCTACCGACTGAACTACAGAGGAATCGCGAGAACGGGGCGAATATTAACGATGCCCATCCACAATGTCAAAGCCTGTTTTTTAATTTTGAATTCGTTTGCTGAAATAATCTGCGCTTTGTCGTTTATTCCGACACATCTGGCTTTTTTTCATACTATTTATGCTCAGGACGAGGGTATTTCCATAGCCATCGCCCTGTCACCATTCGCCAGTAAAACAGCACCGCCCGCACGGCCCAGTCGGCAAACATCCCCATCCAGACGCCAACCACACCCCAGCCAAGCATGATTCCCAGCACATAACCGACTATCACCCGGCATCCCCACATGCTCAGCATAGAAACCCACATGGCGTAGCGAGCATCTCGAGCACCTTTAAAACCAGCAGGTAGTACCCAGGAGGCGGACCAAATCGGCATAAATAAAGCATTCAACCAAATCAGAATCACAACGACATGTTTAACCTGCGGATCCTGGGTATAAAACGACGCCATAATCCCGGCAAAGGGGGCGGTTAACCAGGCTATTGCCGTTAATCCAATAGTGGACAGCCAGAAAACATGCCTCAATTGAATTTCTGCTTGTGCTATCTGCCCTACCCCCAACCTTCGACCCGTAATGATTGTAGAAGCAGATCCAAGTGCACTTCCTGGTAAATTGATAAGAGCTGCAATCGAAAAAGCGATAAAATTCCCGGCAATAACACTCGTCCCCATCCCGGCAACGAACATTTGTGTTAATAACCGGCCACTGGTAAATAATACGGATTCCACACTTGCAGGAATACCAATCCCCATGACTTCCCAGATAATGCTGAAATTCAATAGCTTAAAATAGCTTTTTAACGAGATCCGTAGCGCAGGATTAAAACCAATCGCCAGAACCCACAAAATGGCGACTGCGCCAATATAACGGGAAATAGTTAATCCCAGTCCTGCCCCGACAAACCCTAACCCCTGCCAGGAGAAAAGACCGTAAATCAATATGCCGCTAATGATGATATTAAGGATATTCAAACTACCATTTATAAGAAGCGGTATTTTCGTATTCCCTGCGCCGCGAAGTGCTCCGCTGCCAATCAAGGTAATTGCCGCCGCAGGATAACTGATGACTGTCAGCTCCAGATAAGTCAGCGCCAGTGCTTTTACCTCCGGTGTGGCCTCACCTGCAACAAAATCGATAATTTGCTCACCAAAATGATGAATAAGCGCTGCCAACAGTACGGCAAACAATGTCATGATCACTAATGACTGCCGTGTCGCTACCCTCGCTCGCCGTCGATCACGCTTACCGAGACTAAATGCCACAACGACTGTAGTACCAAGGTCGATAGCTGCAAAAAAAGCCATAATGACCATATTAAAACTGTCCGCCAATCCAACGCCTGCCATCGCATCTTTTCCCAGCCAACTGACCAGAAACGTGCTCAGTACGCCCATCAACAGGACACAGGCATTCTCCATAAAGATAGGAACAGCAAGCGGGGTTATCTCACGCCAGAACAACACCTTGTAGCTCTTACGTTTTGCGTGCCAGCGAGTGCCGTGAACAAACTGGCGTAAAGCTGAGGAGATATTCAAAACTGACCTTAATTGCAGAAAGTGAAACCACATTTCAAATAATGAGGGAGAATCAGCAAAGCTGCAAAGATTTTCGCCAGCAAATTGTCTGCAAATGCAACAAACTGTTGATAGAAACGGCAAACGGTTGAGAAATTTAAAAATCAGGTTTGACAAAAGATTTTTCGCCGTTAAGATGTGCCTCAACAGCGATTCCTCTGTAGTTCAGTCGGTAGAACGGCGGACTGTTAATCCGTATGTCACTGGTTCGAGTCCAGTCAGAGGAGCCAAATTTCTGAAAAGCCCGCTTTATAGCGGGCTTTTTGCTATATCTGATAATCAATTTCCTCTTCACTATTTTCCATCACCTGTCGCTTAATATCCTCAACCGACAGTCCTGCATTGCACAGTTCCAGAAAACGCCAGACATAGTTACGCTGTAATTGTCCTCGTTTTAGTCCCAACCAGACGGTATTAGCATCGAAAAGATGGCGCGTTTCCAGACGGATTAAATTCTCTTCCTCTTGTTCGCCACTGGATTGTTCGGCGACCAATCCAATCCCCAGGCCAAGGGCTACGTAGGTTTTGATAACATCAGAGTCCTGCGCACTCAATACAATATCTGCCAGCAAACCTTTGCGGACAAATGCGTCATCAATCCGCGAGCGACCAGTAATCCCCTGTCGGTAAGTGATCAACGGCCACTTCGCTATTGATTCCAGCGTCAATGGCGTAATTTTTGTTAAGGGATGATTATCTGGAACGAGCAAACTATGATGCCAACGAAACCATGGGAAGGCGACGAGTTGCGGATCATTGCTCAGACGCTCACTGGCGATGCCAATATCGGCCCCGCCATTTTGCAGCAACGTCGCAATTTCCTGTGGTGTTCCCTGGATAAGCTCAAGCCGCACTTCCGGGAAAAGTTCGCGAAAGGCTTTAATGACCTTTGGCAAGCTGTAGCGTGCCTGAGTATGCGTCGTTGCGATAGTGAGAACGCCAGATGTATTGTTGGTAAAGAGATCGGCAAGTCGACGAACATTACTGGCTTCATTCAGAATGCGTTCTGCAATTACCAGCAATGCTTTGCCCGGTTCAGTCATACCAAGCAGTCGTTTTCCCCGACGAACGAATATTTCTATACCAAGCTCATCCTCCAGCTCTCGAATATGACGGCTGACACCTGACTGTGAGGTAAAAAGCATATTCGCAACCTCTGTCAGGTTGTAATCCTGACGTGCAGCCTCGCGGATTATCTTTAGTTGTTGGAAATTCACGGTAAACTCCGGGCAGATCAGACATTCCGCTATTGTTAAAGTCTAACGCCCGGCATAACAAATAATAAAAACCCGCATCTTATTCCATCCAGATATAACGTTTAGCTAACCAATTGCCATTGTCTTTTTTCCATGACTGGAGGAGTGATCACTGACAATAACAGCTCTTTCACTGCTTGTGCCTGTGGCGACAGTTTTGCTCTGGCAGGTAAATTTAATGACAAAGAGAGACTCATTGACGGTGTGGTAATACGTGACATCCATCCGTTAACTGCGTCACATAACGAGCGCGCGGCTGATTCTGGTAACACTGCAACCCCCATGCCGCTGGCAATCGCTGCGGTAAGCGTGGCGATAGACTCAATTTCACCGATGACTTTTGCCGTGAGTCGCCGTAAAGAAAAAGCCTCATCAACGCGGAGTCTTACGGCACTGTAATCGCTGGGAAGAAAGAGATTCATTTGCGCTATAGCATTAACATCAACGCTTTGCCCTGGAAAATCCTGTGTTCCGACAAGAAAAAGATCTTCTTTTAACAAAGCCTGGCTGGATACACCTGCCACAGGGGAATGCTCGTAAATTATCGCCATATCAAGCTGGCTATTTATAAGTTTATCATTAAGAACAGCGCCGCTGTTTTCATGTAGATAGATAATCACTTCCGGAAATTCAGCACGTACCGCCTGTAATAAGGGCATGGTGATAGACGACGCGGCGGTTCCTGGCGCAAAGCCAATTGAGACTTGACCCGATAATGTCTGACCTACGTTATGAACTGCCAGTTGGGCCTGTTCACACTGACGTAAAATTGCCCGCGCATGGGTATAGAGAATTTTTCCGGCATCTGTTGGAGTAACGCCACGTTTAGTGCGAATCAAAAGTTGTTGATCCAGCTCGCCTTCCAGTGTGGCGACCTGCTGACTGAGCGCAGGCTGCGCGATATGTAACACTTCAGCAGCCTGGGTCAGGCTACCAATGTCTACAATTTTTACGAAGTATTTCAGGCGTCTGAAGTTCATGTTGCCTCCGGTTTTTAAAAATCGGCCCAAGTGCCGGTATTACTCACAACCAGATTGCAAGATGCTTGCCAGTTTAAATTTAGCGCTAATGCGAAAGCTAATCGCCTGTCAAATAAGAGATTATGATTGTTTTGTCCTTTCGTCCGGGTTACAGAACGAGCGTTCATTGCCCCATAAAAGGATGGCATGCACTACAATGGAACATTACAAAAATGATTGAATGTTCATCGCTTTGTCGAAATTGCCAGCAAACGAACAAAAAAATGCATTTCCCCCTTTGACATCGCGGAACGCTGCCATTAATATGCGCCCCGTTCACACGATTCCTCTGTAGTTCAGTCGGTAGAACGGCGGACTGTTAATCCGTATGTCACTGGTTCGAGTCCAGTCAGAGGAGCCAAATTCAAAAAAGCCTGCTTTCAAGCAGGCTTTTTGCTTTCTACGTAACAACTATTTTAAAACATCTGCCTCGCCCCAGAATTAACTTGCACAGGCATTCCCGATCGACGCTGCAAAGCTGCGTTTGCGCGATTTACATCAACTTCTTGTCCATTGATAAATGCCTGCAATGAAGGCGTTACCGGCAATGGCACTTTTCTGTCGGACTCATATTCCGCCCGATTACGCGATAACGGTTCATGAACTTCCAGCCACTTTGAGCCATCCAGTTCCGTTGTGTATTTCACCGGCTGATCGATAATTTGCACGCGCGTCCCGACTGGAACATTATCGAACAAATACTTTATGTCATCATTGCGCAGACGAATACAACCCTGACTCACCCGTAAGCCAATGCCAAAATTGGCATTGGTACCGTGGATGGCATAAAGCCGACCAATATAGATGGCATAAAGCCCCATAGGATTATCGGGTCCAGCTGGGACAAATGCGGGCAGGCTCTCCCCTCGTTTTGCATATTCACGGCGAGTATTAGGGGTCGGTGTCCAGGTTGGTGCTTCTTGTTTGCGTTCAACGGCCGTCACCCAATTGCGCGGCGTTTCACGCCCGGCCTGACCAATGCCGATAGGAAACACTTCCACAGTATTACTGTCTGGCGGGTAGTAATAAAGACGCATCTCAGCGACGTTAACCACAATCCCCTTGCGTACAGTGGCAGGCAGAATCAGTTGCTGCGGAATGGTGAGTTGCGAACCAGACTTTGGTAAGAAAACGTCAGCCCCTGGATTCGCCTCCAGCATATTACTCAGACCTTGCCCATACTGTGCAGCAAAGGTTTCCAGCGGCTGGGTATTGTGATCAGGAACCGTTATTGTCAGTGGTTGCCCGACTAAACGGCTACCCTCTGGAGGGAGTGGATAAGTTACCGCCAGACTATTATGGCTGGCAAAAAGCAGAACAAATGAACAAAGAATATTTACACGACGCATCATGTCCCTTTCCTAAGTCGCGAAAGCTATCCGATAATTATAGCTTTTATCTGACTTTTCGTTTTTAACTGTTCAATTCAGAAGTCGTCTTCCACGGTAGAACAATATTACTGGCGGCAAGTTCTCCCATGTTGCTGTATATCGCGCAGGCGGCTTCGATGATGGGCATCGCCAGCGCTGCGCCACTCCCCTCACCTAAACGCATTTCCATATTGAGATAAGGCTCCAGCCCCAAATGTGACAGCGCTATACGCGCCCCTTTTTCTGCCGACAGGTGAGAAGGAATGAGATACGGTTTGATTGCAGGACACATCCGGCAGGCGGCAAGTGCAGCGGCGTAAGAAAGAAATCCATCCAGCAACACGGGTAAACCGCAGGAAGCGGCACCTAACATTACGCCAGCCATTCCGACCAAATCAAACCCACCGACTTTGGCCAGCACATCAATACCATCCAGTGGATTCGGTTGATTCAATGTTATTGCCCGACGAACAACATCAACTTTATGCGCCAGTTTATCTGTCGGCAGGTTTGCGCCAATACCGACCACTTCTTCAGGATCGCGTCCAGTAATCGCACTGACTATCGCCGCTGCCGGTGTGGTATTTGCCATCCCCAGTTCACCCACACCAAACAGCGTGACGCCATTTCTCGCTAACTCGCGCGTATATTGTATGACGTCCAAAAGCAACTCTTCAGCCTGACAGGGGCTCATTGCCGGACCCGAGGCAATATTACCGCTACCTCGTGCGACACGCATGTTAATAAGCCCTGGGATAGGCTCAACGGTATCAATCCCAACATCAATCACGTGAACTTTAGCGCCCGCTTGTGCTGCCAGCACACACACACCAGTTGTTCCACGTGTCATATTTTCAGCCTGGATGGCTGTCACTGCTTTCGGAGAAATAGCGACACCTTCATCCCAGACGCCATGATCGGCACACATAACCAGCACTGCTTTTTGGCCCACATGAGGCACACCATTCAGTCCCGGCATTCCTGCCAGTTGTACGGCAAGCGCCTCCAGTCTTCCCAGACTACCGACAGGTTTGAGTAACCCATCAATATACCGTTGGGTACGCGACATAGCGGCAGGATCGATGGCAGGGATCGTATTCAATAATTCGGCGAGTGTTTGCATGTAGCGTCTCTTCGGTAATCAGTCTTATAGCAGTGCCAGCAGGAAGACCAGTTCACCAAGTTCTATGGCTGCTCCTAGCGTATCGCCGGTTTGCCCGCCCAGAGTCCGTTTGAGAAGCTGGCCGAGGACGAAAATCGCCACCATCGTCACCACCATAGCAGCCACACCATGCATACCCGGCAATAATACGGCAGCAAAAATAGCGGCTAAACCGAGGGTGACACAGGTTTGTCGCCCGTCAATTTTGCCAATGAACACATTACCAAGCCCTTCTTCCCGGGCATAACAATGACGATACATCAACAATGCGGCAGTCCCACGGCTAACCGCACATGCAGCCGCCAGCGATGCAAGGATCGGTTCGCCACGCAGTGCCAACTCGCTTAGCACCAGAATCTTTGCCAGAACCACAAAAATCAGCGCCAGACCACCGTGAGTACCCAAACGGCTATCACGCATGATTTCCAACATGCGATCGCGGCTACGTGCAGAAAATACGCCATCACAGGTATCTGCGAGGCCGTCCAGGTGGAATCCCCCTGTCATCAGCGCCAGCACCAGCACGCTAAACAGAGCCGCCAGCGGTATGCCACACCATGCCTGCAACGCCATGAAGACCACTCCACTAATGGCGCCAAGCAATAAACCAATTAAGGGAAAAGCAATGATACCGCGAGAATAATGCTCGAAATCCAGCCCCTGGGACCAACGACGCGGTACAGGCAGACGCGTAATAAAAGAGAGCATCGCCCAAAATAATTTACTCATTTGATTTTTACTCCAATACCCGAAACCACCAGCCATACTTCATCTGCCGCAGCGGCCAGCTGCTGATTTACCCGCCCGGCAATATCACGAAAATGTCGCGCCAGACGATTCTCCGGCACAATCCCCATGCCCACTTCATTGGTCACTAATACGACCTTTGCAGTACAACGTTGACAGGCGGCAATCAACGACTGAATCTCACCGTTAATCGCCTGCTCCATCGCGTCATAATCCCATTTTTCAGGATCTTTATCGCCGCCATATTCAAACAAAAGATTAGTCACCATTGTTGTAATGCATTCCAGCAACACGGCAGCCTGCGGGTTAATGTCTGCGTTAATTAACTCATCAAGATTTTGCCAGCGTTCCACCGTGTGCCAGTGCGCCGGGCGGCCTTGCCGATGGTGTTCAATCCGTGCGGCCATCTCATCATCAAAAATTTGCGAAGTAGCGATATACAGGACCTGTGGAGTGTCCCCAATAAGCGCCTCGGCGTGCCGGCTCTTCCCGCTCCGTGCGCCCCCCGTCACCAAAATCATCATACGGACTCCCGGTTCAATTGTATGATGGTATTCATTGACCAGAGCAATGGATGTTCCACTGTTACTGACCGTAATAACATTTCTTCGATTAATACTGCGCGTATTAAAAATAAAAATCCAGCATTCTCAATCCATTACGAATGGGGGAGGCATTGTGAAATAGCCCAATTCCCCTGCGTTAACGACCGACAAAATGTGTCATTAGCAACGGTTTCTCTGAATTGACACATTTCATTCAGATAATGGATTAACGCTACAGCCCCACCAGCCGTGCCATTCAGCAAACGAGTATTGTGCTCTGCTATTAAGATTACCGTCACGCCATCAGGCAGAGGGAGCCTTTCTGGGATGAGTGTCCCGCTTTCAGCAATCAATAACAGCACTGAATAATCGCTATACGCATCTGATAATGATTGTTCTGGCCCACCGTTAAAAGGCAGGAAACCTTGCTGCCAATCCTCACCGACAAAACAGGTAATAGGCAACATTTCAGCCAGATGTTTAGCGAGTTCAATATCGCCAGATGAGAGGCAAAAAAGAGCTATCGATTCAGGTTTTATCGTTTTCATGACCACCACCCTCCGCTTAGTTTCCTGTAATAACGGTCAGGTTGATATGCCACAAAAAAAGATTGCCACACCATAAGTGCAGCCCTGGTGCCTGTCGACACGACGATGAATGAAATAAATGCTGCCGCCATCCCCTGATCCTTTCAGGGTGGTAGGGGTATAAAGACGCGCCAGTGCTCAACCGGGCGCTTCCAGACAACCCACTTCCCACCGAAGTTGTTGGTATTAACTGACAGGCTGGTCTTCTGGCTTAGCGTCATCCTCCCCCGACCTTCCCGATCTCACGATCAGTGGCATTTTCGGGGTTGTCAGCATTACAGCAGCGGGGGCTGCGAGGGATTTCCACCCTCTTCCCAGGCACAAATGTGCCAAACATGTCAGCGTATGTTATGAGCTGATTTCAATTTTCCCATAACACGTAAATGAATTATTACTGCCAGAGTATATTTAATCATCCCTCATTTTTTACATTGAATTTATGCCGTTTCCGCAGCCGTATTTTCGCTAATTTGCTGACGGAAAACCTGCGGCGTTACCTGATAGGTCTGTCGAAAAACTTTGCAAAAATAACTGGTTTGAGAGAAGCCTAAATTACGCGCAATGCTGGCGATGCTCCAGTCACTATGGCACAGCAACTCACGGGCGCTGGCCATGCGTTGTTGGTTTACCCATGCATTAAAACCAATCCCATGATATTTCTTAAACAATTTACTGAAATAATAAGGGCTTAGATAAACATGCGAGGCAACATCCTCCAGGCGTAAATCGTCTGATAAATGCGCATCAATATAGCGCAATGCTTTTTTCATTTTATTATCGTGGGGATTAGACGCACGGGTCTGACGAACTGAATCCGAATGAGGTTTATTCTCTTTAATAACGACAAAATTGAGTTGCTTTTTGAGGCAATTTTCCACAATCAACTTCAACAAATCAGCAGAGGCCATAACTCGCGAGTAATCCATCTCCGGGACTTTGCGAAATTCATTAAGTAATTCGGGATCTGCTTGCCAACGATCATCGACATTCAGAATATCGATCAAATCGACATCACCATTACGCAGGCGGACTTGTCCACACAACACAAAGCCGACTAAATGCCCGGCAATCACCAAAGGAATAGAGAAATCGGTTAATCCTGCATGGCAACGGTAAATACAAGGTTGATCGGATTTAGAAGCTTCCAGGCCTCCACAACGATCGCTCATGCGGCAGCGAGTGCTAAGCTGTGGGTGTTGCCGCATCATCTGACAAAACGGGGTGAAGTTAAAAAGTTCGGAAATTTCATCACCGTGGATATTGACCACGACAACCGCAAGGCTGGTCGCCTGCGCAAAATCCTGCGCGATTTTATTAATGAGTTCTGAATTAAGTGTCGCCGCAGAAATCATGATAAAACCTCCCAGTTAATTTATTGTTATTGTAAAAAACAATTGTTTTACATTTAATCTTCACATCATCCCTGATGATTTACTGACGAGAAGCACAAAGGACAATAACAAAAGCCTCCATGAAGCGGGAGACTTTTTAATAAGTTCGGAAAGCAGATCACAAACAGTAAAAAAATAAACGTTTATAACCGCCAGGTTATTTCGCTATTCGCGGATATCTTTAGGCGTAACACTATTGACAGGTAAATTTTGTGCAATGAGAAAGCGATAAATCGCCGCACCAACGCAGGCACCAATGACCGGGGCAATAATGGGTACAATGAAATAAGGAATATTGCGTCCGCCAGTCATCGCTATTTCTCCCCAACCCGCAAGCCAGGTGAAAATTTTTGGCCCAAAATCACGCGCTGGATTCATGGCAAAACCGGTTAATGGTCCAGTAGAAGCACCAATAACAGCAACCAGAATACCAATCAGTAAAGGTGCAAGAGGCCCCTTCGGTACACCGTTGCCGTCATCGGTCAACGCCATAATCAATCCCATCAACATAGACGTGATGACTATTTCAACCAGTGCCGCCTGCCATACATTTATTGCCGCTGCCGGGTAAGTACTGAAGATACTGGCGAGTTGTAAACTTTCTGCACTTCCACGAACCATATTGTGGGCAGATTCAAAATCGGTAAACAAATTGCTGTATAAAAAATATGCCAGAACCGCACCACCAAAGGCACCCGCTAATTGCGCCACACAAAATGGCAGCACTTTACGGCCAGGAAAAGCGGCGAACAACCATAGAGCAATCGTAACCGCTGGGTTGAGATGAGCGCCGGAAATTCCTGCCGTAAGATAAACAGCAAGTGAAATACCTAACCCCCAAATAATACAAATCTCCCACAGCCCCAGACTTGCCCCAGCAAGTTTGAGGGCACACAAACAACCAATGCCAAAAAAGAGGAACAGTCCGGTGCCCAAAAACTCGGCAACGCATTGCGCCTTGAGTGAATCATTCATAGTGACACCTTTTTTACAAAGTTTTTCTTTATCAGCCAACAGAATTGCTGATTGTTGTGTATATCGAGGGCAACTATAAAAATTGCTCTGCGGAAAATATTGCCAACATGCATGACAGACTCGTGGAAAAATCGTGCTGACATAGCAAATTATTGTCATTGCCTAAGCATGCAACACAGCGTTAATCAGTGTTGAAAGTAATAATTACCGCCAAACTTTCACAATAAAAAATTGTCATCATGACATAATAAAATTTAAACAAATATCACAGTTCCCTTCCGCGAACCAAACCCAACGAAATATTATTCGCGATTAACCCGCTCAGCCAACGCAATTAATTCACATTGAAACACCCACAAAACAACCAATAAATTAATAACATATAGTTTATAAAAGCAATTTTATAATATTTGTCCTCTATTTATTTTTCTCATTGGCCGATTAAGTCAGCCATTCTTTTTCCTCGCTTTTTTTTATAGTCATATCGTCAAAAAATCCAGGCGAGGTCTTTATGCAACAAGAAGCGTTAGGAATGGTAGAAACCAAAGGCTTAACTGCCGCCATAGAGGCCGCAGACGCCATGGTGAAGTCGGCAAATGTATTGCTGGTTGGCTACGAAAAAATAGGTTCCGGGCTGGTGACCGTCATCGTTCGTGGTGATGTCGGGGCTGTAAAAGCGGCAACAGACGCAGGTGCCGCCGCCGCGCGTAACGTCGGTGAAGTAAAAGCCGTACACGTTATTCCCCGCCCACATACCGATGTCGAAAAAATCTTACCAAAGGGAATTAACCCATGAGTAGCAATGAACTGGTCGAACAGATCATGGCGCAGGTCATCGCTCGCGTAGCGACGCCAGAGCATGAGGTTCTCCCGGAAACCACTCATCAAACACGAGAGACGGCTATGGCAGAAAAAAGCTGCACGTTAACGGAATTTGTTGGCACCGCTATTGGCGACACTGTAGGTCTGGTCATTGCGAACGTTGATAGCGCCCTGTTGGACGCGATGAAACTTGAAAAACGCTATCGCTCCATTGGCATTCTGGGTGCACGTATTGGCGCAGGTCCACACATTATGGCCGCTGATGAAGCGGTAAAAGCTACGAACACTGAAGTTATTAGCATTGAACTTCCTCGCGATACCAAAGGCGGTGCCGGACACGGCTCATTAATCCTCTTAGGTGGCAACGATGTTTCCGACGTGAAACGCGGTATTGAAGTTGCCCTGAAAGAACTCGACCGGACCTTTGGTGATGTCTATGCCAACGAAGCCGGGCATCTTGAACTGCAATATACCGCCCGCGCCAGCTATGCACTGGAAAAAGCGTTTGGTGCACCACTGGGACGGGCTTGCGGCGTTATTGTTGGCGCTCCAGCCGCTGTGGGTGTTCTGATGGCCGACACCGCGCTGAAGTCCGCCAATGTGGACGTGGTGGCATACAGCTCGCCTGCTCATGGCACCAGCTACAGCAATGAAGTCATTCTGATTATCTCGGGTGACTCCGGCGCAGTCCGTCAGGCGGTCATCTCCGCACGCGAAATCGGTAAAACCGTACTTTCGACTCTCGGCGATACACCGAAAAACGATCGCCCTTCCTACATCTGAATTCCCTGAGGCTGATTCATGAGATCGAAAAGATTTGAAGCACTGGCCAAACGCCCAGTCAACCAGGACGGTTTCGTTAAAGAGTGGATTGAAGAAGGCTTCATTGCGATGGAAAGCCCGAACGATCCAAAACCGTCAATCAAAATTGTTAACGGCGTCGTCACCGAGCTGGATGGAAAACCCGCCAGCCAGTTTGACCTGATCGACCACTTTATCGCCCGTTACGGCATCAATCTCGCGCGCGCCGAAGAAGTCATCGCGATGGATTCGGTCAAACTTGCCAATATGCTGTGCGATCCAAATGTCAAACGTAGCGATATCGTTCCCCTTACCACAGCAATGACGCCCGCCAAAATCGTCGAAGTGGTTTCGCAGATGAACGTGGTAGAGATGATGATGGCGATGCAGAAAATGCGCGCCCGTCGAACACCATCACAACAGGCTCACGTCACTAACGTCAAAGATAACCCGGTACAAATTGCCGCTGACGCAGCTGAAGGCGCATGGCGCGGGTTTGATGAACAGGAAACCACCGTTGCCGTGGCTCGCTATGCGCCGTTCAACGCCATCGCTCTGCTGGTAGGTTCCCAGGTAGGGCGCCCGGGCGTCTTGACCCAGTGTTCACTGGAAGAAGCCACCGAACTGAAACTCGGTATGTTAGGCCACACCTGTTACGCCGAAACGATTTCTGTTTACGGCACGGAACCTGTTTTCACCGATGGCGATGATACCCCGTGGTCAAAAGGATTTCTCGCGTCATCTTATGCTTCTCGCGGCTTAAAAATGCGCTTTACTTCCGGCTCCGGCTCTGAAGTACAGATGGGTTACGCGGAAGGCAAATCAATGCTTTATCTCGAGGCTCGTTGCATTTACATCACCAAAGCCGCAGGCGTACAGGGGCTGCAGAATGGTTCCGTAAGCTGCATTGGTGTTCCATCAGCTGTGCCGTCAGGCATCCGCGCAGTGCTGGCGGAAAACCTAATTTGCTCATCGCTGGATCTGGAATGTGCCTCCAGTAATGACCAGACCTTTACCCACTCAGATATGCGCCGTACCGCGCGTTTCCTGATGCAGTTTCTGCCGGGTACTGACTTTATCTCTTCCGGTTTTTCCGCTGTGCCGAACTACGACAACATGTTTGCCGGTTCAAACGAAGACGCCGAAGACTTCGATGATTACAACGTCATTCAGCGTGACCTGAAGGTTGATGGAGGTCTGCGACCGGTGCGCGAAGAAGATGTTGTCGCTATCCGCAATAAAGCCGCACGCGCCTTACAGGCTGTCTTTGCCGGTATGGGATTACCCCTTATTACCGATGAAGAGGTCGAAGCGGCGACCTATGCCCACGGTTCGAAAGATATGCCAGAGCGCAACATCGTAGAAGACATTAAGTTCGCCCAGGAAATTATTAATAAAAACCGTAACAGCCTGGAAGTGGTGAAAGCCCTGGCGCAAGGCGGTTTTACCGATGTCGCTCAGGACATGCTCAACATGCAAAAAGCGAAACTGACCGGCGATTATCTCCATACCTCAGCCATTATCGTCGATGACGGACAAGTGCTGTCTGCGGTCAATGATGTCAATGATTACGCCGGACCGGCTACAGGTTACCGCCTGCAAGGGGAACGCTGGGAAGAGATCAAAAATATTCCCGGTGCACTTGATCCCAACGAAATTGACTAAGGGTGAGAAATGGAAATTAACGAAAAATTACTGCGTCAGATTATCGAAGACGTGCTGGCAGAAATGCAAACCAGCGACAAGTCCGTTTCATTTCGCGCACCTGTCGCCGCAACAGTCTCTTCCGCGCCGGATACCGGAAATTTTTTAACTGAAATTGGCGAAGCCCAACAAGGCACTCAGCAGGATGAAGTCATTATTGCTGTAGGCCCGGCATTTGGCCTGGCGCAGACCGTCAATATTATCGGTATTCCGCATAAAAACATCTTGCGTGAAGTGATTGCCGGTATTGAAGAAGAAGGCATTAAAGCGCGTGTGATTCGTTGTTTTAAATCGTCCGATGTCGCATTCGTAGCAGTCGAAGGCGATCGCCTTAGTGGTTCCGGCATTGCTATTGGTATTCAGTCAAAAGGCACCACGGTTATCCACCAGCAGGGGCTTCCCCCTTTGTCTAACCTGGAACTTTTCCCGCAAGCGCCTTTGTTGACGCTGGAAACTTATCGCCAGATTGGTAAAAACGCCGCGCGTTATGCGAAGCGTGAGTCTCCACAACCAGTTCCGACCCTCAACGATCAAATGGCGCGGCCTAAATACCAGGCCAAATCAGCCATTTTGCATATCAAAGAGACGAAGTACGTGATCACTGGCAAAAAACCGCAAGAACTGCGCGTGACGTTTTAACAAAGGAAACCTTCATGAATACCGATGCAATTGAGTCGATGGTCAGGGACGTGTTGAACCGCATGAACAGTCTACAGGATGCAGCTCCTGTTTCTGCGACACCCAACGCGTCAATACAGAACGCCAAAGTGACGGATTATCCGCTGGCAAATAAACATCCGGAATGGGTTAAAACGGCGACCAATAAAACGCTCGACGATTTCACTCTGGAGAATGTACTCAGCGATAAAGTCACCGCCCAGGACATGCGCATAACCCCTGAAACATTGCGTATTCAGGCCGCGATTGCCAGAGATGCTGGTCGCGATCGTCTGGCGATGAATTTTGAACGTGCCGCCGAGCTTACCTCAGTGCCGGATGATCGCATCCTTGAAATCTATAATGCGTTACGCCCTTATCGTTCAACTAAGCAAGAACTCATTGCCATTGCTGACGATCTTGAACGTCGTTATCAGGCCAAAATTTGCGCTGCATTTGTCCGCGAAGCCGCAGAACTTTATGTCGAGCGTAAAAAACTGAAAGGCGACGATTAAGGACGAACTATGCGATATATAGCAGGCATTGATATCGGCAATTCATCTACAGAAGTTGCTCTGGCGACGCTCAGTACGTCTGGAGAATTGTCATTCGTGAGCAGCGCCCTTGCGGAAACCACCGGAATTAAAGGTACGTTGCGTAACGTATATGGCATTCAGGAGGCGCTCGCACAGGCAACGAAAAAAGTCGGCATCAATGTCAGCGATATTTCGCTTATTCGTATCAACGAAGCAACTCCTGTCATTGGCGATGTGGCGATGGAAACCATTACGGAAACCATCATCACCGAGTCAACCATGATTGGTCACAACCCAAAAACGCCAGGCGGAGTGGGACTGGGCGTGGGGCTCACCATCACTCCACAAGAGTTGTTAACACGTCCGGCGGATACACCGTACATTCTGGTCGTGTCATCGGCATTTGATTTTGCCGATATCGCGACCATGATAAACGCCTCCGTGCGTGCCGGATATCAACTGACTGGCGTTATTCTGCAACGTGATGATGGCGTGCTTGTCAGTAACCGCCTGGAAATCCCTTTACCCATTGTTGATGAAGTCCTCTACATCGATCGTATTCCGCTCGGCATGCTGGCCGCTATTGAAGTCGCCGTTCCCGGGAAGGTTATCGAAACCCTGTCTAATCCGTATGGGATTGCCACTGTTTTCGCCCTCAATGCTGAAGAGACTAAAAATATCGTTCCTGTTACACGAGCACTCATAGGCAACCGTTCTGCAGTAGTGGTGAAAACACCTTCTGGCGACGTTAAAGCCCGTTCGATACCCGCCGGAAACATCGAGCTGCTTTCTGCCGGACGTACAATACGAGTTGATGTTGCTGCTGGTGCCGATGCCATTATGAAAGCGGTCGGCGAGTGCTCAAAACTGGAAAACGTAACGGGAGAACCGGGCACCAACATCGGCGGTATGCTGGAACATGTTCGCCAGACTATGGCGGAACTGACCAATAAACCCAGCCACGAAATTTTTATTCAGGATTTACTGGCGATAGATACCTCTGTTCCCGTCAGCGTAACCGGTGGGCTGGCTGGTGAATTTTCACTGGAGCAGGCAGTGGGTATCGCTTCAATGGTGAAATCTGACCGACTGCAAATGGCGATGATCGCCAGTGAAATTAAGCAAAAACTGCATGTTGATGTTCAGGTCGGAGGCGCTGAAGCAGAAGCTGCAATTCAGGGAGCCTTGACTACCCCAGGAACCACACGCCCTCTGGCAATTCTGGACTTAGGCGCAGGTTCTACCGATGCCTCCATCATCAATCAGAAAGGGGAAATGATAGCCACTCACCTTGCGGGAGCGGGCGACATGGTGACGATGATTATTGCCAGGGAACTGGGCTTAAATGATCGTTATCTGGCAGAAGAAATCAAAAAATACCCGTTGGCAAAAGTAGAAAGCCTGTTCCATTTACGCCATGAAGACGGCAGCGTTCAGTTCTTCCCTACTCCGCTGTCCCCTCATGTATTTGCCCGCGTTTGTGTGGTGAAACCTGACGAACTGGTGCCTATTCCCGGCGATTTAACACTGGAAAAAGTACGTGCTGTTCGCCGCAGTGCGAAAGAGCGCGTCTTCGTAACCAATGCCCTGCGCGCGCTACGTCAGGTAAGTCCAGGCGGAAATATTCGCGATATTCCGTTCGTCGTTCTGGTCGGCGGTTCTTCGCTGGATTTCGAAGTACCGCAGTTAGTCACCGATGCATTGGCGCATTATCGATTGGTCGCCGGACGGGGGAATATCCGTGGTAGTGAAGGCCCGCGCAATGCGGTAGCTACCGGGCTACTGATTTCCTGGCACAGGGAGTTGGCTCATGGAAAGTAAAGAACATACGCCCGCTATTGTCGTTACGGAAATAGGTGACTGTATCAGTACATGGACTGAGGTGCTTCTTGGCATTGAAGAGGAAGGTATCCCCTTTCGCATTCAACATATTCCGTCAGGCGAAGTCATCGATAGCGCCTGGCAGGCTGCTCGTCAGTCCCCCCTGTTGGTTGGCATAGCCTGCGACCGGGAAAAGCTGATTGTGCATTACAAAAACTTACCGGCATCAGCGCCACTGTTTACGCTGATGTATCAACAAGATAACCATGCCCGGCGCAGCATCGGCAATAACGCTGCCCGCCTGGTAAAAGGCATTCCCTTCAGGGAATGCCACTCATAATCCACAGGAGAAACGCTGTATGAACAACGCACTAGGACTGGTTGAAACAAAAGGGTTAGTTGGCGCAATTGAAGCCGCAGATGCCATGGTTAAATCCGCCAACGTGCAACTGGTTGGCTATGAAAAGATTGGTTCGGGTCTGATTACGGTGATGGTACGTGGCGATGTTGGCGCAGTAAAAGCCGCCGTTGATGCAGGAAGCGCCGCCGCAAGCGCCGTTGGCGAAGTGAAATCCTGCCATGTCATCCCGCGGCCACACAGCGATGTTGAGGCCATTTTACCTAAATCTGCATAACCCCATTCGCTAAGGAGCACAGCGTGAAGCAATCACTGGGATTACTTGAAGTCAGTGGTCTGGCACTCGCCATCAGTTGCGCAGATGCTATGGCAAAAGCCGCGTCCATCACGCTGGTTGGCCTTGAGAAGACCAATGGCTCAGGCTGGACGCTCATTAAAATCACCGGTGACGTCGCCTCGGTTAATGCGGCGATCGCGACGGGTGCCAGTTTCGCCGAACAGCGAAATGGCCTCGTCGCACACAAAGTAATTGCCCGCCCGGGTGAGGGAATACTGCCCCGCCCAACAGAAACAATGAATATGACGGTGGCAGTAAGCGAAACGCCAGCAACAGTCGCCCCCCCAGAGATTATCAGCTGTAATTTGTGTCTTGATCCCGCGTGTCAACGGCAAAAAGGTGAGCCACGTTCACTTTGTCTGCACTCTGATAAGCGAGGGGAGTAGCAATGGATAAACAAACCTTGCAGGAGACTGTTAGCCAGGTTCTGGATGAAATGCGCGAGCGCCCTATCCCTCTGGGCATTTCCAGTCGTCATATTCATCTTTCAACGGCGGATTATGTGCGCCTTTTTCCTGAACAACCGATCAGCGAGAAAAAGTCATTACTGCAACCTGGTCAATTCGCTGCTGAACAGGTTGTTACGCTGGTGGGTCCAAAAGGCAAATTACACAACGTTCGCTTGTTAGGGCCACTACGTAACTCAAGCCAGGTGGAGATTTCCCGGACTGACGCCAGAACATTAGGGATCACCGCCCCGCTACGTATGTCTGGCGATCTCAGCGGCACACCGGGGATTCGTCTGATAAGCCCGTTTGCAGAGCTGGAAATCGCTTCTGGCGTTATTGTCGCACAACGGCACATTCATATGTCTTCGCTAGATGCCCTGATTTATGGCGTTACACATGGCGATAAAGTGGCGGTCGCCATTGAAGGTGATAAACGACGACTGATATTCGATAACGTTGCTGTTCGCGTCTCACCAGATATGCGCCTTGAAATGCATATTGATACCGACGAGGCCAACGCCGCAGGCGCTGATAATCCAGCCGTTTTTGCCACGCTGGTGTCGTTGCCATGAATAACAAACTGATGCAACACATTGTTGAAGAAGTGATTTTTCGCCTGAAACAACGTGCGGGGAAAACACTCGCGCTGACGGTTTCGCAACTGCGAGAAGCCAGCGTTAACGAAATAGTTCATCAGTATGCTTCGTTACAAATTCGATTCGTCGATTTACCGTTGCTGCGACAACTTGCGGAGAACGAAACGTCAGATCGAGCGGTAATCCACATTCACGAGGCGTTAGCCTGGGGAATACACATTCAATTGTCGTTGCAGAGTCATTTCCTGAACGCCATCAAATTGAAGTCTCTCGCCCATCTACCGCTAACCTGGTGCGACGAACAAGGACAACCAATCTACCTTCATCGTGGTCAACTTTTAAGTTATGCCGACGTAGTGCAGTTATGCGCAGGGATAGTGGTGTTGCAACGGAAATGTTGTGTGACCGCACTTGCGCGTGAAGCGGCAATGACCCGAAACATTCAATTAATCAGGCAGGAGTAACCCATGCATCTGGCTCGAGTCACAGGCGCGGTGGTATCCACGCAAAAATCGCCTTCCCTGGTCGGGAAAAAACTGCTGCTGGTTCGCCGGGTCAGTGCTGACGGCGAACTGCCTCTCACGCCATTAACCGGTGACGAAGTTGCCGTTGATTCAGTCGGTGCAGGCGTCGGTGAGTTGGTACTCCTCAGCAGCGGCTCCAGCGCCAGACATGTTTTTAGCGGCCCCAACGAAGCCATCGACCTGGCAGTGGTCGGCATTGTAGATACGATTTCGCGCTAAGGAGTTGAAAGATGGCGATTTATACCCGCACAGGTGATTCAGGAAGTACGTCTCTATTTACCGGACAACGCGTGAGTAAAACTCATCTACGCGTCGAAGCCTACGGCACACTGGATGAACTGAACGCGACACTCAGTCTGTGTTATTGCGCCACCGCCATCGAAAGCCATCGCATATTACTGGAAGCCATTCAGCAACAGATATTTTGGTTTAGCGCCGAACTCGCCAGTGAAAGCGAGCAGCCATCAGCGCAGCAGCGTTACATCAGTACGGAAGAAATTGCCGCACTTGAAAAAGCGATCGATAGCGCAATGAGCGCTGTTCCTCCAGTTCACTGTTTCATTCTGCCAGGACGTTGTGAAGCCGCGAGCCGCATGCATTTCGCCCGCACCGTGGCCCGGAGAGCTGAAAGGCGTCTGGTTGAACTGACAACGGAAGCCTCCGTCCGCCATGTTTTGCTGCACTATATTAACCGGCTTTCCGATTGCCTGTATGCCCTCGCCCGCGTGGAAGACAACGTTGCTCATCAGAACCTGATGATTCAGGAAATCACAAAACGTTATCACGCAGCCAACCACATTCCAGCATTGAAGGAACGCACGATGTCGCTCACTTTTCAGGATCTTCATCAGCTCATTCGTAGCGCGGCAATGCGCGCGGATGAACTGCATATTCCCGTTGTCATCAGCATTGTAGATGCCAACGGAACAGAAAGTGTTACCTGGCGGATGCCTGATGCACTTCTGGTTAGCAGTGAACTGGCACCGAAAAAAGCCTGGACCGCCGTGGCGATGAAAACGGCAACACACAAGCTTACGGATACCGTGCAACCGGGGGCGCCACTTTACGGACTCGAAAGCCATATGCAAGGCAAAGTCGTCACTTTTGGTGGCGGCTTCCCCCTCTGGCGTGACGGAAAACTGCTTGGAGGGCTTGGTATTAGTGGTGGTAGCGTTGAACAAGACATGGATATTGCCCAAAGCGCAATGACGGCAATTAACGTGGGAGAAAACCAATGAATAACTCTGAATTAGAAACACTGATCCGCAATATTCTGCGCGAGCAGCTAGCACCCACGACATCACAAACGCAAAGAAACGGTATTTTCCAGACTGTCGATGAAGCTATCAGCGCTGCACACCAGGCCTTTTTGCGTTTTCAACAGTGTCCTCTTAAAACCCGCAGCGCCATTATCAGCGCTATTCGCGAAGAATTAACGCCCCGTCTTACAGAACTGGCGGAAGAGAGCGCTAACGAAACGGGAATGGGAAATAAAGAAGATAAGTACTTAAAAAACAAAGCGGCACTCGATAACACACCTGGAATTGAAGATTTAACCACCACCGCACTGACCGGTGATGGTGGCATGGTTTTGTTTGAATACTCCCCGTTTGGAGTTATTGGCTCGGTCACGCCAAGTACCAATCCCACGGAAACCATCATTAACAACAGCATCAGCATGCTGGCAGCTGGTAATAGCGTCTACTTCAGTCCACACCCGGGAGCCCAAAACGTCTCGCTGAAATTGATCGCCATAATCGAAGACATCGCGTTTCGCTGTAGTGGCATTCATAACCTGATCGTTACTGTATCTGAACCGACCTTTGCCGCAACCGAACAGATGATGGTGCACCCTAAAATCAGCGTTCTGGCGATTACCGGCGGTCCGGGTATCGTCGCCATGGGAATGAAAAGTGGCAAAAAAGTGATTGGTGCCGGTGCGGGTAATCCCCCCTGCATCGTCGATGAAACGGCAGATATTGTGAAAGCTGCCGAAGACATCATCAATGGAGCCTCGTTTGATTACAACCTGCCGTGTATCGCTGAAAAAAGCCTGATCGTCGTGACCTCAGTGGCTGATTATTTACTTCAACAGATGCAAAGTTTTGGCGCCCTTCTTCTTAGCCATGAACAAACTGAAAAATTGCGTGCTGTTTGCCTGCCAGACGGCGTCGCCAACAAAAAACTGGTCGGCAAAAGTCCATCAACCTTGCTCGAGGCCGCAGGCCTCCCTTTGCCGGTAAAAGCGCCGCGCTTACTGATTGCCGTTGTTGACGCCGATGATAGCTGGGTTACCAGCGAACAACTCATGCCAATGCTACCCATTGTGAAGGTCAACGATTTTGATAGCGCCCTCACACTGGCGCTGAATGTAGAAGACAGTTTGCATCACACCGCAATTATGCACTCGCAGAACATCTCACGGCTCAACCTTGCTGCGCGCGTTATGCAAACCTCTATCTTTGTCAAAAATGGCCCCTCCTGGGCTGGTATTGGCGTCGGTGGCGAAGGTTTTACGACCTTCACCATTGCTACACCGACCGGAGAAGGGACAACGTCAGCCCGGACTTTTGCCCGCTCACGACGCTGTGTGTTAACCAGCGGCTTTTCCATTCGCTAGAGAAACGGAAATGAATACTTTTTCACTACAAACGCGTTTATACAGCGGACCGGGAAGTCTCAAAGTGCTTAGTCGTTTCACCAATAAGCACATCTGGATTATTTGCGACGCCTTTCTGGCGCGATCGCCATTGATTGATACCTTGCGCCTGGCGCTACCCGACAGCAATCGCCTCAGTATTTTTAGCGAAATAACGCCCGATCCAACTATCCAGACAGTGGCAAAAGGCATCTCTCAGATGCAAACTTTGCGCCCGGATGTGGTTATCGGTTTTGGCGGCGGCTCTGCACTGGACGCCGCAAAAGCAATTGTCTGGTTTAGTCGCCAGTGTGCTATCGAAATTGAAACCTGCGTCGCTATTCCCACCACCAGCGGCACCGGTTCAGAAGTGACCAGCGCCTGTGTCATCAGCGATCCTGAGAAAGGAATTAAATATCCCCTTTTCGATAACGCACTTTATCCGGATATCGCAGTCCTCGATCCCTCGCTGGTCGTCAGCGTGCCACCCGCAATAACGGCCAATACCGGAATGGATGTTTTAACCCATGCGCTTGAAGCCTATGTTTCTCCCCGCGCCAGTGACTTCACGGATGCACTGGTCGAAAAAACCGTGCAAATTGTTTTTCAATACCTGCCCACTGCAGTGAAGAAAGGCGATTGTATTGCCACCCGCGGTAAAATGCATAATGCCTCTACACTTGCCGGAATGGCCTTTAGCCAGGCCGGACTGGGATTAAATCATGCGATTGCCCATCAACTCGGTGGGCAGTTTCATTTGCCCCACGGTCTGGCGAATGCGCTCCTGCTGACGTCAGTTATTCGTTTTAATGCTGGCGATCCTCGCGCCGCCAAACGCTACGCCCGGCTGGCTAAAACGTGTCATTTATGCCCGGACAATGCCAATGACACCGCAAGCCTGAATGCACTCATTCAACATATTGAACAGCTCAAAAAAGCGTGTTCAATACCGACTCTCGCCAATGCGCTGAAAGAAAAAAAAGCAGAATGGTCATCACGTATTCCCGATATGGTTCAGGCGACGCTGGCGGATGCTACATTGCGTACCAACCCACGTGTGGCTGATACCAATGCTATTGCAGAATTGCTTGAGGAGTTGTTATGAACGTCGAGTTTACGTCCTGCGACGGTCAGACGATCCGCGAGCGAGTACAAGCAGCAGGCGTTGTTGGTGCTGGTGGCGCAGGATTTCCGACACATATCAAGCTACAAGCACGTGTTGATACGTTCCTGGTGAATGCGGCGGAATGCGAACCCATGTTGAAAGTGGACCAGCAGTTAATGGCACAGCAAGCCAGCCGCCTGCTTCGCGGTGTTCACTATGCAATGAAAGCCACCGGGGCCAGTAGCGGAATCATCGCGCTGAAAGAAAAGTATCAACTGGCAATAAACGCCCTCACACCATTACTACCGCCTGATATCCGCCTGCATATTTTGCCCGACGTTTACCCCGCAGGAGACGAAGTGCTGACCATCTGGATGGCAACAGGTCGCCGCGTTCCACCAGCCGCGTTGCCCGTTAGCGTCGGCGTAGTCGTCAATAACGTCCAGACTGTGCTGAATATTGCCAGAGCTGTTGAGCAGCAGTATCCGGTAACGCGCCGCACGCTAACCGTTAATGGTGCAGTTGCTAAACCCGTAACGGTGACCGTTCCCATCGGGATCTCTTTACGCGAGGTACTGGCGCTGGCGGGAGGCGCAACGGTAGATAATCCTGGTTTTATCAATGGCGGTCCGATGATGGGGAGTTTGATCACATCGCTCGATACGCCAGTCAGCAAAACCACTGGCGGCCTGCTGGTTTTACCCAACTCTCATTCACTGCTCCAACGTCGAATGCAGGATGACCGTAGCGTACTTGCCGTCGCGAAAACCGTTTGTGAACAATGCCGCTTATGTACCGATCTCTGCCCACGCCATTTAATTGGTCACGAACTATCACCACATTTGTTAGTACGTGCAGTTAACTACCAACAGCTCGCTACGCCGCAACTGTTACTGACAGCGCTCACCTGTTCGGAGTGCAACGTCTGCGCCAACGTTGCCTGCCCGGTAGGTATTTCACCCATGCGCATAAACCGCCTGCTTAAGCAGGAACTACGCGCAAAAAACCTCCGCTACGAAGGTGCCTTAAATCCTGAGGATGCCATGGCAAATTATCGGCTGATTCCAGTAAAACGGCTGGTGGCAAGATTGGGATTAGCCACGTGGTATCAGGACGCGCCATTGTCTGAACACGTACCACAACCCGAAAAAGTGACACTATTGTTACGTCAGCACATCGGTGCCAGCGCAATTCCGTGTGTACAAAACGGCGATCGCGTCGTTCGTGGGCAGTGCGTAGGTCAAATTCCACACGGCACATTAGGCGCCCCTGTTCATGCCAGTATTGATGGCATGGTCAGTGATGTGACAGAAAACGCGATTACGATAGTGAGAGGTTAACCATGTCGAAAGCGGTAGGTATTTTAGAACTTAGCAGTATCGCGAAAGGGATGGAAACCGGCGATGCCATGCTGAAAAGCGCCAGCGTTGAATTACTGGTCAGCAAAACGCTTTGCCCCGGTAAATTTCTGCTGATGCTCGGAGGCAATGTCGGTGCAGTACAGCAGGCCATCAGCAGCGGCGCTTCCCTTGCAGGTGAAATGCTGGTCGACAGTCTGGTCCTTCCTAATATTCATCCCACTATCCTGCCCGCAATCAGCGGTCTGAACCATGTTGACCAGCGACGGGCTGTCGGTGTAGTCGAAACCTGGAGTGTAGCGGCCTGCATTGACGCTGCCGATTGTGCAGTGAAAGCGGCAAACGTCACGCTCGTACGGGTACATATGGCCTTTGGTATTGGCGGTAAATGCTACATGGTAGTGGCAGGCGATATTTCTGATGTTAATAACGCGGTATCTGTCGCCAGCGAGCGAGCGGGGGAAAAAGGTTTGTTGGTCTATCGCTCGGTAATTGCCCGTCCGCATGAAGCCATGTGGCGTCAGATGGTGGAGGGATAATGTCAACTCAGCACACGACTGAACGAATGATTCAGGAATATGTCCCCGGTAAACAGGTCACGTTGGCACATGTTATTGCCAATCCTGGAAAGGATCTGTTTAAAAAATTAGGCTTACCGGACACCGTTTCTGCTATTGGCATTCTGACGATTACCCCCAGCGAAGCATCTATCATCGCATGTGATATCGCTACAAAATCAGGCGCTGTAGAGATTGGTTTTCTTGATCGTTTTACCGGCGCGGTAGTTCTGACTGGCGATGTTTCCGCCATCGAATATGCGCTTAGCCAGGTCACCCGCACGCTGGGCGAAATGATGCACTTTACCGCCTGCCCCATTACTCGGACCTGACACTATGCGACGCATGATGCTCATTGGCCCCAGCCAGTGCGGAAAAACATCACTCACACAATGCCTGCGCGGGGAGAATATTCAGTATCAGAAAACGCAGGCAATCGTCTGGTCCCCGGCAACTATTGACACGCCCGGAGAATACCTCGAAAACCGTAACCTTTACAGCGCACTGCTGGTCAGTGCCTGCGAAGCGGACATTATCGCGCTGGTGCTTAATGCAGACGCGCCGTGGTCCCCTTTTTCGCCAGGCTTTACCACGTCAATGAATCGCCCGGTCATTGGGGTAGTCACCAAAGTGGATTTAGCCAGTGAAGAACAGATATCTTTGGTGAAATGCTGGCTACGGGAAGCCGGAGCTCGAAAGGTGTTAATGACCAGTGCGGTAGATAACATCGGGGTTGCAGAACTTCTTGCCTTATTGCATACAGAAGAAGGCAGTCGTTAAGCCAGAGATTTCAATATGTTATGAGATGGGAATGATGACTTACAACAGTGAGAAAAGAATCAATGAACAATGAGGATTGCCCGGCAATCCTCATTGAATAAAGTAGAAATTACTTCGCTTCGCCGTTTTTCATTTCGCCCATAGCTTTCAGCTTTTTGGAGATATCGCGGCGTTCTTTGGAGAGCTCAGCATTTTTGATGATGTAATCATCAACACGATCTTCATAGTCGCCTTTCATGCTGGCGATGATGCCCTGAATTGCTTCAACGCTCATACCAGGTTTGATGTAGTCGCTCAGGTTGTCGAGCAGCAGGACACGTTTCTGGTTGTCACGGATCTTTTTCTCAACGTCCTGGATTTCACGTTGCAGTTTGTTCTTACGACGGAACAGGCGAACAAATTCCAGTACGTCCTGGAATGAAGGCTTGGTAGTTTCCATTTTTATACCCCTGATAATGTGAGAGTCGGATTCGTTTAAGCAACCGCTATTCGTTAGGGCCAACATTACTCATAGCTGCCGCAGATGACAATGCTTTTATCCCTATTCACTATCATACCCTTTATCCTTGCTGAATCGAAGCAGCAGCAATTTGATTCTGAAGGTCGGAATTTATTTGCGTAAAGCCCGACAAATCAGATTTGACAGCAACTCCAGTTGATGCGCCGTTTCCATGTTTAGCCATACATAGCCATAAATCGGCGTCTCAACGACTTTCAGATCATGATGATTAGCGAGCAACTGGCGCAACTCTTCCACAGCATCGTTCAGTTTTTCTGTATTAGCAAAAACCGGCTGTGGATTACCTTCGTACAGGGCATGAACAAGAGTCAGCACTATTTGCTGCATCATTTGCTGTGTGTCGCGCAGTTTTTGCGCATTCAGTAGCACAAAATGACTGGGCCTCGTGGCCCAGTAAGCATTGATTTGCAGCTCCAGCATACAAACCAGATTACGGTTAATCGTCTGGATACCTTCATATATCGATTTTGGAATACGGGTTTCTTTGCTGGCGGGTGCAATCAGCCCACGCATTTTCACGGCATCGGTCAGGAGTTTTTGCAGATGGCTTTCCAGACGTGGGCGTTCGAGTAAGTTTAGTGAGAATGCTGATTGATAGACCCGATTATATTCGGTCAGACTTTTCGCCAGTTGAATGCGCCAGTGGATGAACGCCCGTTGTGGCCAGATACCGGTAAACAACATTGCCAGTAAAGAGCCGAGGATCACATCGCCGCTTCGCCATAATGCCGTATCAATTTCACCTGTCGGGGAACCAACAACAATCGCCAGCGTCACACCAATCAATAAGCCTTGATAAGGTTTCTTGCCCAGCGCCAACCAGCCGCAAAGGAACATCGCCGCCGCGCACCAGACCAACATCAGAGGTAACGAAATTAACTCCAGTTGCAGGGCTATAAGACCTAAAATCGAGCCGAACACCGTACCGCCAATACGTTCGAATGCTCGAGGGACGACGTTACCCCAAAACGAGATAGGCCCCATGATCACCACCATAGTGACCAGTGGCCAGGTGCTTTCCGGGATAGTAAACAGGCGAATAATGAGAAAAGTCAGCAGGAATGCTAGTGCGACGCGAGTACCATGCACGATACGGTAATGACGGTACACACGAATTTCAAACGGACTAAGGCACTTATCAGCTCGCACGCTGCAACTCCGTAAAATAAGGATAAACGGCCAGACACTAAACCAGCTGTCCAGCCGACTTTCAACCAGTAATCAGGAACATTCCCGAAGGGATCATCAGAAGTCTGAAGGTCAATTTTACCCTTTTACATGACGAAAAACAGCGAAGCAATCAGGTTAACACCCTGTTGTTGCACCAGCATTAACCCATTTTCGGCTGCACTGCGACATACATTTCAATATCCCAATAGCCGTCTTCTGCTCCGTTATTAAGATAAACTTCGAAACAGGGCTTAGGTGACATCTGATAAGCACTGTCTTGCAAGAGAGTATTAAAAAACTGATACCATGGCGTAGAAAAATCATCGCTTTCTACGCGGGCAACGGCAACCGCATATTGCCCACCGGAGATTTCCGTCAGGATCACGCCTTCACTGTTTTCCGGTAGAGTGAAGTTGTTCTCCAGGGAAACCACCGTGTCGCAACGTAACTTTTCGGCGGGTGTTTCATCTGGGTTATCGTAATAGACGGCAATCCATTCCTTAGGCACAACTTTTTTGTTGTCTACCCACATCATCAACTGCTCAAAACCTTTCTTCACCGTTTGTTCCCACGGGCCAACGAGATGGAAACCTGCAACGGTACGTTTATCTTCCTGCTTAATCTCGTAGTTCATGACGCCTCCACACACTGTTTTTTTGTACAGTGTATTTTGCAATGTAAATACCACAAGGAATGAGTGTTGATTATGCGAGCAGACTCGCACTCCTGCCAGTCGGCGCTAAATAAAGGTCAGGATTTATGGTGGAAATAATCGCTCAACCTGGAAAACATACCGCCTTCACCGACAGATTCCAGGGTAACCAATGGCCAGTGCGCAACCAATTTATCGCGGTCGTACAGCTCAATTTCCCCTACCCGCTTGTGAGCAGCAATTGGCGCAGTGAGTTCTTTACCATCAAGGGTATATTTTGCTTTGATATTAGGGATCTCCGCTTTCGGCAGCACCATCCAGAATTCTTGTTCCGTTCCCAGTGCGATGTTTTCTTTATCACCATACCAGATGCGCTCCGTACCGACCTTTTTCCCACGGTGCAAAATTTGCACCGTAGTAAAGTTTTGCTGCCCCCAACGCAGTAATTTTCTAGCCTCTTCTTCGCGAGCTTTTGCGCTGTCGGCCCCCATTACCACTGCAATGAGACGGCGTTGCCCATCCACCGCCGAAGCAATGAGATTAAACCCGGCCCCGGATGTATGCCCGGTTTTCAGGCCGTCAACGTTCATGGTTTTATCCCACAATAGCCCGTTTCGGTTTTGCTGGGTGATGCCGTTCCAGGTAAGGCTTTTTTCGCTGTACATATGGTAAAACTCAGGTTCGCCGTGGATGATGGCGCGAGAAAGCACGGCTAAATCATAGGCTGAGCTATGCTGGCCCGGCGCATCCAGACCGTGAACCGTTTCAAAATGGGTATCCTGTAAATGCAACTTTTCAGCGTAATTGTTCATCATTGTGACGAACTGCCGTTGCCCCCCGGCAATATAATCTGCAAGCGCCACACAGGCGTCATTGCCGGAATCCACAATTAATCCACGGCTTAAATCACGTACCGATACGCGATCGCCCTCTTTCAAAAACATCAGTGAAGAGCCGACAAAAACCGGATTATCTTTCGCCCACGCATCGCGTCCCACAGTGACAATATCGTCTGGTGTTATGCGATGGCTATCGATAGCGCGATCGACGACATAGCCCGTCATTAGCTTAGTCAGGCTGGCAGGGTTACGTTGTTGGTGCTCATTACCCGCCGTGAGGATCTGTCCGGTTGTGTAATCCATCAAAACCCATGATCCCGCATGAATCTCCGGAGGTTGGGGTGAAAAGGGAATCTTTTCCGCCGCAAAACCAGACGATAAATTAAAAACGAACAAAGAAGCAGCAATAATAAGACGGCGTTTCAACAGCAAATCCTCAGGTGTTTCCAATAGCTGTTCTTTTTACGGAAATCCTGATGAACTGGCTGAAATAAAGTGCAAGAAAATGTGACATTTATCTCATTTTAATCTGACATTATCTGTTTTCACACGCAGCCAAAATATCGCTCTAAAGCTGATTAGCACGGTGATATTTGATACTCTGGCCTACAACAGAAATAACGGATTTAACCTAACGATGAATGACGGTAAGCAACAATCTACCTTTTTGTTTCATGATTACGAAACCTTTGGCACGCACCCCGCGTTAGATCGCCCAGCGCAGTTTGCCGCCATTCGCACTGATAGCGAATTCAATATTATCGGCGAACCTGAAGTCTTTTACTGTAAGCCTGCGGACGATTATTTACCCCAGCCAGGGGCGGTGTTAATTACCGGCATCACGCCACAGGAAGCGCGTGCAAAAGGGGAAAACGAAGCTGCCTTTGCCGCCCGTATTCACTCGCTTTTTACCGTACCGAAGACCTGTATTCTTGGTTACAACAATGTGCGTTTTGACGACGAAGTTACACGCAATATCTTTTATCGTAATTTTTACGATCCCTATGCCTGGAGTTGGCAACATGATAACTCTCGCTGGGATCTGCTTGACGTGATGCGTGCCTGTTATGCCCTGCGCCCGGAGGGGATTAACTGGCCTGAAAATGAAGATGGTTTACCGAGCTTTCGACTTGAACATTTAACCAAAGCTAATGGTATTGAACATAGCAACGCCCACGATGCGATGGCCGATGTGTACGCCACTATTGCGATGGCGAAGTTGGTGAAAACACGTCAACCACGGCTGTTTGATTATCTCTTTACCCATCGTAATAAGCACAAACTGACGGCGTTGATTGATGTGCCGCAGATGAAACCGCTGGTACATGTTTCCGGTATGTTTGGCGCATGGCGCGGTAATACCAGCTGGGTGGCGCCACTGGCGTGGCATCCGGAAAATCGCAATGCCGTGATTATGGTGGATTTGGCGGGAGATATCTCGCCACTCCTGGAGCTGGACAGCGACACGCTGCGCGAGCGTCTGTATACCGCAAAGGCCGATCTGGGCGATAACGCCGCAGTCCCGGTTAAGCTGGTGCATATCAATAAATGCCCGGTGCTGGCGCAGGCGAATACGCTGCGCCCGGAAGATGCCGACAGGTTGGGAATTAATCGTCAGCATTGTCTCGATAACCTGAAAATTCTGCGTGAACACCCGCAAGTGCGTGAAAAAGTGGTTGCGATATTTGCTGAAGCCGAACCATTTACACCTTCAGATAACGTCGATGCACAGCTCTATAATGGCTTTTTCAGTGACGCCGATCGCGCCGCAATGAAAATTGTCCTGGAAACCGAGCCGCGTAATTTACCGGCACTGGATATCACCTTTGTCGATAAACGTATTGAGAAACTGTTGTTCAATTATCGGGCGCGTAACTTCCTGGGGACGCTGGATTACGCCGAGCAGCAACGCTGGCTGGAGCACCGCCGTCAGGTCTTCACAGCAGAATTTTTGCAAGGTTATGCTGATGAATTGCAGATGCTGGCACAACAATATGCCGATGACAAAGAGAAAGGAGCGTTGTTAAAAGCGCTTTGGCAGTACGCGGAAGAGATCGTCTGAAACAAAAAAGCCGGAGCGATATAAACTCCGGCTTTTTTAGATTTACCGGATGATTATGTCATCCGGATTTAAAGATTATGCAACGTCTTCGTACTGCGGAACCGGGTTACGGAAGCTCTTAGTCACGCAAGCCAGGTAAATCAGACCGATAGCCGCCCAGATCAGCCCCAGAACCATTGAGCTTTCTTCCAGGTTAACCCACAGCGCACCTACAGTCAGCGCACCACACATCGGCAGGAACAGATACTGGAAGTGATCTTTCAGCGTCTTGTTACGCTTCTCACGGATCCAGAACTGCGAGATAACCGACAGGTTAACGAAGGTGAACGCCACCAGCGCACCAAAGTTAATCAGCGCCGTTGCCATTACCAGGTCAAAGTTGATTGCCAGCAGAGCAATCGCGCCAACCAGGATAATGTTCATCGCCGGAGTACGCCATTTCGGGTGTACATAACCGAAGAAGCTTTTCGGGAACACGCCGTCACGACCCATTACGTACATCAGACGCGCTACGCCTGCGTGCGCCGCCATGCCGGACGCCAGTACGGTAATGGTGGAGAAGATCAGCGCGCCAACCTGGAACGCTTTGCCCGCAACGTACAGCATGATTTCAGGCTGTGACGCATCCGGATCTTTAAAGCGAGAGATATCCGGGAAGTACAGTTGCAGGAAGTAAGTTGCAAAGATGAAGATCATGCCGCCAATCAGCGCGGTCAGGAAAATCGCACGCGGGATCACGCGCTCTGCATCTTTGGTTTCTTCCGACAAGTTGCTGATGCCGTCAAAGCCGGTAAAGGAGAAACACAGAATCGTCGCACCGGTAATCATCGGGATGACATGTGCATCACCGGACCAGAACGGACGCGTGCTCGCCAGCGTACCAGCGCCTTCACCTTCAAATACACCATACACAACCATGCCCAGAATCACCGCGATCAGCACTACCTGCAACACCACGATTACAGTGTTGAAGTTCGCTACGGATTTCAGACTACGCAGGTTAAAGGCGGTCATAAAGGCCACCAGCGCCACCACAAACATCCACGATGGGATGGAAGGCACCAGAGCTTCAAAATAGATTTTCGCCAGCAGAATGTTGATCATCGGCGCGAACAGGTAGTCGAGCAGAGAAGACCAACCCACCATAAAGCCGACAGTCGGGCTAATGGATTTCTGGGCGTAAGTGTATGCAGAGCCAGCAGAAGGATAGCGGCGAACCAGCTTCCCGTAGCTCAGAGCCGTAAACAGGATCGCAATCAATGCGAACGCATAGGCTGTCGGCACATGACCATCCGTGAGGCCTGAAACGATACCAAAAGTATCAAACAGCGTCATCGGCTGCATATAGGCAAGACCCATCATTACAACCGGAACTAACGTAAGCGTTTTACGCAATTCCACGCGAGAGGTGTTTGGAGTAACGTTATGCGACATGGTCATTCTCCTTTACGGTGATAACCGTCGCGTAAGCAAAAAATTGCCCCATTTTTTTGGATTCCTCAGCGACAACAACTGTCGATTTTTAGTAAATATCTATCCGGTACGAAGCCCGGCCTCTTGGTATGAATGATTGGTTTGAAGCAAAAAATAACCGACGCGGATGAAACGTCGGTTTTTAGTCATTTTTTGACAGCGGCGCATTGTGCCTAAATGGGGGGTAAATGACAAGAGAATGAGAGGCTTGTCATATAATTTTTTATTTAAATGGCTGATTTTCCGTCATCATATTTTGCATAAACACCAGCAATAGCACTATTTGCTAAAATCTCATCACGCCACCACGCACTGGCAAGCCCTGCGGTTTGTTCATTCCAGCCAATCCATACGGGTTCAAAGAGGGATTGCGCAACCACTTTCTTCTCAATTAACGCGCCACTATCAAGAAAGCGTTGCGCCAGATAGCGCGGTAAATAACCGCAACCAAGACCGCTGATTTGTAATTCCAGTTTGGTTTTAAAATCAAATACGGTAATGGCCTCTTGTTCGTCGAGAAGTTGTGATGCCGTAGATGCGCCAGCCTGCGCGGTATCACCCACGATAATCGCCCGATAGCGTTTAATGATACGGCGATTTAACGGTTCCTCTTCCAGAGCTAACGGATGATGAGGAGCAATCGCGAAAACTTGTTCCAGACAGCCCAACCGAGAGAAACCATATTCGCTGGAAGATGGTGGTTCATGCATCGCGCCAACAATAATATCCGCTCGCCCCTGAGTCAGGGCATCCCAGGAACCGCCCAGAACGCCATTGATAAACTTCAGACGCGTGACGCTGTGATGTTGATAAAAGGTTTCAATGAGTGGCGCAAGCAGTGAAAAGGGAAAGGTATCATCAACCCCGATTACCAGATCGTTTTCCCAACCTTCATGGAGTTTGATCGCCTGCTTTTCCAGTTCATGCACAGCATGGAGAATTTCCCGCCCCTTCTCCAGCAACATTTTTCCGGTGCGGGTAAACTTAGCGCGGTGACCACTACGATCAAGCAATTGAATATTAAGGTCGCTTTCCAGCTTGTGAACAGTGTAGCTGAGGGCAGATGGCGTCTTATACAGTTTGGCTGACGCCGCCGCAAAACTGCCCTCTTTTTCTAAGGCATCAAGGATCATCAACACGTCCAGCAGTGGTTTCATACACGCCCCCTTGCGGTGTATGCGGCATTCTGCTGGCGTGATGCTTTACTCCAGCGGCATTACCAGTGGATCGGGATACTGGTATTCAAATCCCAATTCATTACAGATCCGGCTGCCATCAATAATTTTACCTTTGCCGCTGTCCAGGCTATTCCTGAACTGCGGAGGTTCCAGTCCCAGTAAACGGGCCATCTGTGGATAGAAAACATTACGCGCAGGGTGAGCTGGCGCACATATATTATAGATGTGCCCGCCTTTAGGTGCCTGTAACAACAGAGTGATAGCGCCAATAACATCTTCCAGGTGGACTAAATTGACGCCGTGTTCTCCATCCGGCGCAGTTTTTCCGGCAAAGAAACGGCCGGGATGACGCCCAGGCCCGACCAGACCAGCAAGACGCAAAATATCAACCGAAGTACCGGGTAAATTGTGCAGCCAGTCTTCCAGCTCTTTTAACACTCGTCCACTATGGGTCAGCGGATTACGCGGAGTGTTTTCTTTCACTGTGCCTTGCGCATCACCGTAAACAGATGTTGAGCTGGTAAAAATAATGCGGGGAATGTGATAAGCCAGCGCGCTATCCACCAGCTCCTGTACCGCTTGTAAATAGAACTCATCGCCGGGGCCGCTGCGGCGTGCCGGAAGCGTAATGACCAGCGCGTCAGCATCCATCAGGGCATCCAGATCGTCAGAGTCGCAAACTAAATCGGGCTCCATGCGAAGCAGATAGCTATCAATGCCACTCATTTGGGCCGCTTCTACGCCATCTTGTGTAGTTTTACTCCCAGTGACTTGCCAGCCTCGTGCTGAAAGTGACATCGCCAGCGGCATGCCTAACCACCCTAACCCGACAATTGCGACCTTTTTCATCCGTTTTCTCCTGATACACCTTAGATCTATAAGGCTACGCCAGCGTATCAAAACTGACAATTCATTCTATGAATGAATCTCTTCAATAATGATAACGACATGCTGCAATAAGCAGTGAATCGTCAGTAACCGCGCATACCAGACGGTTCTCCTCTGTAATGCGTCGGGACCAGAAGCCTGACAAATTATGTTTCAGGGGTTCTGGCTTCCCCTTACCTTCAAATGGCGTTCTGCGGGTATCTTTGATAAGTTCATTGATCTTTTTAACAATTCGCTTATCTGTTTCCTGCCAGTACAGATAATCATCCCCCTGATTCCTCAGACCCGATTAGTTTCACTCGATAATGTCCTTTTCCGTTCCTTTGCCTGATTTCAGGCTATCAATTGAGTCCATCAATCTCCGGGCGTTAGCGGGGGAGCGCAGTAGATAAGCCGTCTCTTCCAGCGAGTTGTATTCTTCGAGTGACATCAGAACACAAGCCTCTCCATTCTGACGAGTAATAAGGATCGGGGCATGATCTTCAACGGCTTTCATCATTGTTGCCGACAAATTCTGACGCGCTTCGCTGTAGCTAATTGTACGCATGTCAATCTCCTCTTTTGTACAGTTCATTGTGCAATGATGAGTGGCAATAAACTATTTATTAATTAGCCAGTAGCTCAAAGCATTGTCAGCGAGACGAAAAATCCAGGCTTCGCTATTTTTGGTGCCGTCAGGTTAGAGGACAGTCCTCTTAGCCCCCTCCTTTCCCCGCTCATTCATTAAACAAATCCATCGACATAAAATATATAAAAAAGCCCTTGCGTTCTAACGTGAAAGTGGTTTAGGTTAAAAGACATCAGTTGAATAAACATTCACAGAGACTTTTATGACACGCGTTCAATTTAAACACCACCATCATCACCATCATCCTGACTAGTCTTTCAGGCGATGTGTGCTGGAAGACATTCAGATCTTCCAGTGGTGCATGAACGCATGAGAAAGCCCCCGGAAGATCACCTTCCGGGGGCTTTTTTATTGCGCGGTTGATAACGGTTCAGACAGGTATAAAGAGGAAAAAGAAAATGACAGACAACTCTCGTTTACGCATAGCTATGCAGAAATCCGGCCGTTTAAGTGATGACTCACGCGAATTGCTGGCGCGCTGTGGCATTAAAATTAATCTTCACACCCAGCGCCTGATCGCAATGGCTGAAAACATGCCGATTGATATTCTGCGCGTGCGTGACGACGACATTCCCGGTCTGGTAATGGACGGCGTGGTAGACCTTGGGATTATCGGCGAAAACGTGCTGGAAGAAGAGTTGCTTAACCGCCGCGCCCAGGGTGAAGATCCGCGTTATTTTACCCTGCGTCGTCTGGATTTCGGCGGCTGCCGCCTTTCACTGGCAACGCCAGTTGATGAAGCCTGGGACGGCCCGCTCTCCTTAAACGGTAAACGTATCGCCACCTCTTATCCTCACCTGCTCAAGCGTTATCTCGACCAGAAAGGTATCTCTTTTAAATCCTGCTTACTGAACGGTTCTGTCGAAGTTGCGCCGCGTGCCGGACTGGCGGATGCGATTTGCGATCTGGTTTCCACCGGTGCCACGCTGGAAGCCAACGGCCTGCGCGAAGTCGAAGTTATCTACCGCTCGAAAGCCTGCCTGATCCAGCGCGATGGCGAAATGGAAGAATCCAAACAGCAACTGATCGACAAACTGCTGACCCGTATTCAGGGTGTGATCCAGGCGCGCGAATCGAAATACATCATGATGCACGCACCGACCGAGCGTCTGGATGACGTCATCGCCCTGCTGCCAGGTGCCGAACGCCCAACTATTCTGCCGCTGGCGGGTGATCAACAGCGCGTAGCGATGCACATGGTCAGCAGCGAAACCCTGTTCTGGGAAACCATGGAAAAACTGAAAGCGCTGGGTGCCAGTTCGATTCTGGTCCTGCCCATTGAGAAGATGATGGAGTGATCGCCATGAGCTTTAACACAATCATTGACTGGAATAGCTGTACTGCGGAGCAACAACGCCAGTTGTTAATGCGTCCGGCGATCTCCGCTTCTGAAAGCATTACCCGCACTGTTAACGATATTCTCGATAACGTGAAAGCACGCGGCGATGACGCCCTGCGTGAATACAGCGCGAAGTTTGATAAAACCACGGTTACCGCGCTGAAGGTGTCTGCTGAGGAGATCACCGCCGCCAGCGAACGCCTGAGCGACGAGCTAAAACAGGCGATGGCGGTGGCAGTAAAGAATATTGAAACCTTCCACACTGCGCAAAAACTGCCGCCGGTAGATGTCGAAACTCAGCCAGGCGTGCGTTGCCAGCAGGTAACGCGTCCGGTAGCTTCGGTTGGTTTATATATTCCTGGCGGTTCCGCCCCGCTCTTCTCAACGGTATTAATGCTGGCGACTCCGGCGCGTATTGCAGGCTGTAAAAAAGTGGTGCTGTGCTCACCGCCGCCGATTGCCGATGAGATCCTTTACGCGGCGCAGCTGTGCGGCGTGCAGGATGTGTTTAACGTCGGTGGCGCACAGGCCATTGCCGCACTGGCGTTGGGCACAGAATCCGTGCCCAAAGTAGACAAAATCTTCGGGCCAGGTAACGCCTTTGTCACCGAGGCAAAACGCCAGGTAAGCCAGCGTTTGGACGGTGCGGCGATCGATATGCCCGCAGGCCCGTCGGAAGTGCTGGTGATTGCCGACAGCGGTGCTACGCCGGATTTCGTGGCTTCTGATTTGCTTTCTCAGGCTGAACACGGCCCGGACTCACAGGTGATTTTACTGACGCCTGACGCCGATATGGCGCATCAAGTTGCCGAGGCTGTCGAACGCCAGTTGGCAGAACTGCCGAGAGCTGAAACCGCCCGTCAGGCACTGAGCGCCAGCCGCCTGATCGTAACCAACGATTTAGCGCAGTGCGTAGAGATTTCCAACCAGTACGGCCCGGAGCACCTGATCATTCAGACCCGCAACGCCCGCGAACTGGTCGATGGCATCACCAGCGCCGGTTCGGTATTTCTTGGTGACTGGTCACCGGAATCGGCAGGCGACTACGCCTCCGGCACCAACCATGTACTGCCGACTTACGGTTACACCGCCACCTGTTCCAGTCTCGGACTGGCAGATTTCCAGAAACGTATGACCGTGCAGGAACTGTCGAAAGAAGGTTTCTCCGCGCTGGCGTCGACCATTGAAACACTGGCCGCCGCCGAGCGTCTGACCGCCCACAAAAATGCCGTTACTTTGCGTGTTAACGCCCTTAAGGAGCAAGCATGAGCACCGTGACTATTACCGATTTAGCGCGTGAAAACGTCCGCAACCTGACGCCGTATCAGTCGGCGCGTCGTCTGGGCGGTAACGGCGATGTCTGGCTGAACGCCAACGAATACCCCACAGCCGTGGAGTTTCAGCTTACTCAGCAAACGCTCAACCGCTACCCGGAATGTCAGCCGAAAGCGGTGATTGAAAATTACGCGCAGTATGCAGGCGTAAAACCGGAGCAGGTGCTGGTCAGCCGTGGCGCGGACGAAGGTATTGAACTGCTGATTCGCGCCTTTTGCGAACCAGGTAAAGACGCCATCCTCTACTGCCCGCCAACGTACGGCATGTACAGCGTCAGCGCTGAAACCATTGGCGTCGAGTGCCGCATAGTGCCGACGCTGGACAACTGGCAACTGGACTTACAGGGCATTTCCGACAAGCTGGACGGCGTAAAAGTGGTCTATGTTTGCAGCCCCAACAACCCGACCGGGCAACTGATCAATCCACAGGATTTTCGCACCCTGCTGGAGTTAACGCGCGGTAAAGCCATTGTAGTTGCCGATGAAGCCTATATCGAGTTTTGCCCGCAGGCATCGCTGGCTGGCTGGCTGGCTGAATATCCGCACCTGGCTATTTTGCGCACACTGTCGAAAGCCTTCGCGTTGGCGGGGCTTCGTTGCGGATTTACGCTGGCAAACGAAGAGGTCATCAACCTGCTAATGAAAGTGATCGCCCCCTACCCGCTCTCGACGCCGGTTGCCGACATTGCGGCCCAGGCGTTAAGCCCGCAGGGAATCGTCGCCATGAGCGAACGAGTGGCGCAAATTATTGCTGAACGTGAATACCTGATTGCCGCACTGAAAGAGATCCCCTGCGTGGATCAGGTTTTCGACTCTGAAACCAACTACATTCTGGCGCGCTTTAAAGCCTCCAGCGCAGTGTTTAAATCTTTGTGGGATCAGGGCATTATCTTACGTGATCAGAATAAACAACCCTCTTTAAGCGGCTGCCTGCGAATTACCGTCGGAACCCGTGAAGAAAGCCAGCGCGTCATTGACGCCTTACGTGCGGAGCAAGTTTGATGAGTCAGAAGTATCTTTTTATCGATCGCGATGGAACCCTGATTAGCGAACCGCCGAGTGATTTTCAGGTGGACCGTTTTGACAAACTCGCCTTTGAACCGGGCGTGATCCCGGAGCTGCTGAAGCTGCAAAAAGCGGGCTATAAGCTGGTGATGATCACCAATCAGGATGGTCTGGGAACACAAAGTTTCCCGCAGGCGGATTTTGATGGCCCGCACAACCTGATGATGCAGATCTTCACTTCGCAAGGCGTACAGTTTGATGAAGTGCTGATTTGCCCGCACCTGCCCGCCGATGAGTGCGACTGCCGTAAGCCGAAAGTAAAACTGGTGGAGCGTTATCTGGCTGAGCAAGCGATGGATCGCGCCAACAGTTATGTGATTGGCGATCGCGCGACCGATATTCAACTGGCGGAAAACATGGGCATTAATGGTTTACGCTACGACCGCGAAATCCTGAACTGGCCGATGATTGGCGAGCAACTCACTAAACGAGACCGTTACGCCCATGTAGTGCGCAACACCAAAGAGACGCAGATTGACGTTCAGGTGTGGCTGGATCGCGAAGGTGGCAGCAAGATTAACACCGGCGTTGGCTTCTTTGATCATATGCTGGATCAGATCGCCACCCACGGCGGTTTCCGTATGGAAATCAACGTCAAAGGCGACCTCTATATCGACGATCACCACACCGTCGAAGATACCGGCCTGGCGCTGGGCGAAGCGTTAAAAATAGCCCTCGGCGATAAACGCGGTATTTGCCGCTTTGGTTTTGTGCTGCCCATGGATGAATGCCTTGCCCGCTGCGCGCTGGATATCTCTGGTCGCCCGCACCTGGAATATAAAGCTGAATTTACCTACCAGCGCGTAGGCGATCTCAGCACCGAAATGATCGAGCACTTCTTCCGTTCGCTCTCTTACACCATGGGCGTGACGTTACACCTGAAAACTAAAGGTAAAAACGATCATCACCGTGTAGAGAGCCTGTTCAAAGCCTTTGGTCGCACTCTGCGCCAGGCCATCCGCGTGGAAGGCGACACCCTGCCCTCGTCGAAAGGAGTGCTGTAATGAACGTGGTGATCCTGGATACCGGCTGCGCCAACCTGAACTCGGTGAAATCAGCCATTGCGCGCCACGGTTATGAACCCAAAGTCAGCCGTGACCCGGACGTAGTGTTGCTGGCCGATAAACTGTTTTTACCCGGCGTTGGCACTGCGCAAGCGGCGATGGATCAGGTACGTGAGCGCGAGCTGTTTGATCTCATCAAAGCCTGTACCCAACCGGTGCTGGGCATCTGCTTAGGGATGCAACTGCTGGGGCGACGCAGCGAAGAGAGCAACGGCGTCGACTTGCTGGGCATCATCGACGAAGACGTGCCGAAAATGACCGACTTTGGTCTGCCGCTGCCGCATATGGGCTGGAACCGCGTTTACCCGCGGGCAGGCAACCGCCTGTTTCAGGGGATTGAAGACGGTGCGTACTTTTACTTTGTTCACAGCTACGCAATGCCGGTCAATCCGTGGACCATCGCGCAGTGTAATTACGGCGAACCGTTCACCGCGGCGGTACAAAAAGATAACTTCTACGGCGTGCAGTTCCACCCGGAGCGTTCTGGTACCGCTGGCGCTAAGTTGCTGAAAAACTTCCTGGAGATGTGATGATTATTCCGGCATTAGATTTAATCGACGGCACCGTGGTGCGTCTCCATCAGGGCGATTACGGCAAACAGCGCGATTACGGTAACGACCCGCTGCCGCGTTTACAGGATTACGCTGCACAAGGTGCCGAAGTGCTGCATCTGGTGGATCTGACTGGGGCAAAAGATCCGGCTAAACGACAAATTTCTCTGATTAAAACGCTGGTCGCAGGCGTTAACGTTCCGGTTCAGGTGGGCGGCGGCGTGCGTAGCGAAGAAGATGTGGCGACGTTACTGGAAGCAGGCGTTGCGCGCGTGGTGGTCGGCTCCACCGCAGTGAAATCACCAGAAATGGTGAAAGGCTGGTTTGAACGCTTCGGTGCGGATGCGTTAGTGCTGGCGCTGGATGTACGCATTGACGAGCAAGGCAACAAGCAGGTGGCGGTTAGCGGCTGGCAAGAGAACTCGGGCGTTTCGCTGGAACAACTGGTGGAAACCTATCTGCCCGTCGGCCTGAAACATGTGCTGTGTACCGATATCTCGCGCGACGGCACGCTGGCAGGTTCTAACGTCTCTTTATATGAGGAAGTCTGCGCCAGATATCCGCAGGTGGCATTTCAGTCCTCCGGCGGCATTGGCGACATTGATGATGTCGCTGCCCTGCGTGGTACTGGCGTACGCGGCGTAATAGTTGGTCGGGCATTACTGGAAGGTAAATTCACCGTGAAGGAGGCCATCGCATGCTGGCAAAACGCATAATCCCATGTCTCGACGTTCGTGATGGTCAGGTGGTGAAAGGCGTACAGTTTCGTAACCATGAAATCATTGGCGATATCGTGCCGCTGGCAAAACGCTACGCCGAAGAAGGTGCGGACGAGCTAGTGTTCTACGATATCACCGCCTCCAGCGATGGACGTGTGGTAGATAAAAGCTGGGTATCTCGCGTGGCGGAAGTGATCGATATTCCGTTCTGCGTGGCGGGAGGAATTAAATCGCTGGATGACGCCGCGAAAATTCTTTCCTTTGGCGCGGATAAAATCTCTATCAACTCCCCTGCGCTGGCGGACCCGACGTTAATTACTCGCCTGGCTGATCGCTTTGGCGTGCAGTGTATTGTGGTCGGTATTGATACCTGGTACGACGCCGAAACCGGTAAATATCATGTGAATCAATATACCGGCGATGAAAGCCGCACCCGCGTCACTCAGTGGGAAACGCTCGATTGGGTACAGGAAGTGCAAAAACGCGGTGCCGGAGAAATCGTCCTCAACATGATGAATCAGGACGGCGTGCGTAACGGTTACGACCTCGAGCAACTGAAAAAAGTGCGTGAAGTGTGCCACGTCCCGCTGATTGCCTCCGGTGGCGCAGGCACCATGGAACACTTCCTCGAAGCCTTCCGCGATGCCGACGTTGACGGCGCGCTGGCGGCTTCCGTATTCCACAAACAAATAATCAATATTGGTGAATTAAAAGCGTACCTGGCAACACAGGGCGTGGAGATCAGGATATGTTAACAGAACAACAACGTCGCGAACTGGACTGGGAAAAAACCGACGGGCTGATGCCGGTGATTGTGCAACACGCGGTATCCGGCGAAGTGTTAATGCTGGGCTACATGAATCCGCAAGCGCTGGACAAAACCATCGAAAGCGGCAAAGTCACCTTCTTCTCGCGCACTAAACAGCGACTGTGGACCAAAGGTGAAACGTCCGGCAATTTCCTCAACGTAGTAAATATTGCGCCGGACTGCGACAACGACACATTGCTGGTGCTGGCGAATCCCATCGGCCCAACCTGCCACAAAGGCACCAGCAGCTGCTTCGGAGATACCGCTCACCAGTGGCTATTCCTGTATCAACTGGAACAACTGCTCGCCGAACGCAAATCTGCCGACCCGGAAACCTCCTATACAGCCAAATTGTATGCCAGCGGCACTAAGCGCATTGCGCAGAAAGTGGGCGAAGAAGGCGTGGAAACCGCACTGGCAGCGACGGTACATGACCGCTTTGAACTGACCAACGAGGCATCGGACTTGATGTATCACCTGCTGGTGCTGCTGCAGGATCAGGATCTGGACTTAACGACGGTGATTGAGAACCTGCGTAAACGGCATCAGTGAGTTGCAGGCTGACCGGATGCGATGTAGCTGTCGCATCCTGAGCCATTGCCCGATGCGCAAGCTTATCAGGCCTACTATTCGCTCTGCACACGTAGGCTGGATAAGATGCGCCAGCATCGCATCCGGCAACAAAAAAGGCAAGGTGTCACCACCCTGCCCTTTTTATTTAAAGCTGAAAAGACTATTTCGCGTTGTAATTACGCAGCGCATTACGCCCCAGCACAATTCCCGCGCCAACCATGCCGCCCAGCAGTACTGCCAGAATCAAGGTAATTGCTTTCTTCGGGCTATCGCGACGAATTGGCAGTGTGGGTTTCATAACGTAACGGTAGGCATGAATATCAAGATCATCAACCTTCAGACTTTCGATATCCAGCAGGTTTTGACGAGTCTGATAATAGTTTGGCGAGAACACAAGCGGACGAGTCGCTTCGTGCTTAATCATCGACTCCAGTGCTTCGCTACCTAACAAAAGCAACGTGTCCTGAGTAATATTTTCACCAGTCTGCTGAATCTGCGGCTTTATTACCTGCGCCTGATTCGCATACTGCAACGCTTCCTGAATCTGGCGGATACGCAGCGTTTTTTGCTCCTGAGCCACCACTTCCTGAGTTTTCAGGGAGTCCTGCAAGGTTTTCATACCCAAAGCGATATTATCCTTCAGGTCCTTTTCCAGCTCTTCATTCACTTGGTCATCAACCTGTTGAATGTATTCAGCCAGCTTTTTCTGTGCATCCGCTGCAGTGTGCCCGACATAAGAAACAGCTAACGGTAACGGCTGGTTTTTAACAGCAGGTTCGATAGTCAGTTTTTCGCGTTCTTCCTGATTATCCAGCGTTTCCGCTAATGCAGAGAAAGCAGAACTGAAGCGACCAATTAACGCCTCCTGTAAATCAGCTACTTTTGGCGCAGCCTGGCCATAAATTACATTCATGGCGTTGTTATAGCCGGCAATTTGCCCCACATCAGGTTGAGTGACAATGGCTGTTGATGTCCATTGCTCTTTCGCTACTGCCAGGTATCCAATAGCCAACACGATAGCCACAATGACTGTGGCGATAATGGTCATCTTCCCGCGCCACAGTTGTACCAGTAAATCAATTAAATCAATCTGTTCCGGGTCATTGTTGTGCCCAGAAATATTATTATTTTCAACTCTCATCATTACCCTAACAGACGGAAAATTTCAGGTCGCCATAGTTTAGCGATAATCAGTATGAATGCCATAGGATAAACAATAAATATAATGAATTATTACATGAACATCGATACCAACTACCGCCAAAAATCATCTGATTACAGATAGTTAGTCGCTACCGAAAAGATCGCGGGTGTAGACCTTGTCTGCTGCATCTTTAAGCTCTTCTGACATTCGATTAGAGATGATGACATCAGCCTTTTGCTTAAACGTCGCGAGATCACGTTCCAGTCGTGAATTGAAAAACATTTCTTCCTTCATAACCGGTTCATAGATAATCACTTCTACCCCCTTAGCTTTGATACGCTTCATGATCCCCTGAATGGAAGACGCACGGAAGTTATCTGAACCGCTCTTCATAATTAGGCGATATATCCCTACGACTTTGGGTTTACGTGACAAGATAGCATCGGCAATAAAGTCTTTGCGGGTGCGATTAGCTTCAACGATGGCAGAAATGATGTTGTTTGGCACAGACTGGTAATTTGCCAGAAGCTGCTTGGTATCTTTCGGCAAACAGTAACCACCGTAACCAAATGATGGATTGTTGTAATGATTGCCGATACGCGGATCAAGACAAACACCTTCAATGATTTGACGGGTGTTCAATCCCAGGCTTTCTGCATAACTGTCCAACTCGTTAAAGTACGCCACGCGCATGGCGAGGTAAGTATTGGCAAAAAGTTTAATGGCCTCTGCTTCTGTTGAATCAGTAAACAGAGTCGGGATATTTTGCTTAACCGCCCCTTCCTGTAATAACGCGGCAAACCGCTGTGCACGTTCAGAACGTTCGCCTATCACAATACGGGAAGGATGAAGGTTATCGTAAAGGGCTTTGCCTTCTCGGAGGAATTCAGGGGAGAAGATAATGTTCTCAGTCTTGAATTTTTTTTGCATCGCGGCCGTAAAACCTACAGGAACCGTAGACTTAATAATCATTACTGCATGAGGGTTTATTTCCGTAACATCTTTAATTACTGATTCTACGCTAGATGTATTGAAATAATTGGTTTTAGGATCATAGTCGGTCGGGGTTGCGATGATTACATAATCAGCATTCCGGTAGGCTTCTTTTTTATCTAACGTGGCATTAAAACGTATTTTGTCTGATTGCAAAAACTGCTCAATTTCTTTATCAACAATAGGAGATATCCGATCATTCAGCATTGCAACGCGAGTTGGTAAAATATCTAATGCTACAACGTTATGATTTTGTGCGATTAATAGCCCATTAGACAGGCCAACATAACCGGTTCCGGAAATGGTGATTTTCATTTCATGCTCTCAGAATTAACTTAACTATGAATCATGATGTTTTAGCACCCTGATAAGAGTTAAAAGTTTTAACGCCACGATGATGTCTGGTCAACGAAACGAAAAACATTTCAGATTTTCTTTATAAGAATAGCTGCTATTTATTAAGTTAGTATTAAGCAATGAAATTAAATCAATAAGATTGATAGTAAAAAAAAAGCCCGGCGATAAATGCCGGGCCTTAGTTTAATACTGATTAAATCAGATTAATCCAGCCATTCGGTGTGGAATACACCTTCTTTATCAATGCGCTTATAGGTATGCGCACCGAAATAGTCACGCTGCGCCTGGATCAAGTTTGCAGGCAGTACTGCGGCACGATAGCTGTCATAGTAAGCAACCGCTGCAGAGAAGGTAGGTACTGGAATACCGTTCAGCACCGCATAAGCAACAACATCACGCAGAGCTTGCTGGTAATCGTCGGCAATTTTCTTAAAGTACGGGGCTAACAGCAGGTTAGCAATCTTAGGATTTTCGGCGTAAGCATCCGTGATTTTCTGCAGGAACTGAGCACGAATGATACAACCGGCACGGAAGATCTTCGCGATTTCACCATAATTCAGATCCCAGCTGTACTCTTCAGACGCCGCACGTAGCTGCGAGAAGCCCTGCGCGTAAGAAACAATCTTACCCAGATAAAGCGCACGGCGAACTTTTTCGATGAATTCAGCTTTATCACCTGCTGGCTGCGCTTGCGGACCCGACAGTACTTTAGACGCGGCTACGCGCTGATCTTTCAGGGAAGAGATATAACGAGCAAACACAGACTCAGTAATCAGCGACAGCGGTTCGCCGAGATCCAGCGCGCTCTGACTGGTCCATTTACCCGTACCTTTGTTCGCTGCTTCATCCAGGATCACATCAACCAGGTAATTACCGTCTTCATCTTTCTTGGTGAAGATGTCTTTAGTGATGTCGATCAGGTAGCTGCTCAGTTCACCGTTATTCCACTCGGTAAAGGTTTGTGCCAGTTCTTCGTTAGAGAGATTCAGACCACCTTTCAGCAGAGAATAGGCTTCAGCAATCAGTTGCATATCACCGTATTCAATACCGTTGTGAACCATCTTCACATAGTGACCTGCGCCATCGGCACCAATATAGGTAACGCACGGTTCTCCATCTTCAGCCACGGCGGCGATTTTGGTCAGGATAGGTGCAACCAGTTCATAGGCTTCTTTCTGCCCACCAGGCATGATAGAAGGTCCTTTCAGCGCGCCCTCTTCACCACCGGAAACACCCGTACCGATGAAGTTAAAGCCTTCTGCAGAAAGCTCGCGGTTACGACGAATGGTGTCCTGGAAGAAGGTATTACCACCATCAATGATGATATCGCCTTTATCGAGATATGGTTTCAGGGAATCAATAGCAGCATCCGTGCCTGCACCTGCTTTCACCATTAACAGGATGCGACGAGGCGTTTCAAGAGATTCAACGAACTCTTTCACCGTATAGTAAGGAACCAGTTTCTTGCCTGGATTTTCGGCAATCACTTCTTCCGTCTTTTCACGAGAACGGTTGAAAATAGAGACGGTATAACCACGGCTTTCGATGTTGAGCGCAAGGTTGCGTCCCATCACTGCCATACCGACGACGCCGATCTGTTGCTTTGACATTGTTTACTCCTGTCAGGGGTGGTCACCGCGGGTTGCGGCTTATTGAAGATAAAGAATAGCTTAATTTATATCTTCTTTTACAGTCATATATTTCCTAATTAGGAAATTGCTTGTAACTTGTACAGCCTTATATTTAACCACTAATGTTATAAAAAAGTTCGGCTAATTTTATTAATTCATTATTACTATTATTTTGAATTAGTTCAACATGATTTTCTTTGCTTGTATTGAAATAATCGCTGCCAATAGCAGAAAGATGTGAGAATGGTGATGTGCACATCTTATCAAGAAGAGAACACCCCAAAAAATAATTCATTGAATACTGAATCCCTAACATGTGCAATATTGTTGGCGCGAAACTTAAAGAATTTTTACCTCCTGCATCTAAAACTTCAGGCGCAATATCTTTCCCAATGACCAGAAATGGTATCTTGTCCACAAAAAAACGAGAATCGCTATTAAATGATTTCTTATATTCTGTCGAAGGAAATGTAGAATGATCCGATGTTATTATCAACAACGTATTGCCATAAAATGAACTGCGCCGAAAAAAGTCAACGAACTGCCCCAACTGAAAATCATAGTTATAGAATTTATTGTAGAGTGGGTTGCTACCATCAAAATATTTTTCATTTGGACTATCTTGACCATGATGAGTACCAGATGGGTACACACCAATAAAGAAGTGTTCGTTTTTATTTTCTTGAGAACGTAAAAAATATTTCAGTGCATTAAATGTTTGCTTATCAGTCATTCTGTCGCGTTGATAACCAATAAAATCCCCCATACCAAGAACTTTATCAAAATTAAGCGTTTTCAACATAGTGTTAAGTGGGCTATTTTTTTCTGTAGACGCTATAAAATAACTTTTATAGCCATACTCTTTCAATATATCCGGTAAAGATGTTTGACGATGAAGATAAATATTATTAATTTCTGAGTTAGATAATTGTGCAATACCAGTACCAGTATCAGTTAACCCATCACGAAATTGATAGCCAGAAGTTAACTGGCCTCTTAAACCTCTAAAGGTTGCTGCTGTATGGTTATAATAATTTTTAAAACTTAGCGCTTCAGTAGATAACTTATCTAAATTAGGAGTAATAGAAAATGCGTCAGTTTTTGAATTACCAATAATCTCCGATGAAAATCCCTCAGCAAAGATTACAATAACATTACGCCCTTTGAAGTTGTTGTTATTCTGTATAGGGTTAATAAAAACACTTGTTTTTAAAAAAGATTTCCCGGCATCACCAATCTTCTCACTAGGCTTAAAGGTTTGCTGTAAATAGTACAATTTTGCTGTTTCATAAAAAGAATATACCGGCCCCGCACTTATGAAAGAACACACAAGCAATAATACTATACAAAAAAGATTAAATTTATAATATTTAATACGTTCGACTAGAGCGCCAGAAGGCATCGTAACGAATGAAATTATAACAAATAAAATAAAAATGGAAAAAACCTTGATTATCTCGCCAATGCCTAGCGATCCAACTTCTGCGGCATTCGACAAGGCAAGAGGCATCAAATATTGCCCTGAGCTAAATAGCGATGCTGCCTGCACACCTAAAATGGAGAGATAAATTCCCCACAAGATATTGCTTATGGACTTTCTTTTTATTAGAAGTATTGCCAGACTTGTAAGTGTGTATTCAATAGTAAATAAAAAGACACAGTCTGTCCTTCCAGAGTAAAGTAAAATACTCAAGAAGATACAGAAAGGTGGTATTATTTTAATTATATTTGTAAAGTTCATGTCAAATTAAACCATATTATTTAATAATCATAATGCTATTCATTTAATATTCTGTCACTGAGCAAGGAAGGACTGGTAAAGCCCACTCCCCGCCAGGAGTGACGCCAGGTAGTTTCTGTCCATGGCTGCTTTTCGCATCTTACGTCTTAACCCTGCCTTGAATACCTTATCATTCGTCAAAATATTAATAGCGATGTGCCGTATCCCTGAAAATAATTCTGCTGCGTTTCCTCTTCTGATTTTGCAGTCGTCTTCATTCATTACCACGTCCAGACGCCAGTGCAGCTTATTCTCCAGGGCAAGATTACGAAAG